>NZ_CP054839.1:5801260-6106590 GCF_018141105.1 Saccharopolyspora erythraea | reverse complement strand
AGGGCCACTGCTGATCCTCGTCGGCACCCTGGTGATCGCGGCGATCGGCCTGGTCGTGCTCGGCCGCAGCTGTGCCATCCTGCGCGGCACGGGAGGTGCGGTCGTCGCGGGCGCGCTCTCGGGGTTCATGAACGTCACCGCCGGGGTCGGCGGGCCCATGGTGTCGGTCTACGCGCTGTCGCAGCGCTGGAACCGGAAGGTGCTCGTACCGACCGCGCAGGCCTACCTGCTGTTGATCAACCTGGTCTCGGTTGCCTCGAAAGGCGTTCCCGACCTCACGCCCCTCGGGTGGATCAGCAGCATCACCGGGCTCGTCCTCGGTGCCGTGGCCGGTGAATGGCTCGACCGACGGCTCAACGCCCGCACCGGACACTGGCTGATCATCTTCGTCGCTCTCGCCGGTGGCCTGGCCGCACTGATCCGCGGCCTGATCATTCTCTGACCCGACTGCTCAGCCGCCGAGCGCTCGTTGCAGGTCGCACAGCGTGTCGGTCGAGGTGTCCTGGTCGTCACGCAGAGCAGGAGCGATTCTGGAGCGAGGGATGTGCCGTGGTGGCATCGAAACTGCATTGAACTGCTATGAACGGGGACGTTTTGTCTTGCTTTTCGATGTACGCCATGACACCAGGTTGTGCTTGCCGAACACCTCGTCCACCTTGATCAGGCGGTTGGTGCGCTCCAGCCTGCGCTATGCCTCCCGGCGCCTCGCACACGAAACTTCCGGACACACCCTATGCAGGGGCCGACTTCGACTGATCTGAGACCTGGGCCTATACGCCGGACAAAACGACGTGATGTTGACGCGCGCAGGAGCGTGCTCCAGACTCATGATCATCCGCTGTCCGCATCAGGTAGGAGTGTGCCCGATTCGTTTCATTGCTACCGGGCGTCCGCCGAAAGCGGGCGATATGGACGCGACAGCGACCGCGCCCGTGAACAACGGGAGCGGCAGGTCTGTCAAGGAAGCCCGATGGACTGCCAGGAGGATCACAGTTGACCAGCGACATGCCCGCAGAATTTCATGTGCTCGACGAAGCCCTCGGCTATTTCTACTCCGCCGCGCTGCGTGCCGCCGCCAACCTGAATATCGCGGATCACCTCGCCGAATTCGCCCAGACCCCCGATGAGCTGGCAGTGAGGCTGGAGGCGGACAGCTCCTCGGTCTACCGGCTGCTGCGCTACCTGGCGACTCGTGGGATCTTCGCCGAAGACGACGCCGGAAAGTTCCATCTGACTCCGTCGGCGGAGCCGCTCAGAACCGATGTGCCCAACTCGATGCGCGAAGCCGTGCTGATGTTGACGCACAATTTCTTCTGGGAGCCCGCCGCGGTGCTCGATGAAACGGTCCGCGTCGGCAGCACCCAGTTCGAACGGATTTTCCGCAGCCCCTTCTTCGACTTGCTGGCCCGGGACGAACACGCCGGACAGGTATTCCACGAGGGCATGGCGAGCATGTCCGACTCGGAGAACCGCCAGATCGCCGACAGCTACGACTTCTCCTCCGTCGGCGAACTCGTCGACGTCGGCGGCGGACACGGAGGATTCCTGATCGAGGTTCTGCGGAAGTGGCCGCATGTACACGGGGTGCTGTTCGACGAAGAGCATGTCCTCCGCGACCACCGGCTGAAAGAAGCCGAGGTCGCGGAAAGAAGCGAGACTCGCGCCGGAGACTTCTTCGAGAGCGTGCCTTCCGGCGCTGACGGCTACGTACTCAAACGGATCCTGCACGATTGGGACGACGAGGCATGCGTGCGTATCCTGTCGCACTGCCGTCAGGCCATGTCCTCGCAAGGCCGGGTCCTGGTCATCGACGCGGTCATCCCGCCCGGGAACGAACCACATCCCGGAAAGCCGTTGGACATCCTGCTCATGACGTCCCTGCACGGCAAGGAACGCACCGAGTCTGAGTTCCGGAAGGTGTTCGAGGCAGCCGGCCTCACCTTGACCCGGGTGATTCCCACGGGGACACCGCTGTCGATCGTCGAGGGAACGGCCGAATAGGCACGTGCACGGTGGCTCACCGGCGGTATGGCAACGCCGCCATGCCGCTGGTGCTGGGACGCGTGCCTCGTCAGCTCTGAATGCGGGTCAACTCCGCGGGTGTGCGGCTGACGAAGATCGGCTACATGGCCGGGGCTTCAGCTTGGGCCTTCCGGCGGAGTCTTTCCCTGGCCCGGTCGACGCGCGGGGCTGGTAGTGTCGATGACCTCGGATCCGCAACCTTCCCCGGTCGCCGGGGCGGCGCAAGATCTCCGCTTTCGCGTTGGAGGGTCTTGCCATGGGTGGAATCAAGCGGGTCACGAATGCGTCGCAACCCCGTCTGCGCCTGCTGACTGCCGTCAGCGCCAGGAAGGACGCGGGCAGCAGCCCCACGGGGATCATCGCGCGAAGCCTGGCGCGGCAGCTGCTGGATGCTGGGGATCGGGTGCGTGTTCTCGTCGAGCCCGGCCAGGTGGCCGGCTGGCCCGACGGGGTCGAGGTCGTCGAAGGCTCCATCATCCGGCCGCTGGAGACCCCCGAGGTCTTCGCAGGCGTTGACGGCGTCTTTCTCGCCGGGGCCGTGCCGGCGACGGTGCGGGATGCGCTGACGCTCGCCCGGGGTGCCGGTGTGCGGCGGATCGTCGTGCTGTCCTCGCACGGGCCGGAGTACGAGCAGGCCTATCCGCCGGAGACGTGGTTCTGGCTGGCGATCGAGCGGGCCGTCGAGCGCTCGGGGATGGAGTGGACGCACATCCGCCCGTCTGCGGTGATGGGGGCGGTGATCGAGGGCACCTATCCTGCGACGGGATCGGACTGGCCGGACACGATCAGAAGTGAGCGTGTCGTGCGGGAGGCATTCCTGGACGGCGGCCACTATCCCTTCATCCACGAGGACGACCTCGCCGCCGTCGCGGTGTCGGCGCTGCGTGCCGACGACCATGTCGGCGCCGTGGTCGAGGCGGTCGGAGTGCCGATCAGCACCCGGTCGCGCGTGGCGTGCATCGCCAAGGCCATTGGCTGCGAGATCGCCGCCGTCGAGGTGACGCCCGACGACAGCCGCGTGAGCTGGCGGCATCGCGGCTGGCCCGACAGCGGCATCGACGTGACGCTCTACGCCCTCGAGGAATACGGCGCGCGGCTCGCCGAACTCACTCAGTGGACGCTCGACCAGCGGCCGTCCGTGCGCGAGATCATCGGCCGCCCGATGCGCGGCTTCGATGACTGGGCGGTTGACAACGCCCACCTGTTCCGCTGACCAATCGCCTGACACCACCGCCCGACCAGGAGGGAAACGTCCGCCTGGCCCTCCCGGCCGCCGCGCTGCCGGGCGCATCCGCGACGACAACGTCGAGGCTTCTGGTGGTGATGCAGGTACTCGGCATCACCACCAGAAGCACGGGGCAGACCGCCGACAGTTCCTGACCGTCGGTGATCTGCATACAGTGGTCCCGCGAAACGACGCTGCATTCGGTGGGTAAGCACGACGGTGAACGACTTGAAGTGCTGGTCGAGGAAGGTCTCCAGGTCGCTCTCCACCTCCACCCAGAACTTCGTGACGGCGCGACGGTGTCGCGAAGGTTCTTGGTCCGCGCGAGGTGATTCGCGTCGTTCGCTGCGGCCGTACCCGACCAACGCTGGTCAGGTGATTGCATCTCCGGGGCCGTGAGCAGGTACTCCTCGCCTGTGCCGAAACGGTCAGAACTGGACATCGAGCTCTCCTGCAGCTCGTCCCGGCTGCCGAAGGTGACCGCTCCGCTTGCAGCCAGGCCGCTGAGAATCTGGGAGATCAGCAGGACGGTCAGGATGTGCTTCGCGCCCCGGTTGGACGCGCGAAGGGGGAGTGGGTGCGCCGACGGCGCACCCACTCGGTCAGGCCAGGGTCAGTTCAGTTCGACGCGGTCCATCAGACCGGCCGCGGTGAAGGCGGCGACCAGCTCGTCGCGGCCCTCGGTGAAGTGGGCCCAGCTGTCGCAGTGGATGGGGACGACGCGGTGGGCGTCGAGGATCTTCGTCGCCTCCGCGGCCTGCGCGCTGGTGAGCACGATCGGCTTGCCGTCGTAGATGGCGGAGAAACGGGGTGCCCCGGCGAAGAGGATGGCGGTATCCACCGGGGCGAAGCGCTGAGCGATCTCTTCGACCAGGGCGAGCTGCGCGTTGTCGCCGCTGACGTAGACCGTCGGCAGATCCTCGGCGGTCAGGACGAAGCCGACGACCTCGCCGGTGATCGCTTCGACATCCTCGCGCGGTCCGGGGCCGTGGAGGGCGGGCACGCCGGTGACGGTGAGCGTGCGGCCGTCGGGGCGCTCCAGCTCGATCGACTCCCAGTCGGCAAGTCCCTTGGCCCGCTCGCCGAGGCGGCGGCCGCCGCCGGGCGTGGTGAGGGTGAGCGGGACGCCGGCGAGCAGCGCGCGTCCGGAGTGGTCGAGGTTGTCGGGATGCTCGTCGTGGGACAGCAGGACCACGTCGACGCGGCCCAGGTCGGCGGGAGTGCCGGTGGCGGGGGCGGTCTTGGTCAGGACGGCGCCGCCGGGCGTGGGGTAGTCGCCGGGGGCGTCGAAGGTCGGGTCGGTCAGGAACCGCAGGCCGCCGTATTCGAACAGGGCGGTCGGGCCGCCGAAGACACGGACGGGGAACTGCCCGGTGGCGGGGCTGGTGGCAGACATGAAGAAACGCATCCTCACGGATAGTTGACTGTGTATCCGTGAACTAGACCAAGCATACTTCACGGATGAGTGCAACCTGTACCATGAGAACCATGCAGGAGCCCGCGACCGCCGAGCCGCTGCCGCCCGCACCCGGCGCGGAGCAGCACCTCGCCCTCGACCTCGCAAACAGCGCCATCCACCTGCCCGGCGGGCACATCGACCTCCTCGGCTCGCCCGGGGCGGCCGAACAGTGGCTCGTCGACCGCGGTCTCGCTCCCGTCGACACCGGCATGATGGAGATGTGCGCCACCCTGTTGCGCTCCCTGCGCGAACAGGTCCGGTCCCTCCTCGCCGCCCACACAGCCGGCCAGCCCGCCCCGGATGGGGCGCTGGCCGCTGTCAACGACGCGCTCACCCGCGCCCCCGCGGCCTCCCTGCTCCGCTGGGATCCGGCCCGCGGCCTCTACCGCGAGACCGCCCACCCCACCACCCAGATCGTCGAGCACGCCCTGGCCGTCCTCGCCGCCGACGCCGCCGACCTGCTCACCGGCCCCGACGCCGAACGCCTCACCGCTTGCGCCTCCACCCCCTGCCGCCGCTACCTGCTGCGCACCGGACGCCGCCAGTGGTGCTCCACCCGCTGCGGCGACCGCGCCCGCGCCGCCCGCGCCTACGCCCGCCGCGCACAGGCCACAACGACGGGCAGCAGGCCGACATGAGGAATGCTTCATGGATGTCGGCTTGCAGTCGGCGATGGCCGGCCGATGCGGCCGCTCTCCAGGGCCATGCCCGGAATGTACGACCCGAGTCCACAAAGGAATCAAGAACCTACTCCGATCCCCACAGCATTCTCAGCTCCAGAAAAGTCCTCTAAGGACTTTCTCTGAGCCGTGCCCGTCGCTGCTCGACGCCGTTGGCTGACCGTTCCGCTGCGTGCTGGCGTCTGGTTCGCGTCGCAGGGCATCTCTCATCACCGGTCGTCGTCACGTTGTTCACATTGGACAGTGTCTGTCGGGAGAACAGGACTCGGCGAGTGCTTCCACCTTGTGCATGCCGGTGCCTATCAGAACTTCGAACAGATCGGCCAGGGGTCGGATCGTTGATGCTGTGGCGGTAGCGCAGGAACATGACTGCCTCGGACGGCGTCCAGCACACCCGATGGGCCTTCCGCGCACACCTTCGCACCCGCACCGAGCGATCCCGTCCACGACAGCGGCGAGACAGCAGACGAAAAGCCACCTCGGGGCGCCTGGATCCGAGGTTCAATCCAGGCTGCATCCCGTTTGAACCTCCGTGGTTCATTCTCGGCTGTCCCGAAGACCTGATGATGGGAGCAGGAGGGAAGCGGCCTCGGCGGCGGCCCTGATGCGACTGCGATCCGAAAGCATCGGTGGCCGTCAGGTCCGAGGGCGGCCATGTGGCGCCGGAGGAAGCCGATCGCCCGATCTCAGCCAGGGAGGAGTTGCACGATGCACTCACCCAATCCCATTCAGTGCGTGGTTCCGGACTACGTCCTCGTCGAGATCGCGAAACGGGGGGATGAAGCCGATCGAGACGCCGCTCTGAGCACGCTGGCGGTGTCCACCACGTTGCGTTCGGCGCGATCCCAGGCCGAAGCGGCGCGCTCGGCGGCGGGCAGGCCGCTCGTTGCTACGGCCGGTCTCCGGGAGCCGACGATGGACCGCGTGATCCGCGACGCGAAGACCGGTGTCGACACCGGCTCGCCCATCGTGCGCAAGGAAGGAGACGATCGTGTCGGCGACCCTGCTGTCGACGAGGCGTTCGACCACTTCGGCATGACGTGGAAGTTCTTCTTCGAGGTACTGGCGAGGAACTCGATCGACAACGCGGGGATGACCCTCGACGGAGTCGTGCACTTCGGGAGGAAGGTGGACAACGCGTTCTGGGACGGCGACCAGATGCTTTTCGGGGACGGTAGCGAAAAGTTGTTCACCCGGCTCACGAAGTCGCTGTCGGTCGCCGCGCACGAACTCGGACACGGCGTCATCCAGTTCGACGGCCCCCTCGTCTACCAGGGGCAGTCCGGGGCGCTGAACGAGCACATCGCGGATGCCTTCGGCGTGATGGTGCACCAGTGGGCGCACCACGAGACTGACGACGTCGGTCCGTTCCACCGACCTCGGCGACGAGTCGCGCGAAGCGCTCGAACGCCACATCGAGCAAGCCGAATTCGAACAGTTGGCGCAGCGGTCGCCGATCACCGGTCCCGGCGCGGACATGTACCAGTACGAAGTGACCCTCGAGCGCGGCGGTCGTCGATCAAGCGTGGTGGTGTCCCAAACGGCGGTACCGGACAGTATGCGGCCACTTGTCGAATGGCTGGAGCAACGGGCGATCGACGAACAATGAGTTCGGCGTGGACCAGAGGCTGCCTTGACGTGAGCACCGGCCTTCGGCGAGTTCGATAGCGCGAACCGGATCGCACCCGTCAGGTGTGCGCCCGCACTGACCGGACGCGGCCTCCGGAAGGAGGAAGACTTTCGATGGCCAAGCACACACGTGGCTACCCGGATCGGACCGGTGAGGTGGACTCAGCGCCACGCTGGTATGTGCGCGAGAAGGACGTCGCCGGAGTGACGTCGGCAAACGCAACCACCTCCTCCGGACGTTGCTCGCGGATTTGGCGCAGCTAGTGGACCGCCGGGTCGGGTGGGATCGGCGGCCTACCCCGTTCGGTCTTGCGACGCTGTTCGGCCCATGGTCGGCCTGTTCGAGGAACGGCTCCCGGCCGGTTTCGCCCTCAGCGACACAGCTTTCCGCATCTTCATCCTGATGGCGTCACGCCGGCTCAACAGTGGACCTCCGGAACCCCACCTTGGCGGCGGACATCCCGTTCGATCAGTCGCTGTCCGGGGTGGCGTTCACCTCCCACCGGAACACGTTGGTCGTACAGGCATCCAGCGGCCCGGTGCGCCTGTGGGACCTGACCGATCTCCGTCATCCGGTTCCCATCGAGGACCGCCGTTTCGACGCTGACACCGAGGACGCCAGGTTCATCGACAACCACACCCTGGCGGCCTCCACGGGCAACGACAACAAGGTCCGCCTGTGGGATCTGACCGATCCCCGCCACGCGGCCCTGTTGTCCGGGCTCGCTTCCGAGAACGGTGTGGAACACCTGCAAACCAGTCCCGACGAGAAGACGGTTGCCGGGGTGACGGGTAGCGGCGAGCTGCACATCTGGGATGTGACCAACCCCCGTGACCCCAGCGATGTGGGAACGATCCCGGATATCTCGGCGCAGGGCGTGGAGTTCGGCCACGACGGCTACACGGCCGCCGTAGCCACCTCCAGTCCCCCCGGGTTCGCAGTCGATTCGACCGGCGTGCTCCTGTTCGACCTCGACCCCGATCGGCTCTACCGCTATCTCTGCTCGATCAACGGACAGCCGATCACCGCCGACCAGTGGAAGCAGCTGGTTCCTGACCATCCCTACCAGGAACCTTGCCGCTGACCGGAACGCGCGGCAGTCACCATCGACATCACCGCCGTCCGTAACGGGTCACCACGTCCTTGGCCAGCGCATAGGACTCCGGGGAGACCTCGACGTACCTGTGCTTCCAGAAGCTCCACGCGAACAGTCCCTGGGATGTCAGCTTCGCGATCTGCGCCGGAGCGAAGACCAGGCTCAGGTCGCTGCGCAGCCGTGCGCCCGTGTGGTCCTTGTACGGGCCGAAGTTCGACACCATGACCGGCCCGTACTTGCCCAGTTCGGCGACCATCCGCTCGACGTCGGCGGCGTTGTCCTCGTCCTCGAAGGCGTTGAAGCTCTGGAAGTCGGAGACCGCGAGAGCGTCGGAGAAGTACCCGATCAGAGAACGACCGGAACCGAGTTTCGGGTTGTCCCTGGATGCCTGCCAGCCGTCCCAGTTCAGCGCCACCCTGGCGTTGGGCGCGTGCTGGTGGAAGACCTGCCGCACTTCGAGGTAGCGATCCTTGAGAGCCCGGTAGTAGTTCGTGGTCAGGGGGTCCGCGTGGTAGCCGTCCTCGGTGCAGGCGACCTTCAGCATGCCGTTGAACATCGACACGTAGAGGGGTGGGCCGTCGGCCTTGCCCGCGAAGGACTTCGCCAGTTCGCGCATGTGGTCCAGGAACTCCGGCGACAGCGGATATGCCTTGCCGCAGCCCGGTCCGTACTTCGTGTCGACCGGAGCCGGATCGTCGAAGGTGGGAACCACGAGGAGATGCATGGCCTTGCCGGCGGCGTAGTACTCGGGAATGAGCTGACGACGCCAGCTCGCGTACTGGGGCAGTTCGTCCGGTCCGTCGTACCAGGTGGTCAGCATGCCGACGGGAGCCTGGTCGGCCAGCGGTTGTTGCGCCGCGATCGGTGCCTCGTCGCCCAGCCCGAACAGCAACTGAGGATTGTCGCTCGTTCCCGCCGGGAACCCGGGAACCGGACGTTTCGGGGCGATCGCCCCGAGCTGGAGGTTGGCGGCCGGCTCGCCAGGAGAGTCCGGAGTCAACGCGGTCGAGCGGTTGACGAGAACGGTCCCGCCGACGGCGAGCAGGGCCAGCACGCTTGCGACCACCACGGCGCGGACTGCGATCGGTCTCCCCGCCAACCACCGCGCCGGTGCGCGGCGCTTCGGCGCGGGAACGGCGGTGACCAGCGTGGAAGGCGCAGTGGAATCGGCCGGGGTCCGGGTGGCGGTGGGATCGGTCGTGACACGCTGGGGACGCGGTGTGGGGGCGCCCTCCGTCTCGGCGAGCAACTCCGCGTGCAGTGCGCGAAGCGTGCGTCCGGGTTCGGCGCCGAACTCGGCGACCAAGTCGTTGCGGATCTTCTGGTAGGCGGCCAGCGCGTCGGTGGGCCGTCCGGCGTCCCGGAGCGCGGTGACCAGCCGTGCCCACGTCGCCTCGCGCAGCGGCTCCTCGACGGTGAGCGCTCGCAGCGTGGCCACCGCGTCCTCGGGGCGACCGTCGGCGATGAGGGCGTCGGCGAGGGCGTCCCTGGCAATCCAGCGCAGTTCGCGCAGCCGCGCCGCTTCGATGGCGGTCTCCTGGCTCGGGGCCAGCCGATCCGGATCGCCTCGCCAAAGATCGAGCGCCGTGCGCAGTGCCTGCTCGGCGGCGGCGTTGTCACCTTCGTCCAGCGCCACCCGTCCCCGCGTGATGAGGTCTTCGAAGACGTCGGAGTCGACCTCGCCCCGGTTGACCGCGAGCTGGTAGCTGCCACGTCGGCTGGATATCGGTGACTCCTGGCCGGCCCCGGTCACCAGTTGCCGCAGCTGGTGCACGTAGGTCTTCAGGTTGCCGCGCGCGGAGGCGGGCGGTGTGCCCGTGCTCCAGAGAGCTTCGACCAGGACGTCGGTGTCGACCCAGGAGTTGCGGCGCAACAACAGCGCGGTGAGCAGCAGACGGGGCTTCTCCGCGTTGACCGCGACCATCGTGTCATCGGCAGTTCGCACCTGGAGTGGACCAAGCACGAAGTACTTGACCGACCTGGTCTCGGGTTCGGGCATGGCCACTCCTCGCTGCACCGCTTCCTGGCCGGCGAATGGAGTGTAGGGGGGCGATCACCGTGCGTGCATCCACCGCCCGAATTCAGCCGATGTACCGATGATGAACCGGCTGCTGACCTGCGGTGGACCCTCGTCGGCATGCTCGGTCCGGTGACAGGTGCCATTCAGTTCTCCGCTCACGGACCAGTGGGGGCCACCCGCGGTGGACGCTCGCTGTCCGTGTTCCGGGAGACCGACGCTCGCCTCCGCGACGGACGGGGGGTGGAGGCGAGCGTCGAGTCGTCCACGGTGCGCGGCGCTGTCCGCCGCGGTGATGGGACAGCTCTCTCCGAGCGGGTGGCTCGCAGTGCCGGGGCTTGGTCATGTCGGCCCGTGACGGCGAGGTCCCGTCCGCGACGTGGGCGTAGGGGCGGGAGCGATTCCCCGCAGATGTCGGACTCCGCACCTCGTCGGTGCGCACAGGTGGAAGCACGGAGGCTCGGATGACTTCAGGAACCGGCGCGCGGCGGGAAAGCAGCCGGCGCGACCTCGCGACGGTACTCGTCCTCGGGGCCCAGGCATTGATCGGAATCCTGCTGGGAGGGCTGTGGCTGTACCTGATGCTCGCCGACGCCGCGGTCCAGGGGTACACGGCGGCGGACTACCTCGCGCCCGTGGTCGTGCTCGGGCTGGGCGCCGCGTTCTGCGGCTGTGCCTTTCTGACCACGCGCGGTGCTTCGCGGGCCGTCGTGCCGATCGCCGTCACCCAGGTGATCGCGATGGGAGTCGGTGCGTACAGCCTGTTCCTGGGAGCTCAGGTGGGGATGGTTCCCCTGGTGCTGGGATTCCTCGTGTTGCACGGGCTCTCCCAGAGACGTGCGTCCGAATGACGATCGATGGCCGCCAGGTCGCGCAAAACCGATTGCGGAAACCAAGGGGGAAAGATGTTGTCCCGTTTCGCTGTCCTCAGTGCCGCCGTTGCCTGCGTGCTGACCGGATGCGGCCAGCCGGGGCCGGGCGCCCCGGAGCCGAAGCCCGTCGAGTCACAGCCGGCCGCGCCGGTGGAAGACGTCCCCGCTTCGCAGGCCTCCGTACCAAGCCCGCCCCCGGCCGAGCCGAGCCCACCCCCGGCGGTGCCGAGTACGAACGTCGCGGACTGCTTCGACGCCGAGTGCACGCTCGCGGTGACCGGGCCGATCACCATTCCGCTCGACAGGGCCCGCTTCTACTACCCGGAGCTGTCCGTCGTGTCCGTCACGCCGGAGGGACTGACGTATCGCGTCGACTACCCGCACGGTGGCGGTGCGGAACAGGGTATGGGGCCGGGCGGAGGTTCCGGGTTCGGCTTCAGGGACTTCCCCATGGTCGAGGTGAAGCTGGAGTCGATCAACGACGGGACTGCGGTACTCGTTCTCCGTTCCGCACCGCAGTGAGGCTGCTGGAGGACGGCCAGCGTGTGGGGGACACCTACGACGTCGAGCGCTTCCTCGGTGAGGGCGCGTTCGCCGAGGTCTACCGGGTTCGCCACGAGATCTTCGGCCGCCAGGCGATGAAGGTGTTCAAGCGGGCGGGCACGGCGGGGGAGATCAAGACCATGCTCGACGAGGCCATCATGCTGACACGAATCGGCCACCCGAACATCATCCGGGTGTTCCACGCGGGCACGGTTCCCACCGCGCACGGCACGACCGGCTACTTCACCATGGAGTACGTCGCAGGTGGCAGCTTGCAGCGATTCTGGGTCTCCCACCGCGAGCAGTTCGTGCCGGTCGACGACTCCGCCCGCATCCTGCACCAGGTCTCCGAGGGCCTGGCGGTCGCCCACTCGTCAGTGCCGGCCATCATCCACCGCGACATCACGCCGCAGAACATCCTGATCGGCTACGACGCCGCGGGGCTGCGCTCCAGGCTGAGCGACTTCGGTCTGGCCAGGAGCGTCAACCCGATGACTTCCCTGGCCAGCACGAAGGGCACGTTGGCGTTCAAGGCGCCGGAGTCGCTGCTCAACTGGAAGGGCGACTCGCCGGCCGGCGACGTGTGGGCTCTCGGCACGATCGCCTACCTGCTGCTCACCGACACGCTGCCCTTCGACGACGGGGGGCCGACGTCGTACTTCGGCGCGCGACGCCGGAGCCCGCCGCGCCCGCCGCACGAGTTCAACGGCGAGGTCGATGACGAGCTCGAGCGGATCGTGCTGCGCGCGCTCGATCCGGATCCGGCCGCTAGGACGCCGGACGCCGGCGCGCTCGCCGCCGAATTGGGGCGGTGGCGAGCCGACCGAGGCCGGCAGGACGCGAAGCAGGCGGTCGATCTGCCGCGGACCTCGAAAAGCGTGCTGGGCAACCACCCCGCGGCCGACGAGGCGGAAGCGGAGCGGTTGGTGGAGCAGGCGAAGGCGATGGCCAGGCAGGCGAGCACGCTCGCCGAGGCGCCGGACCTGATGGAGGAAGCGTTCAACAAGTCCCCGAAGCTGCGTGCCGCGCACGAGCACCGGCTTCGGTTGTGGCGCAAGGGGGTGCTGAGCTGATGGAAGGCCACAGCCTGGTGCGGTCCAAGGACGACGAGCTCGACGAGGTCCTGCGTGGACTGGGTGGAGCGCGGTTGTACCGCAACAACATCTTCAGGCTGACCGGGCTGCCGGTCACCGCGTCGACGACGCAGGTCAGGCGCCGCCGGGAAGAGGCCGCGCTGACGGCACGGCTGGGCACGCCGCTCTCCGCGCCCGGTGAGCTCCCGCTCACGCCGATGCCCGACTGGGACGCGGTCGACACCGCGTTCGAGTCGATGCGCAACCCCGTGCTGCGGTTGGTGCACGAGCTGTTGTGGCTGTGGGACGCCGGTGAGGAGGACCAGCACGACTACGCGGTGCGTCAGCACTGCGGTGTGATCGAGGGCGCGTCGCTGACCGCTCCCGGCCGGCCGGACATGGCCAACGACCCGCTCGGGCAGCAGTGGCTCGTGGCGCTGCAGGCATGGGCCCAGGTGCTCTCCGGTGAGCAGATCTGGGATCGCGCGAGGCAGCGGGTGAAGGAGATCGACGACCCCCGCCTGACCACCGGCACCGTCCGGCGCCTGCGCCACCGACTGCCGAGGCACATCGTGGACGTGCACCTGGCGCTCGCGGTCAGAGCGGCCGAGGAACTCGGTGCGGAGGCCGCGGACCGGCACATGTGGCTGCTCGACGAGTCGACGTTCGACGACGACCTCATCGACGCGGCGCTGCGTGACGCGGTGCGGCCGGCGGAGGAACGGGTACGCGCCGCCTGCGAAGCCGCCAACCGCGTCACGGAGACCGCACCACGGGACGCGATCGACGCGGGCCACGTCCTGCTGGAGCAGACCGCGGCACCACTGCGGACCATCGCCGGAATGCTCAGCGGCGACGACCCCGTCACCGCCGCCACCCATGACGAGGTGGCCAGGTCGCTGAACCTGTGCGCGGTGGCCCACCACAACGAGACCGACGCCCGTGGACCGGCGCTGGGCGTGCTGTCCTCGGCCAGAGCGCTGGCTCGCGAGTCCACGACGATCGAGCTCATCGACCGCAATACCACGGTGATCGCCGAGAAGCGTGTGCTGAGCGAGATCGACGACCTCTGCAAGGCCGGGAAGGTCAACACGGCAGCCGACCGGCTCCGCGCGTGGCGTCGGCACGCCGACGACGAGCCGCTGCGGCAGCACATCGACGCGGTGCTCGCCAATCCCGCAGCGTTGCTCACACCGCCGAAAGGCCTACCCGTACAAGGCTCGTTCTTCGGGTGGGGCGCCTACCTGATGGGCCGGCGGGAGACGACGGAGCCCGGCAAGTTCCTCACGACCCACTACCTCACCGTGTTCTTCATCCCTGTCTTTCCGATGGCGGTCTACCTGCGGGACGCGATGTATGTCTACGGGAAGGTGCCGATGAGCATGCCGGCCAGGTGGTGGCGCCTGGTGGCACTCCTGCTGGTCGCCGCCGCTGTCACGCAACCGTTCCAGGACTTGCCGCGGCTGCTGGTCTTCCTCGCGATCGTGGCCGGGGCCGCCGCCGTACTCGGCCTGCGCCGGTACCGGCTGAACGAATGGGCCGCCGCGCAGGCGGACGGCTGAGGAGGAACGAGTTGTCCAGCTTTCGTCAACGGGCCCGGCAGCGGCGCTTTCCGCCCGAGTTCCGCATCCCAGCACCGCAGGACCACCCGACAACCTCAGCGCGGGAACCGGAACCTGCAGGCGTACCTGAACCTGCAGGCGTACCTGAACCTGCAGGCGTACCGGAACCGGCGCGAGTACCGGAACCGGCGCGAGATACGGAATCGCCACCGGAACCGGTGTTTGAACCGTCCGACTTGGACGACACCACGATCGCCGAAGTCGCCACCAGGATGTGGCGCGTGCTCAGGAGGTTCAGCGCCGACGGCGAGTCCAAGGTGCAACGTATGGCGACGAGAGACCTCACGGCCATGTCCGAACGGCTGAGCAAGGCCGGAGTCCGCGTGCAGAACCACGACGGCGTCCCGTGGGACCCCGGCATGTCGTTGAAAGCCATCGCCTACGAGCCGCGGTCGAACCTGGATCGGGAAACCGTGGTGGAGACCGAACGGCCGACGGTCTACCGCGGCGGACGGTGCATCCAGTTCGGCCACGTGATCGTCGGAGTACCGGAGAAGGGACAGGACAGTGGCACGGGACAACATTGACTTCGGTATCGACCTCGGCACCACCACCAGCATCATCGCCGCGGCGACCGCCGACGACGCGACCGTGGTCCGCAACAACCGCCAGGCCGAGCACACGCCGTCCGCGGTCTACGTCAGCCGATCGAACAAGGTGCTCGTCGGCCAGCCCGCGAAAGACCGGGTGGAGGAGGACCCCGACAACGCGTGCGCGGAGTTCAAGCTCCAGATGGGCAGACGGGACGCGCACAAGACCTTCACGGCCTCCGGCCGGAGCATGACCCCGGAGGAACTGTCCGCCGAGGTGCTCAAGTCGCTGCGTGGTGACGTGCAGCATGCCATGGGCGAAAGCATCGGCGCCGCGGTCATCACCGTTCCGGCGGCCTTCGAGCTCGACCAGTGCGACGCCACCCGCAAGGCCGCCGAGCTCGCCGGCCTCGGATTCGCGCCGCTCATCCAGGAGCCGAGCGCGGCGGCGTGGGCCTACAGCACGCACCTCAAGACCGATCGCGGTTTCTGGCTCGTGTACGACTTCGGCGGCGGCACCTTCGACGCCGCGATCGTCAAGGTGTCCGACGGCGAGTTCAGCACCATCAACCACGCCGGCGACAACTTCCTCGGCGGCAAGCTGATCGACTGGGGCCTGGTGGAGGGCTTGCTGGTTCCCGCGGTGCGCGACGAGTTCGACCTGCCGGACCTGGACCGCGGCCACCGGAAGTCGGCGGGCAACATCGCGAAGCTCAAAGCGGCGGCGGAGTACGCGAAGATCGAGCTGTCGCGAGCGGAGAGCTCCGAGATCAGCGTGCGGCTCAACGACGCCGACGGGACGCCCGCGTTCGACTTCGAGTTCGAGCTGACCAGGGGGCACGTCGAGCGGATCGCACTGCCGCTCTACCAGCGATCGATCGCCCTGTGCCGCAAGGCGATCGCCGAATCCGGTCTGGCCCCGGGCGACATCGAGCGGGTACTGCTCGTCGGTGGCACCACGATCGCGCCGGCATTGCGCGAGCTGCTCGCGGATCCCGCTGAGGGCCTGGGCATCCCGCTGGACCACAGCCTCGACCCCGTCACGGTCGTCGCCAGAGGGGCCGCGATCTTCGCCGGCACCCAGCGCATGCCGGCCCGGCCGGAGCGTGCGGAGCAAGCACTGAGCGAGGGCCGCGTGGTGCTCAAGCTGCAGTACCCGTCGGCGGGCTCGGACACCGAGCCCCTGGTGGGTGGTCTTCCACCACGCACCACCCAACAACAGGACTGGACCGGCGCCACCATCGAGTTCGTCCACCCGGACGGCACACCGCCGTGGCGCAGTGGCCGGATCCCGCTCACCCCGGAAGGCACGTTCGCCACCCGGCTACGTGCCGACGAGCAGACCGTCAACACCTACGACATCGAGCTCCGGGACGCTCAGGGCACCCTGGTGACCACCGATCCGGAACGGATCTCCTACCGGCACACCTCGAAGATGGGAACCGCGCCGACGCTCAGCCACTCCATCGGTGTCGCCCTGGACAACAACGAGGTGCTGTGGCTGGTGCGCAAGGGAGCCGAGCTCCCGGCCAAGGCCAGGGCGATCCTGTACTCGACGGTGACGGTGCGGCGCAACGAGCGCACCGGCCTGATCCGGGTGCCCCTGGTGGAGGGTGAGCGGTCGAAGGGCGACCGCAACATGCTGATCGGCCAGCTGGACCTCGTGCCGACCCAGGTCGGCCGCGACGTGCCGGCCGGCAGCGAGGTCGAGGTCGCGCTGCAGATCGACACCAGCTTCACTCCGCGTGCCGACGCCTACGTGCCGCTGCTCGACGAGGATTTCCAGATCCAGGTCGAGCTCGGCCGAGCCGGGTCGGGCACCGACCTGCCCGGGGCGGCGGAGGATCTGGCCGACCGGTTCGACGAGCTGGCCGAGCGGCTCGAGAAGCTGCGGTTCAGCGACGTGGACGCGAGTGAGGCGATCGGGCTGGTCGACCGGTTCCGCGCCGACGACGTCCTGGCCGACGTCCAGCGGCTCGCCGACGCGGCCGGCGTCGACCCGGACGCCGCGTCGACGTGCGAGAACCGGCTGCGCGACGCGCAGACGGCGCTGGACGACATCGAAGCGGCACTGGTGTTCCCGGAGCTGGCCGCCGAGGGGCGTTCGATGGTGGAGGGCGCGCGAGGGCTCATCGACCAGTCGGGCGCCGCCCGGCACCGGACCGCGCTGCACAACGCCGAAAGAGCCATGGAGGCGGCGATCGCCTCGGGCGATCGCACGGTGCTGCAACGCCAGATCGAGGTGATGAGGGACATCGTCCGTGAGGTGCTGCGGGACAGCGGCCAGCTCGCCGCCGTGATCTTCGTCGGGCGGGAGGGGAACCTCGCGGACAACCCCGACCCACGTGTGCAGGAACTGCTCCAGCAGGGCAGGCGAGCGCTGGAGACCGGCGACGTCGCACTGCTCACCAGCGTCAACGCCCAGCTGGCGAAGGCGGCACCGGACACCGCAGGGGACGCGGGCGCCGCGGGCGGACTCGGCAGCACGGTCAGGGCGGGTGACCAGTGAGCAAGGAACTGACCACCTCCCCGGGCCTCGCCCATGCCGCCGAGCTGGCCAGGAACGGTGAGTACACCCACGCCGTGCAGATGCTGCGGGAGCTGGGTGGCCGCGGCAGCACCGACCCCGTGGTGCTGGACCTGCTCGCGCGGATCCACGCGCAGCGCGGCGAGCTGTTCGACGCCGACGAATGCTGGGCGCTGGCGCTGCGGCTGGACCCCGACTTCGCCCCGGCGCGCGCGGGTCGGCAGCGGATCGCGGCGCTCGTGGCCCGCCGGATGCGGCCGCGCACCGGCCGAGTCGCGTTGACCGCGGTGCTGACCGCGGTGGTGGTCACCGGCGCCGGCGTGGGCACGCTGATCGCGGAAACGGCCGGCCCGGACCCGGCAGTGCTCGCTGGTCTCGACGACGTCCAGAACAGCCAGCGCGAGCAGGCGGAACGCCTCGACCGCATCGACGACCAGCTCGACCAGACCGCGTTGCGGAAGCAGCGGACGCTCGACAACCTCAACACGACCCTCGCGGGCAACCCCGAGTTCATCGCGCGCGCGGACGCGGACGCGGTGGTCGTCACATTCCCCGCCGGCGTGTTCCGCACAGGGGTGTCGTTGTCGGACACCGGCTCCGAGGCGCTGGGGAACCTCGCTCAGCGACTCAGCTCCTTCGCCACCGACATGTCGATCACCGTGGTGGGACACACCGTGGACGCGCGTGTAGCCGGCAGTCCCGACTACACGACCAACGCGGAACTCGGCCTGGCCCGCGCGACGACCGCCGCAGAGCGGATGTCCGAGGCAAGCGGCCTGCCGCTGTCGGCGTTTTCGCTGTCCAGCTCCGGTGCGGTCAACCCACCGTTCCCCAACACGACACCGGATGGCCGGGCGCGGAACCGGACCGTGACGGTCGTGGTGCGCCCCCGCTAGCAGCGGCAACGACACGAGCGAGAGGCTCTCATGACCAGGAAGACGATCATTCCCCTTGCCGCGGCGCTGGTACTGGTGGCCGGCTGCTCCCCGCAACTCGAGGACCGCGGTGGGGAGGAGGGCGCGCCGCCGGACTTCATCGGCGACGTCGACTACGTCGAGGTCTACCGCAACGCCGACGACTTTCCGAACGTGGCACGGGTGTGCGTTCGCGGGCTCGCGTTCGCCACGACCTCGACCGGTCGCGGCCATGAGTCCGTTGGAGCCACCCCGATCATCCGGGTCGCCGAGTGGGACGACTTCTGCCGCAACAGGGTGGCCCACCCATGAGAGACCGCCGTTGCATCGGGAGGTGGTACACGTGGGGCTGGACATCCGTCCGTCACCGATGGGTTCGTAGTGGCTGATGAGACATGAGGGTGTTCCGGCCGGTCCGGAAACAAGCGAAGGTCGTCGGACGCCGACACGCATGGATCGCGCAACTGTGCGAGTCGGCTGCCTCGCAAGGGCTGGAGGCGGCCTCGGGCCGGCCTGGACAGCCGGAGCGGCGGCTTGCGAAACTGCTGCACGCGGGTGTGCAAGCCGTGGGAAGTAGAGTTGGTTATGGCGCCAGCTCAGCGCAGTGCGGTGTCGACCTCTTTGCCTTCTCAGAAGGGCAACCTGCCCGTCGACATCACGACTTTCGTAGGACGTCGACGTGAAGTCACCGACGTCAAGCAGTTGCTGTCCTCGTCACGGTTGGTGACGCTCACCGGTCCGGGCGGTGTGGGCAAGACTCGCCTGGCTCTGCAGTCCGCCAGGAACGTGCGGCGGGCGTTTCCCCACGGAGTGTGGGTGGTCGAGCTGGGTGCACTGCGGCAGCCCGGCCTCGTGGTCGAGGCCGCCGCCGCAACGCTGGGTATCGAAGGGCGTTCATCCCGGGGGCTGATCGACCAGCTGTCGGACTACGTTTGCGACAAGCACCTGCTGCTGGTGCTCGACAACTGCGAACACGTGCTCGACAGCTGTGCGCTCCTCGCGGACCACTTGCTGCGGACGGCTCCGCGCCTCACGATTCTCGTCACGAGTCGTGAAGCACTCAACATCACAGGGGAGACCTTCTACCCGGTCCTGCCGATGTCACTGCCTGATCCGGAATCCCCACTGCCCTCAGCACAGATGCTCAGCCGATACGAAGCGGTCGCCCTGTTCACGGAACGGGCGAAGTCGATTCGGCCCGGCTTCACGGTCGACGACGACAACGCGGCCACCGTGGTGCAGTTGTGCCGGCGCCTCGACGGGATGCCGCTGGCGATCGAGCTGGCGGCGGCACGGCTGCAGGGCTTGTCGGTGGAGCAGGTCGTACAACGGCTCGACGACCGGTACCGCCTGCTCACTGCCGGTAGCCGGGCGGCGCTGCCGCAGCAGCAGACCCTTCGTGCGCTGATCGACTGGAGCTACGATCTGTGCACCCCTGCCGAACGCGTCCTGTGGGCGCGGCTGTCGGTCTTCGCGGGCACGTTCGACCTCGCGGCAGCCGAAACCGTGTGTGCTGGTGACGGCATCGAGACCAACGAGGTCGCCGAACTGGTGGTGGGGCTGGTCACCAAGTCCGTACTACTGCTGGAAAAGGATTCTCCGCAGCCGCGTTACCGGCTTCTGGAGACCATCCGCCAGTACGGTGCCGAACAGCTCGCCTCCCTTGGCGACGTTGCCACACCCCGCCGTCACCGCGACTACTTCGCCAACTTCGTCGCCGAAGCGGAGCGGGGCCTGTTCACCCCCGACCAGGTACGACTGTTGCGACAGCTCCACAGCGAGCACCTCAACCTCCGGGCGATGCTGGAGTTCTCCGTGACGACGCCGGGGGAAGCACACACCGGTCTCGCCGCCGCGGCCGCCCTCTGGCAGTACTGGCCCTCGTCAGGCTCTCTCCGCGAAGGACGGCGTTGGCTCGACGGTCTGCTGGCGATGTCTCCCGAAGCAACGGAGCAGCGCGCGTGGGGCCTGTCGGTCACGGCATGGCTGGCCATCCTGCAAGGTGACCTCACCAGTGCCGCTGACCGGCTGGACGAGGCCCGAAGGCTCGGCCAAGAACTGGACGACCGCAGGACGCTCGGCTATGTCGCGCTTTTCTCCGGCATCATCACCGCTCTGCACGGCGATCCACAACGCGCGACGTCGCTCTACGAGGAAGCGCTCACGCACCACCGAGTCGTCCACGAGCCGATCGGCATCGCCATGGCTCTGTACCGGTCGGCGCTCATCGCGTTCCTGGAGGGCGACAGCCAAGAGGTGCACGCCCGATGCGACGAGTGCTGCTCCCTCTGCGACACCTACCACGAACGCTGGTGGAAGGCGTACGCGTTGTGGGTGCTGGGCCTTCAGGTATGGCGCGACGGCGACCCGCAGCGAGCGATCGCCGTCCAAACCGACGCCGTGCGCGGGTTTCACGAAGTCAACGATTTCCTTGGCACAGCCGTGTCGATGGAGGCCGTCGCGTGGGTCGCAGCCGAAGGCCCACGCGACGAAGCCTGCCGTGCGGCCACCTTGCTCGGCGCGGCCGACACCCTCTGGCAGGCCCTCGGTACCCCACTGGCGGAGTTCACCTACCTGAGCAGCTACCGCCGGGACTGCGAAAGGGCTGCGCGACGAACCTGCGGGCCCAATGCCTACGAGTCCGCATTCGACGACGGTAGACACCTCGACCTCGATGACGCCGTGCGCATCGCCCTCGGTGATGCCCCGCAGCGGGCAGAACGGACCACTCCGCAGAACGAGTGGTCCCTGCTCACGCCCAGGGAACGCGAAATCGCCGCGTTGACCACCCAAGGACTCAGCAACAAGGAGATCTCCGCTCGCCTGGTCATCTCCCAGCGCACCGCGGAAGCCCACATCGAGCACATCCTCGTCAAGCTCGGATTCACTTCGCGGAACCAGATCGCCGCATGGGCGGCAGAACACCAGCCGACCAAGGACTGAAGTCGGGTCAGGCCCAGCGCTTCATGAACTCGATCGCCGCGGAGTCGACCTCCGCGGGGTTCGAGGCGCTGAGGAAGTGCTGCCCACCCGTGATGGCTTGCAGGTGCGCCTCGGGGGAGCGGGTGAACAGCTGGATTTCTTCCTGGGCGTTCGCCACGGAGTACACCTGGTCCGCGGTGCCGTGCAACCACAGGACGGGGCAGCGGATTTCGTCGAGTCGGCCGTGGAGCCCGTCGCGGTCCCGCAGGTTCACCGTGCTGACGCGCAGGCGGTGGCGTCCGGCGTCACCGGCGTAGTTCGCACGGTAGGTGGCGAGCCAGAACGCGCGTTCCTCGGCCGTCAGGCCGCCCATGGCCGTGTTGAACACGCCGTCTACGAACTCGTCCGGCACGACCCAGTCCTCGCCGACCGGGTCGGCGAGGGCGTCGATGGTTGGCGTGTTGAACTCGATCCCGTCCCAGCACCCCAGGTCGCGGCTGCGCGGGCTCTCGAAGTCCATCGACGTGCCGAGCGGGATGAGGCCCTTCACGACATCCGGGGCGAGCAGCGCCATGCGGGCCGCCACCCAGCCGCCCTGCGAGGTCCCCAGCACGAACGCCTCGTCGATCCCGAGGGCCGCGAGGACCCGCAGGTTCGCGATCGCGCTGTCCCAGTAGGTGAAGTGCTGGTACGTCGACCTCGTGCGGCCGTGGCCGTAGGGCTCCAGGGCGAGCAGGTTGGCCGCGGACCCGAGCGCCGGATCGGCGAACTGCGCCCGGTACAGCTCGGCCGAGGTGGTGTAGGAGTTGATCAGGACCAGCGTCGGCAGCGCGGGGTCGTACGGCCTGCCGAACGTGTACCCGACGGTCGACCCGCCCAGGTGCGGAATCTCGACGGTCTCCTCGATCTTGCTCACGGATTGCTCCTCCATCTGTACAGGGGAAATCTCTGAGGGCTGGCGTTGGCATTGCAGGATGTCGACGGCGGCGAGTCTAGGTTTGGTTTCCGCCTTGGCGACATCGGTCAACTGACGTATGTGGCAGGCACTGCTGATGTTTTGAGCAGCCTTACGGCGGTCAGCGCGCCCTGCCAAGGTTGCCCAGCTGCAGGTCAGAGCAATGAATGAGCGCTGCGTTGAATCAAGCACAGACCTTCCCGAATGGCCAGCGCAGCTACCTCCGCACGGGACGCCACTGCGAGCTTCGCCAGGATGTGCTCGACATGGGTCGAGACCGTGCGCCGGCTTACGACAAGGGCATCGGCGATCTCGGGGTTGCTGGCGCCGACGGCAAGGAGCGTGACGATCTGCAGTTCTCGCATGGTGAGGTCGTAGGGTGCGGTCGTCTCCCGCTCGGCCACGAGCACCGTTGTTCCCGCGCATCGGGTCAGATCGATCCGGTGGAGCGTCCCGGCCCCGTCGATCCAGAGGTAGCGGCCGTCCCTGTGCGGAACCGACGTCAGAAGCAGCGGCCACAACTGGCCGTCTGATCGGAGGATCGGACCGACGTCACGGCCGGGAATGCGTTGCTCGAGACCGGCGCCGATCAATGCGACGTGCGCGTCGCCATACACCTCGTCCGCGAGAACGCGGTAAGGCTGCAAGAGATTGCTGGCCCCGGCAAGAAGCGGACGGAATTGCTCAACGGTTCGACGCCTGTCGTCCGTGGCCGCACGGGACGCACTCCAGTTCATATGAACGGCGCCAACATGAGAACCGTCAGGTAACGACAAACAGGCAGTGAGACCTTCATGGAATCCGGCGGGGATCAGGTGTTGCTCAGCGATGGACGTCACGGCAAACCGGATGTTCCAGTCACGCGCAAGATCCGACCAGCGCAGCGCCGAACCGACCGTGTTGCGAACCAGGCGGAAACCCGGATTCTCCGCGTCCGGAACAAAGTCGCCCAAAAGCCGCCCGAGTGCTGTGTCCGAGTAGCCGTCGGCGGCGAGCAACTCGTGCTGCGGACTCGACGCGAACGGGTTCGACGCCGTCAACATCACCGCGTCGCATCTGACGAGGTCGCGTAGCAGGTGGACGAGTTGCTCGGCTCGCTCGAGAACGCTGGCGGACGCGACTGGCGACATGAAACCGTTGGCGCTCTCGCGCGAGAACGAGTTCATGATGCATCTCCTCGCCTTGTCGGAGCGGCGTGTAGGTTACTCCAGCTGAGGCTGGCCGGACGCGGTACCCGGGTTGACTGCACTAATCCCTCGGTGTCTATCAAGTGAGCCGAACGAGGGGAGACCGCCGCCACGATGTGAGACCTGTTGATCATGCGCGTCTGCGGCAGGCGCCGGTAGTGTCGGTGGCATGGCTCAGATCAACTTCGGTTCTCGTGTCGGTGTTTGGTGGACCAGCGACGCATGGTCGATCAACGACGTGATCGCCCGTGCCCGCGAGATCGAGCAGCTCGGCTATGCCTCGTTGTTCTACGGCGAGGCCGGCGGCAAGGAGACCTTCACCCAGGCCGCCGCGCTGCTGGGCGGCACCGAGCGGCTGGTGGTGGGCACCGGCATCGCCAACATCCATGCGCGCAGCGCCCCCGCCAGCGAATCCGGTGCCCGCACGCTCGGGGCGCTGCATCCGGGCCGGTTCGTGCTCGGGCTGGGTGTCAGCCACGCCCCGCTCGTGCAGCGCAGCTACGCCGGCTCCTACTCCAAGCCGCTGAGCACCATGCGCGAGTACCTGCAGGCCATGGACTCGGTCCCGCCCGAGATCGAACCGGGCGAGCAGCGCCCTGCCCGACTGCTGGCCGCGCTGGGCCCGAAGATGATCGAGCTGTCCGGCAGCGCCGCCGACGGAGCCCACCCCTACCTGGTGACCCCGGAGCAGACCGCGCACACCCGCCAACTGCTCGGCCCCGACAAATGGGTCGTCAGCGAGCAAGCGGTCGCGCTCACCACCGACCAAGAGACCGGGCTACGCCGCGCGCACCAGCACCTGCACATCTACTCGCAGCTGCCGAACTACCAGAAGTCCTGGCTGCGCCAGGGCTTCGACGAGTCCGACCTGGTCGTCGGCGGCTCGGACAAGCTCGCCGAACACATGGTCGCCATCGGTGACACCGAAGCGGTCGCCGCGCACGTCCAGCGGCACCTGGACGCGGGCGCCGACCACGTACTCGTCCAAGCCCTCGGCGACGACCCCACCGCCGACCCACTACCCGCACTGCGCGAACTCGCCCCCGCCCTCGGCCTGAGCTGAACACGCCCGAACCAGTCCCGCGACTCCCGCGGCACACACGGGCCATGCGCACGCCCGCACCGGTCCGGCTCGACGGTCGTCATCGGCGGCTGTCGGCGGGTACCGATGTCCGCACGCGTCGGGCGTCTGCTTGGGCCTGCGGTTCCCTGTTGCTGCGCATAGGGCACTGGTTGGGCGCCACTGGGGTCAAGGGGCCGTGGGTTCGACTCCCGCAGTCCCGACGGTCGAAGGGTCTTCGCAGGTCAGAGGCTGTGACTGACGCCGACACCCAGGAGCCGGGAGCACGCGGCAGTTGACGTTTTCAGAAGGAACAGGGCAGTACGGGATGAGCCGCACGCCGATCCGCGAGGCGATGAACGCCCTCCGCCGCGAAGGGCTCGTGGTGGTCATCCCTCGGCGGGGCACGTTCGTGAAGGCCGTCGACATCGGGGAGCTTCAGGACACCTACCGCATGCGTGCCCTCCTCGAGCCCGAGGCCGCCGTCCTCGCGTCCCAGCGAGCGACCCCGGCTGAGTTGGACGCCCTCGCCGAACTGAGCGGCTCGACCGTCCGCACGGAGGACGGATCGGCCACGATGAACGAAGCGAACCGGCTCTTCCACGTCCGGATCGCGGAGCTGGCGCGAATCCCCGTGATGGCTCAGGCCATCAACGCCCTCCACGAGGAGATCGAACGCTTTTTGAACCTGCAGGGCGCGCTCGGCCACCCCTACACCGCCACCAACCATCATCGGCTCGTGGACATCATTCGCACCGAGTCCGCCGACGAGATCCGTGCGGTGGTGCGCTCGGGGATCGAGAAAGCCCGGGTGCACATGATCGAAACCCTGCTTGCACGATCCGACCTACCGGGAGTGGGGACACACTAGACGCGTCTCCTGGCACTCGAGCCGGACTTCGTGATCGGTGCTGGTGAGTGGGCTTTGGAGCAGCGAGTAGAAACTTTCCACGGCGGCGTGGTCGCCGGCGGATCCGACCGGACCCACGAGCCGCCGCGTGAGGCGCATGGATGAGGTTTGCGGCAAGGGCACTGTCTGCAACGCTCTATCGCCACGGCCCTGCTCTGCCGGTTCCAGGCGGCCGCATCCATCGGAGGCAGGGGAGTGGCCGCGCCGTTGTGGTCGATGACCGACAACGGCGCGGACGCGTTCAGATCCGTTCCACTGTCAGCTGCCAGATCGGCATCAGAAGCCGCCCCATGTCGTCGGTCTCCAGCGAGCTGGTGTCCAACGCGGAGAGGGCGCTTCGCTCCAGGAGGCCGTGGATCTCCTCGTGGGTGAGCGCGGTGTTGTAAACGCGACGCTGAAGCCGATGGATCGTCCACCCGTCGCTGAATGTCGCGCGCAGTTGGGCCTCGGTGTGGGGATGGATGGGCAGGCCCGCTGGCATCGCGTCCGAGAAGCACATCACGTGCAGCCGAGCTCCGGGTTCGCAGATCGCGTGGAGCGCGGAGACGTAGCTTCGTCGCGACTCCTCGTCCAGGCAGTGCAAGAGCGCGCTGTCCACAACCGTGCGGAACGGGCCTTCGACACCGTCCAGCGTGGTCGCGTCGGCCACGACGAACTCGACCTGCAAGCCGCGCTCGCGAGCCTTGCGCTGGTCTTCCTCGATCGCGGTGGAGGCCGCGTCGATCCCGGTGACCCGGTAGCCGCGTTCAGCGAGGAACAGCGCGTTCTCCCCGAGGCCGCATCCGGCGTCCAGCACGGGGCCGATGATCTCCCCGGCCTGTTCCAGCTCGACGACGATCGGCTGCGGCGCCTGGATGTCCCACGGAACCACGTCGAGAGTCGCGCCGGCCGCGCCCAGCGTCGCCTTCCCGTCTCGGTAGAGCTCCTCGAAGTCGTGAGTTCGCACCGCCGTGCCGTTGTCCTTTTCTGCCATGGGTGAGCCACCCTTCCACGCGTTTAATAGACGGTTGCGTTCACTACGCGAGTGTAGAACGAGGCCGTAAGGAACGCCAGCGGCTACAATCTGTGCATGGCCACGGACAACGCCTCGACGCCGCGCACCCGCCGTCGAGGAGAGGCACTGGAGACCGCGATCCACGCGGCGGTGCTGGCCGAACTGGACGAGGTCGGCTACGCGCGACTCACCGTGGAAGGCATCGCCGCCCGGGCCCGCACCGGCAAAGCCGCGCTGTACCGCCGCTGGTCGTCGAAGCAGGACATGGTCGTGGCCGCGCTGCGGCACACGCTCCCCGATCCGCAGGAGTTCGACCACCATTGCTCCACACGTGACAATCTGCTGGCAGCGCTGACGGTCATGGCCGAGGTCCTGGCCGGGCACCGAGCGTTTCCCGGGTTCGCGGTGTTCGGTGACGTCCTGCGTGAGCCCGCACTGCGAGTGGCCGTCGTGGAGAAACTGATCATGCCCCGGCTCGAGGCGATCGTGGCGATCGTGCGGCAAGGCGCGAGCAACGGCGAGATTGACCCGAGCGCCCCCGAAAGCCTGCTCGCGCGCACCGGCCCGGCGCTGATCCTCCAGCAGTTCATCCTCACCGGGGAGGCGCCCGACCAGGCTGAGATCGCCGGCATCGTCGACGACATCCTCATGCCCCTTCTCCGGCGGCCCACAACCACGGAAACGGACACGCCGGAGGCGCGTTCCCGTCAGCCGTAAGGACTTCTGACCGAATCCGGTGGCCGTCGCGGCCCGAGTCGTCCTCGGTGGAACTGCACTCCTTCGGGCCCACGCAGGGTGGGTGGTTCTTGCCGACGACGTCGGCGACCAGGCCAACCCGGTGGGCTGTAACGCCACCTCGTTCAGGACCGCGCGCAGTACTACGTGGGCCTGCGCTCGCGCACAGGATCAACGCCGGCGCTGGCCCGGGTACCACCAGTTCGGTGGCGGCGGGGTCCGTTCGGCCCCAGTGGTGGAGGCTCCGAGCACGGAGATGTGCAGTCCTCGTTCCGCGACCGTGCGGCTGATGTCCGATGGCGAGACGATCCCGAGGAGTTCGTGTCCGGCGAAGACCAGAACGTGCCCCTCGGCTGCCTCGTCCAGCCGGGGCAGTAGCGCAGTCAAAGGCTCCTCGGGCGCGGCGGTGGGGATGCGCTCCAGTGGCCACGCGACGTGGTGCAGCGTGCTCGTTGCCCGCTCCTGCTCGGGAACCGCGTTGACGTTGCGGACGGTGATCACGCCTTCGACCTGTCCGGCGGGGCCGAGGACCGGGCGGACGGCATGGCCGGCCGGGGTTGCGTACGCTCGCAGGAACTGCTCGACGGTCAAGTCTGCGTCGACCGCGTCGACGTGGGAGGACATCACGTCGCGCACGCGGATGTCAGCGAGCGCCGCGTTGGCTCGCGCCTGTCGTTCCTCTGCGATGGCCGCGGCGGCGATGAACATGCCGAGCAGCACCCACCACAGCCCGGCGGTCGACTGGATGATCAGTTGCACGATTCCGCCGAGGACCAGGAGGTAGCTGAGACCGAGTCCGGCGCGTGCCGACCACAGGGCGGCTCTGTGTCGGTCCCCGCGCCATCGCCAGAGCGCCGCGCGCAGCACTCGACCGCCGTCCAGGGGCGCCGCGGGCAGCAGGTTGAACAGCGCCAAGAGCAGGTTGAGCAGTGCCAGGTAGCCGAGGACCGCTACCACCAGCTCCGGCGTCCCGACCAGATGCGCGGTCCACGCCAACGCACCGAACGCGATCGCCAGCGCGGCGCTGGCGGTGGGGCCGACGATCGCGATGCGAAGGTCGGCACCCGGGCTTCTGGCTTCGTCGCGCAGTCGTGCGACGCCGCCGAGCAGCCACAGCGTGATGCCTTCGACCGCCACCCCGTTCCTGCGGGCCACGACGGCGTGGGCGAGTTCGTGCCCCATCAGCGAGCACACGAGCAGCCCCGCGGCGGCAATTCCGGCGACTGCGTAGGCGAGCTGGGAATGGCCTGGGTATACGGCCGGAAGCTGGTATGCGGCCAGACCGGCAGCCACCACCACGACGATGCCCGCGACACTCCAATGCAGCCCGACGCGGACACCCGCGATGCGTCCCAGCGGGATGGTTCCGTGCATGCCGGCACCTCGACTCAGCGGAGTCCAGCCCTGAACTTCAGTGTGCCTCAAACAGCGATGTGTGTGGGGATTCGCGAGCTGTCAGCAGCATCTGTTGAAGACTTACGACGCCCCCCAGTCCTGAGCTCTTGCGTGCACGGGACGGCTTCCCGTTCGCGGGCAGGTGCGGCAACCAGGCCGGCACGCCGCTGTGTCGCGGACCCGGCGCCGCTCGGCTCCGCGAACAGCGGCCCGCACACGGCCGCGGGCTCGAGAAAGATTTCGACGAGCGGCGCGGCCGAGGCTGTCGAGGCCGAGTCCGGGTCGGTGAAGGTCTGCCAGTCGGGATAGACCAGGTGCCCCACCCAGGACATGAGGACGAACAGCAGTCCGCAGAAGACCGTGCACAGGATGATCGCTCTCGGAATCGTCTTCCGCGGCTCCCGAGCCTCCTCGGAGAGCGTGGAGATCGCGTCGAAGCCCAAAAACGACAGGCAGAGGATGGCCGATCCGGCGACGATCGCGGTGTGGCGGGGTCGACGGTCGGGAAGGTGCGGCCGTCGAGCGCTGCGGTCAACCGGCCGCCGATGAAGCGGCGGTGCGTGGGGTGAGACCCGCGGCGGCCTCGCGCCACTGCTCGTGGGTGAACGCTGGCATGGCTCTCCTCGTGGACCAATAACTTTGAACGCAGATTCAAAACCTCGACAAAAGTAGCATGTTAATAGGCATGAATGGGATTGGAAAAATTGGATCAGAGCATCAATAATGGTGGACGTGACACGGACGAGGAGACAGCGGGCACGCCGGGAACAGTTCATCGACGCCGCGCTGCGCGCGATCAACGAACGCGGGCGCGACAACGTGCGCATCCGCGACATCGCCACGGAGGCGGGAGTGTCACCGGGTTCGGTGCTCTACCACTACCCGGAGCTGGCGGAGCTGATGTTCGACGTGCACCGCACGGTGGCCGACCGCTTCTACCGCCACCGGGCCGACACCGTCGACGCGGCCGGGGACGCGGAACGCAAGCTCGCCGCGGCCATCGAGACCGGCCTGCCCTCCGGGCGCGACGATGAGGTCGCCTGCGTGCTCTACGAGATGCACGGGCTGGCCGACCGCAGTTCCGCGCACGCCGCGCTCATGACCAGTCTCTACGACCGCGAGGTCGCGCTCTACGGCACGGTGCTGGAGGTCGGCCGCGCCGCGGGTCGGTTCACGCTTTCCCGGCCGGTGCGCGAGATCGCCGCGACACTGGTCGCGCTGGAGGACGGTCTCGGGCTGCACCTGATGAGCAACAACACCTCCATCGAGCGCAGTGCTGCCAAGCACTTGCTCACCGAGTACGCACGGGAGGCGACCGGCTGTGCGACCACCTCATGAACGGACGCGACCTCGCCAGGCTTCCGGCAGAGGCGCGCAGACAGCCCCGCACGCGAGGCAGGATGTCGCGATGAACGAGCCTGCCTTCACCCTCGTGCAGCTGCGCTACTTCGAGGCGGCGGCCCGGCACCTCAGCATGACCGACGCGTCGAAGGAACTGATGGTGTCCCAGTCGGCCGTGTCGACCGCGATCGCGCAGCTGGAGAAAGAGATGGGCGTGCAGTTCCTGCTGCGCCACCACGCCCGCGGGCTCAGCCTGACCACGGCGGGCGAGGCGTTCTACAAGAGAGTGCTGGACTTCCTCGCCCACGGCGCCGAGCTCGTCGAGACCGCCCGCCAGGCCGGCACCGAGCTGGTCGGGACGCTGACGGTCGGCTGCTTCGCCACGCTCGCACCGTTCCGCATCCCCGGTCTGCTGGCGGATTTCGAAGCCCGGCACCCGCAGGTCCACGTGTCCCTGCGCGAAGGCGAGCACCACGCGCTCAAATCGGCCCTGCGCTCCGGCGAGACGGAGCTCGCCCTGCTGTACGGCTACGACCTCGACGACGACATCGACCGCGAAGTCGTGGGAACCGCGGCCCCGTACGCCCTGGTGTCCGAGGACCACCGGCTCGCGCGGCGGAAGAACCGCAAGGTGTCGCTGCAGGACCTGGCCGACGAGCCCATGGTGCTGCTCGACCTGCCGCACAGCCGTGAGTACCTGCAGTCGATCCTCAGCGACGCGGGCGTGCAACCCCGGGTCCGGCACCGCACCAGCGGCTACGAGACCGTCCGTGCTTTCGTCGCGCACGGCCACGGCTTCGCGCTGCTCAACCAGCGCCCGCCGGCCGAAACCACCTACTCGGGGGCGCGGGCCGTCCCGCTCACCCTGACCGACGACGTCCCGTCGCTGGACATCGTGGTCGCCTCGATGCGAGGAGTCCGCCTGACCCGGCGGGCGCAGGAGTTCCGGGAGCTGTGCCGCTCCCGCTACGCGAGCTGAGACGCGCGGGACACGCGCACGCGGCACGGTTCGCGGCCGGGAGGCGATCGCCTCCCGGCCGCAGAGCCGGTCGAACGAGTCAGTCCTCGTGGCCGAGGTAGCGCCGCCGGGTCGCGATGTGGTCGGCCACGAACTTGGCGTCGTGCCACACCCCCCAGATGAAGCTCGAGCCACGGCGCGACAGCCAGGGCAGCCCCAGGAAGTACACGCCGGGCTCGCACGACACGCCGCGACGGTGCTTCGGCTTGCCGTTCTCGTCGAAGGCGTCGACCTGCAGCCACCCGTAGTCGACAGCGAAGCCGGTCGCCCAGATGATCGAGCCGACTCCGGCGGCGGCGAGATCGAGCTCGAGGATCGGGTCGGTCACGCAGGCGGGATCCGGCCCCAGCGTGCGAGCCCCCGGTTCCTCCGGCAGGTCCAGGCCGTTGCGCGCGACATAGGCGTCGGCTTCGTCGAGCAGCGCGAGGTAGTTCGCGTCGCCCTTGGTGATGTTGGCCCCGAGATCCGGTGCGAAGCGCAGGATTCCGTTGTCGAACTCGCTGGTCATGCCGACGAGGTCGATCCCGAGTCCGGCGAGGGCGCGGAAGTCCACGGTGTGCCCGCCGCGGGCGCCGCTGACCGCGATGGTGACGTGGTCGGCCCCCGACGGCGGAGTCTCGGCGTCCCACTTGCCGAGCACGCCGAGCCACCAGCAGAAGTCGCGCCCGCGGTAGCGGCGCGGAGGACGGTCGTGGGGACCCACGGACAGGTACACGGCCCGCCCCGACCGGCGGAGCTCTTCGGCGATCTGCACTCCCGACGAACCGGCGCCGACCACCAGCACTCCGCCGGCGGGCAGCTGCTCGGGATTGCGGTAGGCACTGGAGTGGATCTGCAGGGGTCCGGCTTCCCGCGGCACGATCGGCGGGATCACGGGCCGCTGGAACGGCCCGGTCGCCGCGACGACGAACCGGGAGTCGATGGTGCCGTCCGAAGTCTCCACCCGAAAACCGGGCCGTCCCTCGAGCTTGCGGACCGACGTCACCTCGACCCCGGTCCGGATCGGCGCGGCGATCTTCTCCGCATACGCCTCGAAATAGGCCGCGACCTGATCTTTCGAAGCGAACGAGTCGGGCGCGAGGTCGCCGAACTCCAGACCGGGGAAGCGGTCGTGCCACGCGGGCCCGTTCGCGACCAGCGAGTCCCACCGCTGCGAACGCCAGCCCTCGGCGATGCGGTCGCGTTCCAGCACGAGGTGCCGCACGCCGCAGTCACTCAGGTGCTCGCTCATCGCCAGGCCGGCCTGGCCCCCGCCCACGACGAGGGCCTCCACCTCTGGGATCGACATCCAGACCTCCACTCCGGACCGGCGGGCGGACCACGCCGGTCCGCCTCGATGCCTCTGTGCCACCGGATCCTGGCCGCGGAGAATTCCCGTGTCCAACAGATGTTTTGGGTACACGAGATCTGATTTTTCGATCCAGGGTGGCTGTGTCGCCTGGCGGGCGGCCCGGGGCGGCGTCGCCCCATTGCATCTGGATTTTCGATTCATTGGTACTGAAAGATCTACTGGACAGAAGGTCGCGGGCGACGTCAGGCTGAGGCGACGGCGCCGCCGACCGATCCGACAACCACCGCCGGGAAAGGCCACGAAGTGACTGTTCATCGCCGCATCCGCCCGTTCAACACGCGCGAGACCTATCCCGAGCAGAATCTCGACAACGACCTCTGCCAGGCCGTCGTCGCCAACGGCACCGTCTACGTCCGCGGCCAGATCGGGCAGGACCTCGACACCAGCGAGTCCGTCGGGATCGGCGACCCGGCCGCGCAGGCCGAGCAGGCCATGGCGAACATCAAGATGCTGCTGGAGGAAGCAGGCAGCCGGATGGAGCACCTGGTCAAGCTCACCATCTACCTGATCGACCCGCGCTACCGCGAGGACGTCTACCGCACCGTCGGGCGCTGGACCAAGGGTGTGCACCCGATCTCGACCGGTGTGGTGGTCTCCGCACTCGCCCGGCCGGAGTGGCTGTGCGAGATCGACGCCATCGCCGTGATCCCGCAGGAGGAGAAGTGACCTTTTCGATCGTGGCCCGCGACACCTCCGGCGGCACCATCCGCTTCGGTGTCGCGGCCAGCTCGTCCAGCCCCGCCGTCGCCGCCCGCGTCGCGCACCTGCGTCCCGGCGTCGGCGCCGCGGCCTCGCAGAACATCACCGACCCCCGGCTCGGCGGCCGCCTGCTCGACCGGCTCGCCGAGCACGGCGACGCCGAGCGGGCACTCGCCGGGGTCACCGCCGACGCGGACGACATCGAGTACCGGCAGCTCACCGTGCTCGGCCCGACCGGCCCGGGCTTGGCCTACAGCGGGCCCCGGACACTGGGCAAGCACGGTGCCGCCACCGCCGACGGTGTCGTGGCCGCGGGCAACATGCTGGCAGGCGACCACATCCCGCAGGCCATTGTGGACGCGTTCACCTCCGCCACCGGTGAGCTGGAGCAGCGGCTCGTGGCCGCGCTGCAGGCCGGTCTCGCCGCAGGCGGCGAGGAAGGCCCGGTCCACTCCGCAGGCATCGTCGCGGTATCCGATGTGGACTGGCCGGTCACCGACCTCCGGGTGGACTGGGCCGACGACCCCCTCGACCGGCTCGCCGGGCTGCTCGACGTGTGGCTCCCGCAGCGCGACGACTACGTCACCCGCGGGCTCGACCCCTCCTCGGCCCCGTCCTACGGCGTGCCGGGAGACCAGTGATGACGGCACTGAAGAACGCAGCCCGCGCCGAGGTCGACCGGCACGCCGACGAGCTCATCGGCCTGTCGGAACGGCTGCACGCCGACCCCGAGACGGCATGGGAGGAGCACCGCGCCGCCGCGGCGGTCCCGGAGCTGCTCGACCGCGCCGGATTCGCCGTCACACCGGGCTACCTCGGCCTGGACACCGCATTCCACGCGAGCTTCGGCACGGGTCCGGTGCGGATCGCGCTGTGCGCCGAGTACGACGCGCTGCCCGGCCTCGGCCACGCGTGCGGCCACAACCTCATCGCGGCCGGCTCCATCGGTGCCGCACTGGGGCTGGCCGCGGTCGCCGACGACGCCGGGGTGACGGTCGAGGTCTACGGCACCCCGGCCGAGGAGGGCGGCGGCGGCAAGATCGAGCTGCTCGACCGCGGCGCATTCGCGGGCGTGGACCTCGCGATGATGGTGCACCCGGCACCCGTCGACGTCGCCGAGGCCCGGCCGTTCGCCGTCAGCCACTCGAAAATCGCCTACACCGGCAAGTCCGCGCACGCCGCCGCCTATCCCGAGGCGGGGATCAACGCCGCCGACGCGTTCACCGTCGCCCAGGTCGCCATCGGCCTGCTCCGCCAGCACATCCCCGCCTCGGCGCGCGTGCACGGCGTCGTGACCCACGCCGGCGACGCGCCGAACGCGATCCCCGAACACGCCGCCGGCCGCTGGTACGTGCGTGCCGAGACGCTCGCGGAACTGGCCGAGCTGGAGCCGCGCGTGCTGCGCGCGTTCGAAGCCGGCGCGCTGGCCACCGGCTGCGAGCTGACCGTGGAACCGGAAAGCAAGCCCTACGCCGAGTTCCGCGCGGACGAGGCAGCCTTGGCGGCCTACCGCGCCAACGCGCTCGACCTCGGCCGCGAGTTCGCTCCGGACGGCACGGCCTCCCGCATGAACCGCGCCTCCACCGACATGGGCAACGTCTCGCAGGTCGTGCCCGCCATCCACCCCTACATCGGCATCGGGTCCCTGCCCGCGATCAACCACCAGCGCGAGTTCGCCGCACACTGCGTCGGCGGCACCGCGCAACGAGCCCTGCTCGACGGCGCGATCGCACTGGCGTGGACCGGAGTGGACCGAGCACTGGCGTCGTGACCGCCAGCTCGCGCATCCGCCGCACGCTCACGTTCTGAATCCGAACTTTTCCCGGGAAGGACAACGATGTCCCACGCCCCGACGCGCGCCGAACACGACATGCTCGGCGAGATCAGCGTGCCCGCGCACGCCTACTACGGCGCCCACACCGCCCGCGCCCTCATCAACTTCCCCATCACCCGGGAGACCCTCGCCGACCGGCCGCACCTGGTCGCGGCACTGGCGGTGGTCAAGCAGGCCGCGGCCACCGCCAACGCGGAGGCCGGCGCCCTCGACCGCACCAGGGCCGAGGCCATCGCGACAGCCTGCGCGGAGATCAGGAACGGCCGGCTGCACGACCAGTTCGTCGTCGACCTGATCCAAGGCGGCGCCGGGACCTCGACGAACATGAACGCCAACGAGGTCATCGCCAACCGGGCCCTGGAACTGCTCGGCCACGACCGCGGAGACCACTCCGCACTCCACCCGCTCGATCACGTCAACCTGGGCCAGAGCACCAACGACGTCTACCCGACCGCGGTCAAGCTCGCGCTCGACAGCCACCTCGCCGAGCTGCTCGCGACGCTCGCCGGTCTACGCGAAGCGTTCTCCGCCAAGGCGGTCGAGTTCGCCGACATCCTCAAGATGGGCCGCACCCAGCTGCAGGACGCGGTCCCGATGACGCTCGGCCAGGAGTTCGGCGCGTTCGCCGCCACGCTCGGTGAGGACGAGCAACGCCTCGCCGAGGTCCGGCTGCTGCTGCACGAGCTCAACCTCGGCGGCACGGCCATCGGCACCGGACTCAACGCCCGTCCCGGCTACCGCGAGCTCGCCGTGGCGCACCTGCGCGAGCTGACCGGCATCCCGACGCTCGTCTCCGCCCCCGACCTCATCGAGGCCACCCAGGACGTCGGCGTGTTCGTCCAGCTGTCCGGCGTCCTGAAACGGGTCGCGGTCAAGCTCTCGAAGATCTGCAACGACCTGCGGCTGCTCTCCTCGGGTCCGCAGGCCGGGTTCGGCGAAATCACCCTGCCCGCCCGGCAGGCCGGTTCCTCGATCATGCCCGGCAAGGTCAACCCGGTCATCCCCGAGGTCGTCAACCAGGTCGCGTTCGAGATCGTCGGCAACGACGTGACGATCACCCTTGCCGCGGAAGGCGGACAACTGCAGCTCAACGCCTTCGAACCGATCATCGCGCGGGCCCTGACCGCCGGCCTCGACCACCTGACCGCCGCGATCGGCGTGCTCACCGAGCACTGCGTCCGCGGCATCACCGCCCGCCGTGAGCACCTGGCGGGCCTCGTCGCCACCTCCGCGGGCCTGGTGACCGCGCTGAGTCCCGCGCTCGGCTACGAAACCGCGAGCACCATCGCGCTGGAGGCACACCGCACCGGCCGGCCCCCGCTGGAGCTGGTGCGGGAACGGCAGCTGCTGACTAACGAGCAACTCGGGGCGTTGACCACACCTCAGGCCCTCACCGGAGGTCCCCTCAGCTGACTCGGCTGCGGTGACGTTGCCGCTTCAGCCACGCCCCGTGTTTCGGGCTTCTGCATAGATCCTTCCGATGCATTGCTTTGTTTATTTCTTCTTGTTGGATGCCGCGGACCGCTCCTAGCGTCATCACGAGAACCGGTCCAAGGAGGACACCCATGACCGCACGGGAATCCGCTCCCGTCAGGGAGCTCGCCGACACGATCGCCGATCCCGCGACGCTGCGTCGAAGCGTCGCCGCGGGCGCGGTCGGAGTCTTCGTGCACTGGTTCGACTGGGCCGCCTACGCCTACCTCGCGAGCACCATCGCCTCGGTCTTCTTTCCCGCAGACGACGCCACGGCCGGTCTGCTCGCCGTGTTCGGGGTCTTCGCGGTCTCGTTCGGGATCCGTCCCGTCGGAGCGCTGGTGTTCGGGCCACTCGGAGACCGGATCGGCCGCAAGCGCACACTGTCGATCGTCATCTTCATGATGTCCGGTGCCACGCTCGCCATCGGCCTGCTGCCCGACTACTCGAAAATCGGCATCGCGGCCCCACTGCTACTGGTCCTCCTGCGCCTGCTGCAGGGCTTCGCCGCGGGCGGCGAGTTCGGCAGCGCCGCGAGCTTCCTCGCCGAGTTCGCGCCGCGCCGCCGCCGCGGGTTCGGCGTCAGCTGGCTCGAAGTCGGCTCGCTGCTGGGATTCCTCGCCGGATCGTTCGTGTTCCTCCTGCTGACGGTCGGCCTCTCGGACGCGCAGCTCACCTCGTGGGGCTGGCGCATCCCGTTCCTCATCGCCGCGCCGCTCGGCATCATCGGCTTCATCGTCCGCAACAAGATCGAGGACACCCCGGAGTACCGCACCCTCGAAGCGACCGACAACGTGCCCCGCAGCCCCGTGCGGGAACTGGTGCGCAACAACAAGAAACAGCTGCTCCAAGCCGCCGGACTGATGACGATGATGCACGTGCCGTTCTACGCCGTGCTCACCTACCTGGTCACCTACCAGACCGATTACCTCGGCCACTCCTCCGACAGCGCCGCGCTCCTGTCCACGGTCATCTCCCTCGTCGGGCTGGTCCTCGTCCCGACTTTCGGCCGCCTGTCCGACCGCGTCGGCAGGCGACCGGTCCTGCTCGGCGCGGGCGTCGCGCTGTTCCTGCTCGCGACCCCGGCCTATCTGCTGATGCGCACCGGGCTCACCGGAACGTGGATCGGCGGGCTCACGCTCGGCGTCGTGCTCTCCGCGATCCTGGGCACCTACGCCGTGTGGTCCGCCGAGATCTTCCCGACCCGCACCCGCCAGGGCGGCCTGTCCATCGCGTACAACCTCACCGCCGCCCTGTTCGCCGGCACCGTGCCCTACCTGATGACGGTGCTGATCTCGGCCACCGGCAGCACGCTGGTGCCCGGCCCGTACCTCATGGCCGCCGCCCTGATCGGGCTGATCGCGGCCTACTCTCTGCGCGAAACCGCCGGGGATCCGTTGCTGCAGGCAGAAGACCTCACCGGCGAACACACCGAAGCCTGAATCGGAGTCCCGATTCCGGAAGAACCTGCGGACGTGTACCCGACCTGGGTTGTCATCGGTACCAGCTCTGTATCGCCGGGCGGTGCCCGGTGAGCGCGACGTCGCCAAGAGAGCGTCGTCAGTGGCGTCCGGTGCGGGCCAGGCCGGCGATCAGCCCGAGCAGTGCGAGCCCGGTCGCGGGGGCGGCGACGGTCCACGGTGCGGTCTCGGTGTAGGCCAGGGACTGCGACAGCATCGTTCCCCACTCGGGGGAGTCGTGCGGAGCGGCCAGCCCGAGAAAGCCGAGTCCGGCCAGCGCGAGCGCGTTGTGGGGGAGCCGGACGAGTGCGTGCCGGGCGACCGAGGGCAGTACCGACGGCAGCACATGTCGCAACAGGATCTGCGCGCGGCCGGCGCCACTGGTCACCGCCGCCTGCGCGAAGCCGGAAGCGCGGACCTCGGTGGCCAGTGTGCGGCTGTGCACCGCAAGCGGAATCCATGCCACCGCGCACACGGCGACGGCGGCGCTGAGCATGCCGGGACCGGCCACCGCTGCCACGATGACGCCGGCCAGCACCGGCGGCACCGCGTTGAGCACATCGGCGATCCCGGCGCGGGGGCGGGTTCGCGTGGTGCCTGCGACCAGGCCGATCACGAGGGCCGCGGCGCTGACGGCCAACGACGCTCCGATGCTCGGGAGCGCGCCGTGGCCGAACCGGGCCAGCAGGTCTCGGCCGAGCGCGTCGGTGCCGAAGGGATACGCGGCGGTGGGGGATTGGAGGCGGTCGGTGAGGCTGATCGCGTTCGGATCGCGCAGCAGTCCGGCGACGATGGCGGTGCCCAGCACCGCGGCCACGGCGAAGGCCCACCGCGGGGTTGCGGTCGGCCTCGGCGCGGCCGGTGCCATGCCTGCGCTGTGCAGGGCAGCACCCAGCATCCACCGGTGCGCGAGGATTCCCGCCGCGCCGAGCGCGAGGCCGAGCACCGCCAGGACGGCCACACACGCCTGTACCACTGGCAGGTCCTGGGCGAGCACACCGTGCAGGGCGATGGCCCCCAACCCCGGGATGGCGAAGACCGTCTCGATCACGATCCCGGATCCGAGCAGACCGACGAACAGCAGCACCAGCTGCGGCAGCGCGACGGCCACGGCGCGGTGCATGACCGCGGTCAGCACGGCGGCTCTGCGGAACCCGGTCGCTCTCCAGGTGTGCACCCACGGTTCGGACAGGACGTTGTCGACGGCGGTGGCCAGCACCCGGGTGAGCACTCCCGCGGCGGGGATTCCCAGCGCCAAGGCGGGAAGAGGCATGTGTTGCGGTCCTGCCCACCCCGACGTCGGCGCGAGTCCCCAGTGGACCGCCACCGCCGAGAGGAGGACGGCGGCGAGCAGGAACTCCGGCAGTGCCGCCAGCAGTGAGCCGACCGCGATCGCGCCGTTGCCGACCGACTGCGCTGTCCGGGTTGCCCGCCACAGACTCGGTGCGAGCACGAGCAGCGTGCACAGCAGGCAGACCGCGCTGGCGGCCAGTGCCAGGGTGATCGAGATGCCCAGTGCTTGACCGATCGAGGTGGACACCGGTGCACCGGTGACCCAGGACTGACCGAAATCACCCCGCACCGCGCCTGCCAGCCAGCTCACCGTGCCGCTGATCGGGTCGTCGGGCATGCCGACGTCCCGTCGAATGGCCTCCAGCACGGCCGGGTCGAGCTCCTGTTCGGCAGAGCGGGCGCGCAGGACGGTTTGCGCCGGGTCATCGCCGCCGAGCCAGGGCAGGGCGCCGACGAGGAACGCGAGTCCGGTGAGTGCGCCCACGACGACGAGCAGCCCCCGGAGTGCGGGCACCACCGTCGGTGCGCTCGCAAGCGCCCTCATGCGCCCGGAACCGTCTCTGCGGTGATCAATCGACGGTCGAAGCTGTCCTCGGCGACGCCGTGGACGCCGGGTGCGACTCCGATGCGGGTGCGCTCGTGGGCCAGGGGGATGACAGCGTCGTGGGCGAGCACCTGTGCGGCGATCCGCATCGCCGCCTGCTTGCGCTGCTCCGCATCGGCCGCGCCGGCTTCGGCGACAGCGGCGTCGAGGGCGGGATCGCACAGCATCGACAGGTTGTAGCTGCCTCCGCAGGTCCAGTCGGTGCTGAGGTAGCCGACCGGGTCGCCGGTGTCGATCCCGTACGAGCGGGTGCCGATGACCACGTCGTAGTCACCTCGAAGCAGTTTGGACTCCAGTGTGGAGTATTCCTGGACGACCACGTTCTCGACCGTGAATCCCGCGGAGCGCAGGTTCTCGGCGACCACCGAGGCTATCTCGGGAAGCTCCGGGCGTTCGTCGTAGGTGGCGATCCGGATCGGCTGCCCCTGCGGTGTCGCGGGAGCGGTTTCGTGCTGCGGGGCAGGAGGTTCCGCCGCCCACGTGCTGGCAGGCCCGAACAGGCCCTTGGCGGGGTCGGCTTGGCCGGCGTAGACACCCGCGGTGATCTGCGCCGGGTGAACGGCGTCTCGAGCGGCCGCCCTCAGCGCCGGATCGGACAACGTGCCCTTCCTCGTGTTGAGGTGGGCGCTGACCAACCGTGGCAGCGGGAAGTCGAGCACCTGGTGGCCGGTGATCGTGGGCAGTTGGGAGACCGGCACGGTGTCGATGATGTCGACCTCACCCGCACGCAGCGCGTTGGCCCGGCTCGCCCCGTCGGCGATGAACCGGGCGTCGACCCCGGATGCCTTCGGCGCACCGCCCCAATACTCCCGGTTCGCACTCAGCGTCGCGCTCGCGGCCCCTTGGACGCTGTCGAGCACGTACGGGCCAGTGGCGGCGCGAACGGGATCCGGTGCGGTCGGATCTTCGCGGTAGGCCGACGGCGCGAGGATGGCCAGTCCTGGTGCGGTGAGCCGTTGCGCGAGGATCGGATCGGGCGTGGCGGTGGACACCTCCAGGGTGCGCTCGCCGGTTGCCGCGGCGGACAGTTCGACGCCCTTCAGGGCACGCGGTGGAGTGGTTGCCGTGGCGGCGTCGTGGAGCGCGGCGGCGGCGTGCTCGGCGGTCAGCGGTGTGCCGTCGTGGAAGCTCACCCCCGGGCGCAGCGTCATCCGCAGAGTGACGGGGTCGATCTGCTCCCAGCTCTCCGCCAACGCGGGGCGGGGTGTGCCGTCGGGGTCCAGGGAGGTGAGGGTCTCGGTGACGCCGAGCTTGCTGAGCAGCACCGCGTCATCGCTGTAGGGCGACATCTCGGCGGCGGGCTGGAACGCCATCCCCACGTTCAGCCGGTCGGCCGTTCCCGTGCCGGGGCTGCCGGCGAAGCAGCCGGAGAGGAGGAGGGCGCCTGCCAGCATGCTCGCGGTGAGGGAGGCTCTGTTCGGGCGCACGGGCATGGGAGCGGATCTCCTTGAACGCGGAGGGATGTTCCGTAGGACTCTAATGAGAACGGTTTTCATTCGGGTAGTGCCGGGCGAGCACGAGCAGCGTGAGACCTCCCACAGCGGGCAGGACGGCCAAAAACAGCCACGGCACCGCGGCCGCTGCCGCGGGCTGCGCGGCCAGGTCGAGCAGCCCGCCCGCGGCCCCGCTGCCGACCAGCACCGCGAGCCCGCCGGCTGAGGACAGGAAGCCGTAGTAGGAACCGAGGTTGTCTTCGCGTGCCAGCCGCGGCACGAGGTCCTGGGCCACCGGGACGGCCAGCATCTGGCCGAGGGTCAGCAACACCACGAACGCCACGGCGGATGCGAGGCCCAACGGCCCGGGCAGCGGTGTCCACGGCGCCCACGCCGCGACCACGGCGAAGGCCAGGCTCAGCAGGCCGAAACCCAGCGGTAGCGCCCGGGTCGCTCCCAGTCGTGTACGGGCCCATCGCGCGAGGGGGATCTGGCCGAACACGACCATCACCGCGGCGAGGGCGAACATCCACCCCAGCGCCGATTCCGCCCCGACGCGTTCGAGTTCGACCGGAAGCGCCAGGTAAAGCTGGTTGTAGCTCAACAGGTAGGCGCTGTAGGCGGCGGCGAAGACGAGGAACGTGCGGTTGCGCACGATGTCCGACCAGCCCGCCAGCAACGGGCGCCGATCATCCCGGGCACCACGAGGCAGCCAACGCGCGTGCGCGACCAGGATGAGCGCGAAGACCGCCGCGGCCGCCGAACAGGTCAGCCCGAAATCCACGCCGAGGAGAGCGGCCCCGAGCAGCGGACCGGTCACCGCGCCGATTTCACCGCACACCGCGAACAATCCGAACAGCTCGGCGCGGGTGATGATCCCGCGGTCCTCCAGAGCCGCGCCCTGCGCGGCCAACGCGGATTCCACCGCCGGGGAGAACAGCGCTGCGGCGAATCCGATGAGCACGGTGCCGGTCAGGACGGTGCCGAGGTCCCCGGCCGCGGCCAGCACCACGAACCCCGCGATGCGCAGGACGCACCCCGTCAGCACGGTGGGCCTGATCCCGAAGCGGTCGGTCAGGGCGCCACCGATCACGAACAGCCCTTGCTGGCTGAACGTCCGCACCCCGAGCACGACACCGATCGCCCAGCCCGCCATCGCCAGGTCCTTGGACAGGTGCACCGCCAGGAAGGGGACAACCAGGTAGAAGCCCACGTTGAAGGCGAGCTGGGTCAGCAGCAGCAGTCGGGCGATCCCGGGCAGCCGTGCGAACTGCGCCAACAGCGACCAACGCCGTACGAGGGGATTCCGTTGCGTTCCGGCGGTCACTCAACGATTCCTTCGGAGAGGTAGGCGCTCAGGCGCGGGACGGAGTCGAGCAGTGTCCGGGTGTAGTCGTGTGCGGGGGATCTGAAGACGTCGTCGGTGCTGCCGTGCTCGACGATCTCGCCCGCGCGCATGACCAGGACCCGATCGCAGAGCCTGCGCACGACGGCGAGGTCGTGGGTGACCAGGAGCAGGCCGAGGCCCTCGCGTTCGACGAGATCCCGCAGGCGACCCAGCACGCGCGAGCGAACCGATGCGTCCAACGCGGTGACCGGCTCGTCGGCGAGCAGGAACCGCGGCGACGGGGCCAGAGCGCGGGCGATCGCGATCCGTTGCCGTTGTCCGCCGGAGAACGCCGCGGGACGTCGGTCGGCCATCTCCGGCTCCAGCCCGACCAGGCCCAAGACCTCGGCGACCCGCTGTTCCCGGTCGACTGGCACGCGCAGATACCGCAGGGGTTCTGCGATGGCATCACCGATCCGCATCCGGGGATTCAGCGATGACCACGGGTCCTGGGGGATGAACTGCACCTCGGAGCGAAACCACCGCAACGACCGGGCTCCACCCGGCCGTACGGGATGGTCCTGGTAGGACACGGTGCCCTCGTCCGGGGCTTCGAGCGCGAGCAGCATGCGCAGCAATGTCGACTTGCCGCACCCGGATTCCCCGACGATGCCGACCCGCTCACCTGCGCCGAGTTCCACGTCCACCCCGTTGAGCGCGTGCACCCGGGGCGCGGATCCGAGCCCCGGCGAGGAAGCCCGGTAACTTCGACGAAGCCCCCTCGCCCGCAGCATCCTCACGACACCGCCTTCCGGTCGTGGTGTCGTGGGCACGCTTCCAGCGATAGCGCGCTGTCGACCAGCTCGACGGTGCGCGGGTGCCGCGGTGCGCGAACCAGCTCGGTCATGGGGGAGTGCTCGACGATCGTGCCGTCGTGCATGACCATCGCGCTCGAGCAGAGCTGGGCGACCACCGCCAGATCGTGGGAGACGAACAGCAACGCCGGAGCATCCTCGCCGTCGGCGATGTCGGCGAGCAGCGCGAGGATGTCGGCTTGCACCGTGACGTCGAGCGCTGTCGTCGGTTCGTCTGCCACCAGAACCTCCGGTCGGCAGGCCAGTGCCATCGCGAGCGCCACGCGCTGGCGTTGTCCTCCGGACAGCTGCGGCGGGCAGCACCGCACCGCCCGCTCCGGGTCGGTGAACCCGACACGCGCCAGCATCTCGGTCGCCGCGGCATGCGCCTCGGTCCGGGCCAGGCCGCGGTGCCGGCGCAGGGGTTCTGCCACCTGCCGCCCGACCCGCACCAACGGGTTCAGCGCGGACAGCGCGTCCTGGAACACCATCGCGATCGAGGCGCCCCGGAACCGCGCGAGCCGTGACTCGGGCAGTCCGAGCAGTTCCTCGCCGTCGAACCGGACACTGCCACCGACCCGGGCCCCGGTCGGCAGCAAGCCGAGCAGCGCGAGCCCGGTCAGCGACTTCCCCGACCCCGACTCGCCGATCAGGCCTCGTCGCTCACCGCGGCCCAGGCGGAAATCCACTCCGTCGACGACTCGGCGACCACCGATCTCGACGGTCAACCCCTCGACCTCCAGCACCGGACGATCATGCTCCGCCCCGGTCTCCGCGCACTCCATGCTCATATGATAATCATTTTCACTTCTTGGCTCGTCGTCGCATCCGTTTTGCGCGCTTCGCGGCGTGGTCCGGTGCCTGGGGAGACGCCTCAGATACCGGCGTGTTGACACGCGGGAGGCAGGGGGATCTCGAAGTGGATGATCGCGTTGTCGGTGCCGGTTCCCCGCTCGTCGTGAATCTCCTTGGCAAGGCTGCGCCAGAAGGGCTCGGCACCGTCGATCGCGGGATCGGTGTGCAGGTAGACCGTGTCGTACCGGCCGGAGTCGGCGACGAACCCGCAGGCCAGGTCGACCAGAGCGCGGGCAAGGCCGCGGCGGCGGTGGGCCGAGCGCACGTAGGTGCGGCAGAGCTGCGCGGTCGACGGGCGGTCGTAGCGTTCGGCGAGCCAGTGCGGGTTGGGCGGACTCTTCGGGCCACCTGCGCGTACCGCGGCCGTCCCCACGACCTCGTCTCCCAGTGCCGCCACGAACAGCGCCTGCCCCGGCTCCCGGAAGTAGGTGTCGGTCATGTTGATCACGTCGCCGTGCCATTCGGGCACATATCCGTACCCCATGACCTGGTAGAACGTGTCGAACATCAGTGTGCGAGCACCCTCGAGATCGGCAGGGAGCGCCCGCCGGACCACATACTCTCCGAGCCCCCGGACCTCTTCTTGCGACACGTTCCACCCTCCGAGTAGCACAGCCGATGCGGAGGTGGATGCTAACAAGTTGCTATAGCAGCTCTCTGGCGACAGATTGGCCCCGCCGCCCTCGCCGCTGATCTTTCATGCCTGGCCGTCGCCGAGGTCCGGGGGCGGCACGGGGTGCGGGCTCGGTAATGCCGGGGTGTGGTTGACCAGGCGGGCGGAGTTGGCGACGACGGTGATGCTGCTGGCGTTGTGCAGCAGCGCGGCCAGGACCGGGTTGATGGAGCCGCCGGCGCCCGCGAGGAGCCCGACGACGTTGACACCCAGCGCCAGCGCGTAGTTCTGGCGGACGACACGGAGGGTGTGCTGGCTCAGCTCGACCACGGCCGGCACCTGGCGGAGGTCGTTGCTGGCCAGGGCGATGTCGGCGGTTTCGAGCGTCACGTGGGAGGCCTGGGTGCCCATGGCGATGCCGATGTCGGCCAGCGCCAGTGCCGGGGCGTCGTTGGTGCCGTCGCCGACCATGGCCACAGTGTGTCCGTCGGCCTGCAGGTCGCGGATCAGTTGGAGTTTCGCCTCGGGCAGTGCGTGGGCATGGACCTCGGTGATGCCGAGCTTGTCCGCGACAGCTTGGGCGGCTTCGGGCGCGTCGCCGGTGAGCAAGGCGATGCGGTCGACCCCCAGCTTGCGGAGCTGCTCGATGACGGCTTCGCTACCGTCCCGGATCGCATCCGAGATACCGAGCAGGCCGATCAGGTCTTCGTCGCGAGCCAGGCAGATCACGCTTTCCCGCTGCGCGCGCAGCTGCCGAGCCCAGCCTCGGGCATGATCAGGCAGCTCCAGACCGTAGTGTCGGAGCAGGGCGGGGCTGCCGACGAGCAGCCGGGCCCCGTCGAGCTCTGCTCGCATGCCCATACCGAGCACGACCTCGCAGGCTTGGTGCACGGGGATCTCGAGGTGCTCTTCGTGGGTGCGGCGCACGATCGCCTGCGCCAGCGGGTGACGGGCGTGGAGCTCGCCGGAGGCGGCCAGCGCGAGCACCTCGTCGGCGGTGAAGTTGCTGAGCGCGACGACGCTGGTCACCAGTGGGCGACCGAGGGTGAGGGTGCCGGTCTTGTCGAAGACGACGGCGGTCGCGCCGCCGGCACTTTCCAGGTGGGTTCCGCCTTTGATGAGGGTGCCCCGGCGGGCGCCGTTGCCGATCGCCGCGCTGATCGCGGTCGGGGTGGCCAGGCCCGCGGCGCAGGGACAGGCGATGAGCAGCATCGTCATCGCCCGGCGGGCGTCGCGGGTGAGCAGGTAGGTCAGGCCGGCGAGGGCGAAGGAGACCGGGACGAACCGCCGCGTGAACCTCGTCGCGACGGTCTGCACGGGCGCCTGGTCGGCCTGGGCTTCCTCGACGCGCTTGATGATCCGGCCGACGGTGGTGTCCTGTCCCACCGACGTCGCAGCCACCGTCAGCGATCCGGAGGTGATCACGGTGCCCGCGTAGACCTGCGAGCCCTCGCACACGTAGACCGGCAGCGCCTCGCCGGTGATCGCGGCCTGGTCGACCAGCGCGTTGCCCGCGGTGGCGACGCCGTCGACGGGGATCTTGTGGTGCTCGTAGACCGCGACCACGTCACCGGGCTCGACCTGTTCGAGCGGTACTTCGATCTCCACGCCGTCGCGGACCAGCCAGGCGTGCTCCTCGCCGATGGTGAGCAGTTCCTCGATCGCGCGGCGGGTGCGCCGCAGGGTCACGACCTGCAGGAACTCGCCGATGTTGAGCAGCCACAGGACGGTCAGGGCCACGACGTTCTCCCGCAGCAGCAGGGCGACGACGGTCGCGGCGGTCACCAGCGCGTCGGTTCCGGCGTGCCCGCGTCCGGTCAGGGCGTTGAGGAAGCCTCTGAAGAACGGCAGGCCGGTGAACACGGTGGCCGCACGCAGCACTCCGGACGAACCACCGGCGAACCGCGGCAGGCGAAACAGCCTGCGCAGGGCGACGAACGCGAGTACGACACCGCCGATGACCAGGCGGGTGATCTCGCCTGTCGAGGAGTCCGGAGCCCAGCGCGTGCGTTGCTGTGGCGCGACACCTGTCGGGGGCGCTTCCAACGCGCCCACCAGTTCATCCACGTCAAGCTGCTCCGGGGCGACCCAGATGACCACGTTGCCGCTGCGTGCGAAGACCCGCAGCCCGCGGAGCCCGTCGACGGCACCGATGCGCTGGTCGACCACACCCGCCCCGTCCGGCTTGGCCCGCAGCCACGGCACGACCAGCCGCACGCGGCCGCCGGCGACCGCCCGAACGACCACGCCGGACATGGTCAGTGACCGTGCTCGTCTTTCGCCTGGACCGAGGTCGGCGCGGGAGCCTCCTGGCCCAGCGATTCGTGCGCCTCGGCGACGAGGTCACCGGCCTTGAGCCGGGCTTCCTCAGCGAAGCCGCTGAGCGTGCGTCCGACCACGATGCCGCGCGCCATGGTGTTCACCGCCAGCTCGCGCGCCTTCGGCTTGAGCTGCGGAGCGGCGTGCTCGGCAGCCCTGACCACGGCGACGCCCACCGTCCCCGACACCGTGTAGTGAACGAGCTTCGCGGCGAACGAACCCAGCAAGAAGTGCATGACGTCCCCCCTGTCCTTCGAGCGCACCGACGGCTCGGAGCCGGCGCCGGTCCCCGGGACCTCTGGACAAGCGCCGGAAGGACGCTTTCTCCCGCAACCGCACGGCAGACGAAGACGGACAGTACCGCCCCAGTTTGTGGCTTCGTCAGCGGCGATTCAAGAGGCCGTGGGCGGTGGCGCGCACCGGCCGCGTGGAAATCGTTGCCCCCGCGTCGGCGCGTCGGGACCGCGTCCGGCGGGGGCGATTCGCGCGGAGTTGACGACCACGGCGAGGCCACCGGCGTTGTGCAGAACGGCGGCCAGGACCGGGTTCACCACACCGGCCGCACCGACGAGCATGCCGGCGACGTTGACACCGACAGCCAGCCCGTAGTTCTGCCGCATGGCCCGCCGGGTCCGCCGGCCCAACTCGACCGCGGCGACCACCCTCGACAGGTCGGCATGCGGGATGACCAGGTCGGACACCGCCGCGAGGACCCGCCCTGCCGGACCCACCGCGATGCCGACATCGGCCTGCGCGACCGCCAGGGCCTCGGCCGTCGCGTTGCCGATCACGGCCACCACACGCCCCTGGGCTTGAAGGCCGCGAACCAGCGCCGCCCTGGATTCAGGGGAACCAGGGGCGCGAACCTCGATGTCACCGGAAGCAGCGAGTGGTGACGCCGCGTGTGCGCTCTCCGCGGCGAACACAATGATCGGCCCAGCTCCCCAGGCACGCAGCCGTCGAAGCAGCACGGCGGTGTCGGCCGGCGGGCAGTCGGCGAGCACACCGCTGCCGAGGACGAAGGCGTCCGCGAGACCGAGCGCTTCCAGCCCGCGGTCGCTCGTGGCATGAACACCGCGACGTGCCGACGCCGACGCCCCCGCGGCCGCCGCGGCCGGAGTGGACAGGCCCGTCGCACACGGGCACGCGATCAGCAACATCGACATCGCTCGCCGGGCGTCTCCGGTGAGCAGCAACGTCAGCCCGGCCACCGCCAACGCGGCCGGCGCGAACCGCCGGGAGAACGCGCCCCCGACCGTCGGCCTCGGTTCGCGTGCCGCCCGCACGCGTTGCGCAGTGGTGAGGATCTTCGCCGCTTCCGTCTCCGAGCCGACCGCCGTCGCGCGCACCCGCAGCCGGCCCGAGCGCACCATCGCCCCAGTGAGCACGTGGCTGCCCCGTCCGACCCGGGTGGGAACGAGGTCACCGGTGATCGCGGCGCCGTCGACGACCGCCGAACCGTCGACCACAGTCCCGTCCACCGGCATCCGGTCACCAGCGGAGACCGCCACGACGTCGCCGGTCCGCACCTCCGCAGCGGGCACCTCCACCTCGACTCCCTCGCAGACCAGCCACACCCGGTGCTCGCCCGAGGCCGCATGGCGCGCGGCGTGTCGACGGCTGTTGCGCAGCAGCAGCCCCTGGAGGAGTTCACCGAGGTTGAGCACGGTCAGCACCGCCACCGCGACGACGTTCTGCCGCAGCACCAACGACACGACGGTCGCGGCGGTGACCAGGACGTCAGTTCCCAGTTCCTTCCTCCGCGCCAAGCCGAGGGTGGCGCGCCGGAGGAAGGGGAAGCCGATGAACGTCGCCACCAAGCCGGACAAGCCCGAAGCAGCGCGCCCGGCCAGCCTCCGCCGGAGAAGCACTCTGGCTGCGCCCGCAACACCCAGCACCAACGCTCCGGTGATCAGACGACCGGGCCCGAGACCGACCGGTGCGCGCCTCTCGGAGAGTGCAGGGGCAGGCGGCGTGGCAGGTGGGGTGCCGAGCGCATGCACCAGGCGGCCCGGATCGCCGCGACCGTCGACCCATGCAACGACGTGGCCGGTCCGCGGGAAGAACCGTGCTTCCCGAACACCCTCGACCGACGCGAGCTTGTCAGCGACCAGGTCGACCAGACCAGGCTTGCGCACCAGCCACGGCACCGAAACGCGGATACGGCCACCGGCCGCAGCAACTACGCGCACCGGTTCAACGGGGACCGCCGGAGGCTGTTCATCCTGCCGGGCACGCGGACCGGCCACCGTCGCCACCCGGTCGGACGCCATCCCACCCGCCTCTCCTCAGCCGTCAGCGCGAGCCGCAGACTAATCACAACGATTGTCATTCTCAATTTCTCGGCTTCGGGTGTGGCGAGCAGCACTCGACGCGGTTGTCGATGCTCCGGGCTGGGCGGGGTAGGCGAATGAGTTGATGCTCGGACACATCGCTGACGGGGTGTCGACAAGCAGTAACGCGGCGAGCACGCTGCTGCTGGGATAGCTCAACCGAGGTACACCGGCGCGTGCGTGGATCGAGCCGAGTCAGCGGAAGATCGCGAGCGCCCACATCTTGAGGACGCCGGCCTGCTCGTCCCAGGTCTCCACCTTGCCGAGCACGCGCGCCGAGAACGGCGCCCTTTGCTCCGGCAGGGCATCCTGCTCGCGGAGTCCGCTGCGGGTGATCTTGACCCGGACATGGGCGTCGCCGGAGGGGTACGGTGCGCGCAGGCGCACGTAGTCGGTGTCCGACCCGTCGCCTTCCTCGTACTCCTCGAAGCGCCCGTCGATCGACAGCAACATCCTGCTGTCGCTCAGCTTCGCGACACCGGTCGGGTTGTCGGTGAGGGTCCTGTGCGCGTGGATCTCGTCCTTGTGGAAGTCGGCGTAGACGATCGCGTCGGCCTTCTCCAGCTCGTGCACGACCTTGCGGATAGCGGTGATCGGCGATTCCTCGGCCTCGAAGGACTCTGTCGTCGAGCCTTCCCGGTTTCGGCCTCCGACGATGCTGAACAAGCTGTTCTTCACCTCGCCGCGCCCTTCCGCGGTCTCCCGGGTGTACTGCTCCACGCGCTTCTTGAGCGCCTTCACATCGCCCCGGTACTGGAGGATGTCCATCACCAGGGCCTCGTTGAGGTACATGAGCAGCTCGTGGTCGCCGATGACGCCTGTCGTGTCGCGGGAGCGGCGCATGCGGCGCACCTGCAGAACCACCGCCGCGGCCACGAGTCCGGCGCCGGCGAACATGAGGATCCAGAACCACGCGTTATCGACAGCCACGGATCTCCTTGAACGCCTCGGAAAGTGATGTCGCGTTGGCGTCGACCATGCGGCCGCCGGTGGCTCTCGCCGCCCGGTCCAGCTCGCCGGGATTGGCCTCGCCGAAGCGGACGGTGTAGGTGTGCACGGCCTTCGCCGCGGGATTTCGTGCCTGGTGGTTGCGCAGGAAGTCCTGCAGGGAGATGCCGGCGTTGTTCTCGCCGTCGGTCATCAGCATGATCGTGACCGGCTGCTCCGGGTGGTCCCGGGTAGCGGCCGCGGCCTTGGCGTAGGCGGCCTCCAGAGCCGACCACACGCCGGTGGTCTGGTCGAAACGGTCGGCGGCGATGTAGTCCTGGACGGCCTCGAGGTCGGCTTGTCCGGAGATGGTGAAGTCCCGCTCGTCGAGCACCTGGCCGCCGAAACGCATGATGGTGACCGTCTCGCCCTTGTAGAAGCGCACGAACTTGCCCACCGCGGACGGGTCGGCACCGCTGAAACCGGCGAACGCCGATCGCAGGGCGGCGATCCGCGGCCCAGTCATCGACGCCGAGAAGTCGAGCACGAATATCACGTGCGACGGATTGCGCGACTGCGGTCTGGAGTACTCGGCGGCGAGCCGATCGATCGTCTCCTTGCGCTCCGGGAAGTACAGGGTGTTCGTGCTGAACTCCCGGAACCGCGGGTCGCGCGGAACCTGGCTGTCCAGCGGGCGGCGCAGCGTCCGTTCCATGATCTTGCGCTGGCCCTGCTCGGACTTGAACCAGTTCACGACCGTCTCGTAGCTGTCCCGCTTCGCCGGGTCGAGCAGCATCATCGGGTAGTCGGCGAGGACGATGCCGTCGCGCGGGTAGAGGATCTCCAGCGGCTCGCGCAGTTTTCCACTGGCGTTCAGGGAAAGCAACACCGACTCGTAGTTGATCAGGGCGTCCGCGTCGTCCTGGTTGCCGGCGTAGGAGTCGGCGAGCCGGCGCGAGGTGTCGGCGGTGAGGGTGCGCCCGGCGAAGAACCCGCGGAGCCGGTCGCAGCTGACGTCCTCCTCGCGCAGGGCGCCGCCGGTTCCCGCCGCAGCCGTGGCGACTCCGACCAGCGCGGAGAGCCCGCTGCCTGCGTGCTGCGGGTCGGCCATCCCGAAGCGGACCATTCCCATGGCCGACAGGTCGGCCAGATCCGCCCAGGAGAGGTGCTGGTCGGTCGTGGTGGTTCTGAGCAGCTCGGCGACTGCCGGTTTCACACCGATCGCCAGCGGCGAGAACATGAACCTGCTGCTGATCGGCCGCTCTCCGGTGAACCCGATCTGCTTGAGCTTCAGCTCGAAGTAGCGGTCCGTGGACAGCCAGGCGATGTCGTGCCGGTAGTCCCCGGGGGTGAGCGCGTTGGTGGCGTCGATGGTCCCTCGGTGCTCCATGACGAGCTCGATGCCGGTGTCGCGGCGCAGGTCGTCCAGTAGTGGCCCCATGTCGGCGAGTTCGGACGAGGCGAGCACCCGCAGGGTCGTGTGCGGTGGCACGGGCGTCGTGCACGCGGCGACCAGGCCGAGGACGGCGAACAGCACGACGCCGGAGAGCCTTCGACGCCCGGCGCGACGCCGCACGCCCGCGCGATCGCCCAGCCGCATCATCAGCAACCGCCGATCCTGGTGATGAGCATCTCGAACAGATCGAGTGTCGGCAGATAAGCACGCGTGTGGTCGTTGCCCGACGACGGCGCTTCGAGCCCACGATCGTTGAGCAGACGGGTCAGCTGCGGGCTCGCGGTGTCCTGCTCCGCGTCGAGCACGCGGAAACCAAGCTCCACCGCCCGCGTGCGCAACTCCGGATCGGTGCGCAGCAACTGGGCGAGCTTCCTGCCGTTGTCGTTGAGCGCGATGAACGCGGGCTGGGTCTCGAAATGATCGGCAGGGTAGAGCAGTACCCGGTCCTCGTCGGGCTGTCCCACGGGGCGCCGCAACTGGTGAGCGAGGTACTGGTGCTCGTAGATCACGACGATGGGCGCGATCCGCTTGCCCTCCGGCGACAGGTAGAAAGGAACCCGGTCCGGTGTGGGCGCACCCTGTGCCCGGTACAGCGGCTTCATCGACTCGGCCAGCGCGGCCACTTCAGCCTCGGACGAGGCGACGGTGCCCCCGTTCTTGGCGTAGGCGATCAGACCCTGGTAGGTACCGCCGGAGTTGGACAGGCACACGTCGGAGGTGTGGGCCAGCACCAGGTTGTTGTTCTGGATCCCGTGCTCGCGGATGCCGATGTCGTTCCAGCGCCTGCGCAGCTCGGTGAGCTCGACGAACCTGCTGACGTCGATCCGGTAGTACAGCGGGCTGTTGCCGTCTGGATTCATGGGTGTGGCGATGCCCAGCTCGTGCAGCGCCTCGGCGTAGGGCCGATAGGTGGCGAGCACGATCGGGCTGACGAACGGGACGTAGGCCTGGGCGCCCACGTTCGTGTTCATGATCATTTCGGCTGCGGGCTGGCCGGACGGGAACACGAAGTCGTAGCGGGCGACGTCGTGCGTGGCGACCTCACGCGACCCGGAATTGTCGACGATGACCTCGAAGTTCTTGCGCCGCAGGAGCTCCTGGACCTGGGTGTCGCGGAAGAAGTCGACCTTCGAGCCCATCTTGCCCCGCACGACGGTGACGGCGGGCGCGGGCTGGGCGGATCGGACCAGGGCAGGCGTCAGCACCAGCACGACGAGTCCGACCAGACCGAGGGCCAGCACCGAGGTGAGCGCAGGACGAGGTGGAGGTTTTTTGATCTTCAACTGCGGCTCTGCGGCCACGTGCCCCTCCAGCGGTCCCCCACGGCGCCTTCGCTTTCAGGGATACTCGCGCATGGTGAACGTGATCGGAAGAACCGATAACGCTTCAGCTTTCGGTGGGTCGGCGTCACGGCCGACGAGCCCCCACCGGCGTCGGGAACACCATCCCACATCGAGATCACGCGGTTGGCGGCGGCGTGTGCGTCTGGATCGGCTTTCACCGAAGGTGCGTGGAACCAAGGGGCCGGGTGTCCGCCAGGTGACGGGCGAGCGAATTCAGGCCACATGAGTCTCTGTTCTTGCTTGCGCCCTGGAGTCACATTGAGTAGTCGAATGGACCCTTACAGTGACGGTTGCATCGAGGAAAGGGGAGGCGAATCCAAGATCGGCGCACCATCGTCGCGGAGTCTCGGCGCAGCCCTGATCGATAGCGACGGCCGCGCACCGACAGGTGCTTGTTGGGGACCGGGGCTGCCTGGCGTGCTGACAGGAGCACGTGGGCAGATCGTTTCGGCGGGAGCACCGCGTGACCGGCCGTCGAGATTGTCAGGTGAGAGGTCATGACTTCGGAGGCTCCCGGTGGCCCGCGTGCTTCGCTCAGGCAGGCGATCGCGGCTGTGGAGCAGGCCGCCAAGAGCCGGGACTTGCGCGATCGGGCCGGCGACGCGGAACTCGAGGGCCTCGCCGAGGACGTCACGGACGCGCTGCTGAGCTTGCAGAGGCTGGTGGTGGCGGTATCCGAGCGGACGTTGGACATCGATGACCGCCGCCGTCCGCGAGCCCGTTCCGGGGCGGGCCAGGGCAGCGGCGGTTGTGATCCGATCGCCGCGCTGGCTCGCCTGCACGCCGCGCTCCTGGTCGCCGCCGAGCGCGCCGCGGACAGCCACGAGGTGTTTCGCGCTTCGTTGCGCCACCGCGCATAGGCACAAATTGCGGAATGTTGTCCTCGGCTGCCTGCGCTTTGTGAATTGTTTCCTCATCAAGATTTCGGGGCGGATCGCGACGACTCTCCGCTGACGGTCGACAGTGGATGCCTGACCGGAAAGTGCGCGCGCCAACACCCTGTGTGGCCTCGCAGAATCTGTGTCCTGAACACGGGCTTGGAGATCAGGCGTACACCTGATGAGTTTGTGAACACTGCATGAACCCACTCGCTGGGTGGCGTGCGGTCGGGCAGTATCTCTCAGGTGTCGGTGCCGCTTGACGACGTGCGTTTCGCGTATCAGCCGCTGGTCAACGTACGGATCGGCGGCGTCGTCGGAGTGGAGGCACTGGCGTGTCCACCGAGCGGCGACCTCGATGAGCTGTTCGGCAGGGCAGAGCGTGACGGCCTGCTCGCCGAGGTGGATGCTCGGTTGGCCGCGAACGCGGTAGCCGACTTCGCCGGACACGGGACGCTCCTGCCGCTGCACCTCAACGTGTTGGCGAGCACGGTCGCCGACGCTCCCGAGCGGATGGACGCGGTCCGCAAGGCGCTGTGCGATGCCGGGCGCCTCGAACACGAGGTCACTCTCGAAATCAGTCCACCTGTCAGCGGACTGGGCGAGCGGCTGGTGGCCAGTGTGAACGCCTTGCGCGACTTCGGGTTTCGCATCGCCCTGGACCGTGTCGGCGGTGGGGAAGTACCCCTGGAGCTCGTGGCGGACCTGCGTCCGGATGTGGTGAAACTGGACCGCCGTCTGGTGCAGCTCCTTCCGGAGCGACTCCACCGGCTGACCGTCCTGGACTCCGTCCGCCAGGTCTGCGAGGCCACCAGCACCAGAGTGGTGGTGCAGGGTGTCGACAGACAGGAGCACCTGGCGCTTCTGCGGCATCACGGTATCGCCCTGGGTCAGGGCAATCTGCTGGCGCCCACCACCTGGCGACCACCGGAGAACTCGTGGACGTCGTCCACCTGGGTCGACACCGGCGATCCGGCTGTGCCCGTGATCGAAACGCGCTCCGCCGCCGGGCCTTTGGTGACCGACTACATCACACCGGCGACGATGTTGCCCATCGATGTCAGTACTGACGAGGTCCGTCAGACCTTCACCGACGGTCCTGAGATCACCTGCGTCGTGCTGGTCGACGCAGACGGCCGTCCACAGCAGACCATCACGCGCAACCGGTTCCTGCTGGGGGTCGCGGGCCCCTACGGACATGCCCTGCACGTCAGGAAACCCGCAGCGCGGCTCGCCGATGAGCCCCGTTCGGTGACGACCTCGACCACGGCGCTGGAAGCGCTGGACCTCCTCACGCGCTCAGGCCACGAACGTCTCGACGGCGATGCGGTCGTCGTCGACGAGGCCGGCCGCTGCCTGGGGATCGTTCCGGCGGAAGCCCTGATCCGCGGCATGGCCGAGTTCAACGTCGAGGAAGCGGCCTCGCTGAATCCGCTGACGCGGCTGCCGGGAAGTGACAGCCTCGCGCGCGAAGTCGCTCGCCGCATCGACCGCGGTGGCGAGTTCACGCTGAGCTGGTTGGACGTCGACGATTTCCAGACGGTCAACGAGAAATTCGGCTTCGCGGCGGGCGACGAGCTGATCCGCGGCATCGGCCGGGTCCTCGGCGATGCCGCGGCGCAGCTGCCTTCGGTCCGGATCGCCCACCCCGGTCGCGATGATTTCCTGGCCGTCGGCCAACTCGAGGATCTGCGCACCTTGGCGAGGAAGGTCTTCGACACGCCGCACGAGGCCGGCGGCATGCCCGTCACCGTCTCGTTGGCCACGCTGGTGTGTTCACCGGCCATCCGCAGCTATGCCGAGGCGTCACGCCGCCTCGCGCCGTTGAAACGCTTCGTGAAGAACCTGCGCGGAGACAGCTGGGTCTTGTCCCGGCCTGGCACGGAGCAGATCGAGATCCTGCGCGGCAGGAACGAGGACGGCAACCTGCCGTCCGACGGCGGGGGAGCAGAGGCCGATCGACAGCCATCCGATGAGGCCGGAGACTCTTCCGGTGACGGCGTCGCTGCACGGCCAGGGCAGCGGCCTGCCGAGCTCCTGGCCGTCGGTCCGGTGGCGACCGGGGTCTTCGACGAGGCAGAGCGGCTCGTGCACGCCAACGCTTCGTTGTGCGCACTGCTCGGCTACGAGCTGGATCAGCTGCGCGGCATGTCCACATGGGACCTCGCTCACCCGCAGGACGCGCTCGGGGCCTCCCGAAGACCAGTTGCCGGCGCGCGCGAACAGGCGGTTTCGCAACGGATGCTGGTCCGATCCGACGGACGACCGCTGCATTGCGAACTGCACAGCGCGCTGTCGGTCCAGGACGATGGTTCGCAGTTCTGGGTGGTGGCGTTCCAGGACGTCACCCGGTGGCATCAGTTGGCGGAAGACCTCCGCCACCGGGCCACTCACGATCACCTGACCGGCCTGCCCAACCGCGCCACCGCGAAGGAACAGCTCAACGACCTGCTCGGCAAAGCCGACCCGGAAAGCGTCGGGGTGGCGCTCTGCGACGTCGACAACTTCAAGCGGGTCAACGACTCGTTGGGCCACGACGCCGGCGATGACCTGCTGGTCGCGTTGGCGAGACGTCTGGAGGCCGAGCTTCCGCTGTCGTGCACGCCGGCCAAGCTGTCCGGCGACGAGTTCCTGATCACCTGCGCCGATGTTGGCGGTGTCGGTGGGATCGAATCCCTCGCGAGCATCGTCTCGTCGCTGATGCGCACGTCCATGCCGCTGCACGGTCAGCTGGTCCGCGTGTCGGCCTCGGTGGGTGCTGCGGTGCCGACCCGGTCCGCCACCAGCGCCGACGACCTCCTCAGAGTCGTCGACGCCGCGATGTTGCAAGCCAAGCGCCGTGGTCCCGGACGGGTGTCGCTGGCGGGGCCGGGCCGGGTGACCTCCGCCGACCGGCAACTGCGGCTGGAGCGGGAGTTCCGCGACGCCCTCCACGGCGACCGCCTGGGCTTGCACTACGAGCCGATTCTCAAGCGGGACGGGACTCTCGTCGCCGTTGAAGCGCTCGTTCGATGGCACCACCCCGACCGAGGTCTGCTCACGCCCGAGGTGTTCCTTCCGGCGGCCGAGCAAGGCGACCTCCTGCGAGACCTCGACAGCTGGGTTCTGAGCACCGCGTTGCGCGAAGCCGGCAGCTGGCGTGAGCAAGGGGACTGCGCGGCAGGAATCGCCGTCGATCTCTTCGGCCTCGCACCCGACCGACCGGAGTTCGTCGAGAACGTCGCCGCGATCATCGACGGATCGTCCATCAGCGACCACCGCGTCGTCCTGGAGGTTGCGGAAACATCGCTGCTGGACTTGCAGTCACCGGCGCGCAGCGCCCTCGCCAGGCTGGCCGAGAGCGGCGTGCGGTTCGCCGTCGACGACTTCGGCGGCGGCTACTCGTCGCCGGCCCGTCTCAAGGATCTCCCGGCTCGGATCGTCAAGATCGACAGCAGCCTCGTCGCCGCCGTGAGCACCGACGTCTCCAGCCGTGCGGTGACGCAGGCGATCGTGACCGTAGCCCACGCCACCGGGCGGAGCTGCGTCGCCCAAGGAGTCGAGACCGAAGCGCAGTTCCGGGTACTGGGCGAACTCGGCGTCGACGCCTACCAGGGCGGCCTGCTGTCACCGCCGCTCGCCCCGCACGAACTGCGCACCGTTGTGGAACGCGGTTCGCTGCCCGTCCCGAACCCCAGCTACAGAGGTTGAACTTTCAGGATTTGATCACGGCGTGTCGGGCTGACATTGGCTGGTCGGATGCTGTATCTGGTTCGGGTGCGTTATCCCGATGGTGGTGGGCTGACGGCTGAGGGTCGGGCCCGGCGTGAAGCGGTTCGGTTGCAGGCGGCGGAGTTGTTCGCCCGGGACGTGCCGGTGCCGGAGATCGCCAGGCGATTACGGGTGTCACACAACGCCGTGTACGTGTGGCGGCGGCGGTGGCGCTCTGGCGGCGAGGCAGGGCTGGTCTCCAATGGCCCGTCGGGTACTGAATGCCGGCTCGCGCCAGAGCAGTTGGACCAGTTGGCTGCGGTGCTGCGGGAAGGTCCGGCTGCGCACGGCTACACCGAGGACCAGCGATGGACCCTAGCCAGGATGGCGGAGCTGATCGCCCGGCTCTTTGGTGTCCGCTACACCCTGCGTGGAGTCTCGTTGTTGTTGCACCGCATGGGATTCAGCCCGCAGATGCCCGCGCACCGGCCGATCGAACGCGACGAAGACAAGATCGCCACATGGCGTGAGGAGGTGTGGCAGCAGGCAAAAGACTAGCGGCCGAGCGTGGGGCGTGGATCTGCTTCGAGGACGAGGCAGGCCATACGCTACGGCCGCCGAAGGCACGGACTTGGGCGCTACGCGGACACACCCCGGTCATTCCGGTGTCGGGTAAGGGATCTGGCCGCATCTCGGTCGCCGGGCTGTTCTGCGTGCGACCCGGCCAGCGCACACGCCTGTTGTACCGGATCAAGATCCACCGCCCCCGCAAGGGCGAACGCCGCAGCTTCGCCGAGACCGACTACGCCGCCCTGCTCGACGCCGCCCACCAGTACTTGAAGGCCCCGATCGTGCTGGTCTGGGACAACCTCAACACCCACATCAGTGCCGCGATGCGCAAGCTGATCACGAATCGAGACTGGCTGCACGTCATCCCACTCCCGGCCTACGCCCCCGATCTCAACCCGACCGAGGGCGTGTGGTCCCACGTCAAGCGCAGCCTGGGCAACCTCGCCGCCGCCAGCGTGGACCACCTCGCCGCCATCGTGCGCAACCGCCTCAAACGCATCCAGTACCGACCCGACCTGCTGACCGGCTTCCTCGCCCAAACCGGCCTCACCCTCGACCCAGAGCCACCATAATCCTGACCATTCAAACTCTGTAGACGCGAGTCAGGATTGCACGCGGCTCATGTCCACGAGGATCTGATGGAACCACTCATCTCAGCTGTGGCACCCTGGTGCCTTTCCGGGGGCGTCGTCGCCCTCGGCGCGATGTGGCTGCGCCAGCGGCGGATCACGGCACGGCTCCGTCGCCGCGGCGCGGTGCTCGAACGCGGTCTGCGGGAACGGGAGGACGAGGCCGCGCATCTGGTCACGACCCGTCTGCCCGCGCTCACCGATCCCGTGTACCACCGGCCCGCGCAGGTACCGGGCTTGCTGCACCCGGAGCTGCGGGGCACCGACTACGCGCACGAGCTCGAGCAGGTGACGGTCATGTTCGCCGAGTCGGCGGACAAGGCGCTCGCCCGCGCGGACAAGTCGGCACAGGCCGCGCTGAAGGCGGTGATGAAGACGGTCCAAGGCCTGGCCAAGGAGCAGCAGCTCGCGATCAGCACCATGCAGGACGAGCACGACGATCCCACCGTGCTCGAGGGTCTGCTGGAGATCGACCACGCGAACTCCCAGCTCAGCCGGCGGGCGCAGGCCATCGCGGTGCTGTGCGGTTCGTGGGCCGGGCAGCAGCGTTCGGCGGCCACGCTCACCGACGCCGTGCGCGGCGCGACCTCTCGAATCCGGCACTACCTGCGTGTGCGGCTGCACGCGCAGTCCGACGTCGCAGTCACCAGCTGGTCGGTCGAGCCGGTGGTCCTCACCCTCGCGGAACTGCTCGACAACGCCGCGCGCTACTCGCCACCGACGACGACCGTCGAGGTCAACTTCCACCCGGCCCACAACGGCATCGCCGTCGTCGTCGACGACGCCGGAATCGGCATGGACACCGAGGCGCGGGAACGTGCGACGACCGTGCTGTCCGGAGGACGCCGGTCGGTGGACATCACCGCGCTCGGCGACCCCCCGCAGGTCGGCTTCGCCGTCATCGGCGTGCTTGCTGCTCGCTACGGCTTCAGCGTCTCGGTCGACACGGTCTCTCCCTACGGGGGTGTACGTGCCGTGGTCTTCCTCCCCAACGAGCTCCTCACCTCCGTCGCGGCACCAGAGCCCGACCCGCAGATCTCCGAAGCCGACCCGCAAGGTTCCAGCGTGGGCGACCTGCCTGCCCAGCGATCAACGGCCGGCGGGCTCCCGAAGCGGCGTCGCCGCCAGAGGGCGCCCGAGCCGTCCAGCACGGCGCACGAGCCTCCCGCTCGCTCTGCCGGACCCGCCTCGACCGGACTGGGAGCATGGCAGCGCGGCACCCTCTCCGGCCGGAACACCACACCGTCTGACAACGAGGGAAATCGACAGGAATGAACGATTCCGGCAACAACAACCTGGGCTGGATGCTCGACGACGCGATGAGGTTGCCCGGCACGTTGCACGCGGTCCTGCTGTCGGCCGACGGGTTGCTCACCGCCCACTCGCAGGGCATCAGCAGGGACGATGCCGAGCGGCATGCCGCGGGCATGTCCGGCCTGCAGTCCTTGGCGCGCAACACCGCGGCGTTCTGCGGCGACGCGCCGAGCTCGTGGCGCCAGACCGTCAGCGAGTTCGACGGAGGCTACATCTTCCTCGCCGCGGCAGGCGACGGCGCATATGTCGCCGTGTCCACCACGGAGCAGGTCGATGTGGAGGCGGTCTCCTTCCGCATCCAGGAATTGGTCCAGCGTCTCGGCACGTACCTGGCGAGCCCAGCACGAAAGGGCGCGGGCGGTCAGCCGTGACTTCAAGTCGGCGGGGCGAGGGACTGGTGCGGCCGCACGTGATCACCGCCGGACGCGCCCACCCGACCGGCACCGCCCTGGATCCGGTCACGTTGGTCGTCGGCACGGGTCGCTCGCTCAGCGGTGCCACGCCGGAGCAACGTCGTGTGCTCGAGCTCTGCCAGCATGGGGCGTTGTCAGTGGCCGAGGTGGCCGGGCACCTGCGGCTTCCGCTGAGCGTGGCGAAAGTCCTCCTCTCGGACCTCGTCGAAAGCGGCCAGCTGGCCATCCAGGCACCCAGACCGGATGCGCAGGGGCCCGACGTGCATCTGCTCCAGGAGGTGCTCGATGGACTTCGCACGCGCCTCTGAGGACGTCCACCTGCCCACGAGCGTGCGCAGGACGGTCAAGCTCCTGGTCGTCGGCTCATTCGCCGTTGGCAAGAGCACCTTCGTCACGACGTTGTCGGAGATCCGGCCGCTGCACACCGAGGAGATCATGACGCAGGCCGGCGACGGGATCGACGACCTGGCCGAGGTGCGGGGCAAACGCAGCACGACCGTGGCGATGGACTTCGGCCGCGTCACCCTCGCCGACCACCTCGTCCTCTACCTCTTCGGCGTCCCGGGACAGCAGCGCTTCACACCGCTGTGGGACGACATCGCCCATGGCGCGCTCGGTGCCCTGGTGCTCGTCGACACGCGCCGGCTGGAGCAGTCCTTCGACGTCATGGACCTCCTGGAAGAACGCGAGCTGGCGTATGCGGTCGCGGTCAACGAGTTCGACGGCGCCCCGGAGTTCGCCAAGGCCGAACTGCGGGAGGCACTGGATCTTCTGCCGGCGACGCCCTTGACCACCTGCGACGCTCGCGATCAGAGATCGTCGACCCGTGCGCTGATCGCTTTCGTGGAATACCTGCTCGCTACCCATCAGGAGCCCGTGTGACCTCCCAGCACGCAACTGGCGAAGCCCGAGCCCGGCGTTGTCCCGCCCGGCGCACACCGCTGCACGGGCCTGAGTTCGCGGAGGACCCCTCCCGCACCTATGACCAGCTGCGGGAGGAAGGTCCCGCGGCACCGGTCGAACTCGGCCCCGGCGTGCCCGCCACGCTGGTCGTCAGCTACGACATGGCGCTGGAGGTGCTGCGCGACCCGACCACGTTCTCGAAGGATCCCCGCCGCTGGCAGGCAGGAGTCCCGGCCGACAGCCCTGTGCTCCCGATGATGGGCTACCGGCCGAACTGCCAGTTCAGCGACGGCGACCGGCACGCCCGCCTGCGACGGGCCGTCACCGACTGCCTGAGCCACGTCAATCCCAACGCGGTGCGCGAACACGTGGAGCGCAGCGCCGATGCGTTGATCAACGAGTTCGGCTCGGCCGGTGAGGCCGATCTCCTGCCCCAGTACGCGGGGACTTTGACGCTGCGGGTCCTCACCTGGCTCTTCGGCTGCCCGCCCGATCTCGGGAAGCGCTTGCTCGCCGACATGGCGCACATCGCCGACGCAGCCGATGCCGGCGCGGCTGCAGAAGCCGGCGCTGACCTCGACGAGTGCCTTCGGCGCCTCGTGCACTCCAAACGCGGACGCCCCGGCAGAGACGTCACATCCAGGCTCATGGCTCACTCCGCGCAGCTCAGCGATGACGAGGTGGTCCACCAGCTCGTCATCCTCATGGGCATCAGTGCCGAAGCACAGCAGCACCTGATCTCCAACGCGCTGCGCCTCCTGCTGTCCGACGAGCGGTTCGCCGGTGACCTCTCCGGCGGATCCCTCCCCGTCGAGGACGCACTCGACGAGGTGCTCTGGGCGGACCCGCCGATCGCCAACCACTCGATCGCCTATCCCACGCGGGAGGTCCACCTCGACGGCGTTCACCTGCCGCAGGATGAGCCGGTGGTGATCAGTCTCGCCGCTGCCAACAGGGATCCGGCCCGAACCTCCACGCACCGGGTCGGCAACCGAGCCCACCTGGCTTTCGGCGCGGGCCCGCACGGATGCCCTGCCCAGCGGCCCGCCCGCATCATCGCCTCGGCGGCCATCGAGAAGCTGCTCGACCGGCTACCGGAGATGCGACTCGCATGTCCTACCGACCGGCTCTCGTGGCGGCCCGGTCCGTTCTACCGCGGTCTCACCGCACTTCCCGTGCGCTTTCCCCCGGTCGCCGCGGTGCCGCTCCAGGACGATGCTGGAGCGGCACCGCCCTCGGCCGGTGACGTCAATCGCCGGTGAGGTCCCTTGTGGAAAGCGATCCAACCGAACTGCGTGCCGAGCATGTGGCTGACGACCTGCGAGGCCCGGAGATCGTTGTGGCTGGCGCGCGGGCGAAGCGGTGGCCGCGCACTGCGGCCTCCCGCTTCGTTCCGCGGCCTCAGTCGGTGGACAGGGCGTCGACCAGTTCCCCTACCTCGGTGTGTGGCAGCGATCGGGCGACGTCGGACAGGCTGATCATGCCGACGAGCTGTTGACCGTCGATGACGGGCAGCCGCCGGACCTTGTGGCGGCCCATGGTGGCCAGGACCTCTTCGGCGGGATCGTCGGCGCCGACGGTGACCGCTTCGGCCTGGTTCAGGTCCCCGGCCGGGAACGTGCCGACGTCCCGGCCCTGGGCCACCACCTTGACGATCAGGTCACGGTCGGTCACGACACCTTTGATCTTGTCATCGGGTCCGCAGATCGGAAGACCGCCGACCCCGAGCTCGGCCATGAGCCGCGCGGCATCCGCCGCGGTCTGGTCCGTCCGAACACACTCCGCACCGCTGGACATGATCTCCCGTGCCGTAGTCATCGTGTCGACCTTCCTTTCGGGCGCGATCGTGGACATGCCGTTCGTGGAAGCGGCTTGCATTCGGTTACCCACGTTCGGGGCCGACTACTCACCGCCACCCCGATCGGATCGCGCTTTTCCGGCATCCGCTGCGGCCCCGGACGTGCACGCGGCCCAAGATCTGTCGCCATGTCCATAGTGGATCCGACAGGCCCGCGAAGCCGCGGCCGCTCGGCCGCTCGTGGGCCCTATTCTAGTAGTAGAATAGCGTCGTGGAGCTCACGCCGTCGGAACTGATCGTCCTCGGGCTGATCACCGAAAGCCCGCAGCACGGCTACGACCTGGAGCAGGTCATCGAGCGCCGCGGGATCCGCCAGTGGAGCGAGATCGGGTTCTCCTCCATCTACTACCTGCTCGCCAAGCTCGAGAAGCGCGGGCTCGTCCACGCTCCCCGCGCGGCGGCGGGTGCGAAGTCCCGGCGCGTCTTCCACGCCACGGCCTCGGGGCGGGAGGCCGCCGCCCGCAGCGCGTTCGCGCTCATCGGAGAACTGCACGCTGTCCCGCACTCCCTTCTCGTGGGCGTCTCGAACCTGTCCCTGCTTTCGCGGCGGGAGTACGCACAGGCGCTCTGCGAGCGACTCGCCCACGTCGACGCTCGTATCGCCGCGGTCAAGGAGGCCGAGTCGGCACAGGCTCCCCTCGCGTTGCCGGCGCGCGAGGTCTTCTCCTGCTCGCTGAGCCTCTTGGAGGCGGAAAGGTCGTGGCTCGCGGCGCGAGTCCAGGTGCCTGATGACGGACAAGATTGACTTCAAGAGACAGATCGGCGCCTACCGCGCGAGACGAGGTCGGCTCGAAATCGTGGACATGCCGGACCTGCAGTACCTCATGATCGACGGGCACGGCGACCCCAACACCACCCCGGCCTTCGCCGACGCTGCCGAGGCGCTCTACCCGCTGGCCTACAGGCTGAAGTTCGCCAGCAAGCGAACCCTTGGGCGAGACTACGTCGTCATGCCTCTGGAAGGCCTGTGGTGGGCTGACGACATGGACGCGTTCACGGCGTCACGAGACAAGTCCCGGTGGGACTGGACCTTGATGATCATGGTCCCTGACTGGATCGACCAGGGCATGTTCGCCGACACCATCGACCAGATCGCGACCAAGGATCGCCCGCGGCGTCTCGACGAGGTTCGCCTGGCATCGCTGTCCGAGGGCCGCTGCGTGCAGACACTGCATGTCGGCTCCTACGACGACGAGGCCGAAGTGCTGGCACGAATGCACCACGAGTTCATCCCGGACAACGGGCTCCGGATGGTCGGCAAGCACCACGAGATCTACCTCAGCGACTTCCGCAAGGTCGCGCCCGAGAAGCTCCGCACCATCCTCAGGCAGCCGGTCAGCGCGTCAGACTCCTGACGCGGATGGTGTCCAGGGCGGTCCTGCCACTCGTCGAGGTCAGGCAGCTCGGTGCTGACGGCAGACCTGGGATTCTGGAAGCGCGCTGTCTTCGGCCGCGCCGGGTGTGCCCATGTGGCCGACACGGCACACCCGGCCGGCAACCGACTGCCAGCGGCTCAGCTGCCGCCGCTGACGACGACGACATTGGCGGTAGCAGCGTGCACCGACGCAATGGCACTCTTCACGGCCGGGCCGGCGAAGTCGCCCTCCGCGACCTCCTTCGCGCGAGCCTTCAGCGCCGATTTGTCGCCCTCCACGACCTTGTGCACGGCGCGAATGGCGCTGAGCAGCACCACCAGCGAGGAGATGTGGGCATCGGCCTCCTCACCGCGGAGCAGCACGGCGTTGAGCCGCTCGCGGATCCGGCCCTCGTGCTCGGTGTCGAGCGCAGGCCAGCTCTTGCGCGGGAACACACCGAGCACCTTGGACTTCTCGGTGGTGATCAGGCCACGTTCCGCAAGCTGCTCCAGCACCGCGGCGCGGATTCCCTTGACGAGCAGCTCGACAGCCCGCTTGGCCTTGACGGGCTTCTTCTCCAAGCGGCTGAGCCCGTCGTCCAGCACGGCATCACCGGTGGCCGAGTCGTCCCGCACGAGCAGCCGGCCTTCTTTGACGTCTTCGTCGTCGGCGCCGGCGGGAGACACCCGGCCGGTGTTCACGAGTTCCAGCAGAACCGCGCCCGCCAGCGCGTGCTCCAGCGACACGCTGTCGATGAGGGGACGGCCGGACTCGTCGTCGAGCACTAGCAACATGAAATCTTCAGCGAGAGAAGGCACGCCGATGATCTTAATTGGAGTCGAGCAGGTCGGGCCGGTGGGAGTCGAGCGGGTCCGGCTCGACGAGCGAGAGCGGTTCGAGTGCGTCCGGCAGCAGCACGCGCTCGTTGTTCAGCGGTGCGCGCAGCCGCTTGACCTGGTCCTCGCGGATCGGCTCCGGTTCGGCTTGGACGCGCACTACGTCAGCGCCGACGACTGGTGACATCGTCGGCCATGGCGCGCTCGGCGGTGACATCGGCGACGAAGGACGCGATTGCCGCGGCGCACTCGGGCGCGTGGGTTTCGAGCAGGAGGTGGCCGCCGTCGTAGACGTGCATCTCGAGCCGGTCGAGCACTCGCGCGTAGCCCATGATCTCGGACAGGTCGAAGAACGGGTCGTGGCGGCCCCAGAGCAGCAGGCACGGCGGCTGGCGGGACCGGTGGTAGTCGGCCAGCTCGCCGAACCGGGCGACGTGGCCGGCGTAGTCGCGGAACAACTGGAACTGGGCTTCGACGTTGCCCGGCCGCGACATCCGCTCCCAGTCCAGGTGCCACGCCTCGGGCGGGTGGAGGACGCGTGCCCGCTCCGGCAGCCCGCCCAGGTACTGCTCGCGAGTGCCCTCGAAGTTCAGCCACTCGGGCAGCCGGGCACGGTTGGCCTCCGAAGGATCGGCCCAGAAGGCCCGTGTGCTGTCCCACTGGCTACCCAGGCCGTCCTCGTGGGCGTTGCCGTTCTGCACGATGAGCCCGAGGATGCGCTCGGGACGCCGGGTGGCGAGGTGGTAGCCGACCGGGGCGCCGAAGTCGTGGAGGTAGACGAAGAACTCGTCGACGCCGATCTGCTCGAGCAACGTCTCGACTGTGTCGGCCAGGTTGGCGAACGTGTACTCGTACTCGTCGACGCCGGGAGCGGAGGAGAAACCGAAGCCCGGCAGGTCCGGGGCGATGACCCGGCTCACCTCTGCCAGCGGCGAGAGCACGTCCCGGAAGGTGTGCGAGGAGCTCGGGAAGCCGTGCAGCAGCAGCACGCAGGGCTTGTCCGCCGCGCCGGCCTCGCGGTAGAAGACCTCGAGTCCGTCCACGGCGATGCTGCGGTGGCGTGGCTTGTCGGTCGCCTGCATCTGGACGGTCTCCTTGGCTGGTGAGTGTCGTGACGGCACATGCCGGATTCAGGGGCGTCGCCGATGTCGTTGGCGAACGACTCCGTCGCCATCACCCCAGGGGCCGCGCCACGCCGAGGAGCGCACCTGCTCGAGCTTCAGCGCCACAGCACCGATGGCGAATGGTGCTGGGTCATGCATCTCGTCGTGCCCCCGGGCGACGAGGTTGTGGTGCCGGCGCTGGTGAGATGCCCGAGCTTGTTCTCCCACTGAGCAATCACTACCGACTCGTTCCCCACAGCTCCCACGACGCCCGCAGCTTGCGACGCGTCAGTCATCGTGTGCAGAGCAGAAAGTCCCGAGCGGCCAGGCGATCCAGGGCCGATAGCGCGTGCTCTCGGCTTCTCGCGGATGTAGTCCCAACGCCTGTGCGATGCTGGCGTCGTGTCCGTCACGCCGCCCACTCCCGAACCGATCGGCGCCGACCCGCCCGGTTCCACCGGGAACCCGCTGCTCACGCAGTCGTGGCTCGACCTGGCCTTCCTGCACTGGGCCGTCGCTCCGGCAGACGTGGCCCACCTTCTGCCGACCGGAACCGTGCCGGACACGCTCGACGGGGCCACCTATGTCGGTCTCGTTCCCTTCCGCATGCACCGCGTCGGGTGGTTCCGCCTCCCCGGCGTGCCCTATCTGGGTTCGTTTCCGGAGACCAACGTCCGTCTCTACTCCGTGGATGCCCATGGCCGTCGCGGTGTCGTTTTCCGTTCGCTCGACGCCTCCCGCCTCATACCCGTAGCGGTCGCGCGAACCGTGTTCCGCCTGCCATATCTGTGGTCACGGATGACCATTCGCCACAGCGATGACACCGTCACCTACACCAGCACCAGGCGCTGGCCGGGACCTCGGGGTGCGCGCAGCCGGATCACCGTACGTCCGGGCGAGCGGATCCAGGAGCCCACCGCCCTGGAACATTTCCTCACAGCCCGATGGGGCATGCACAACACGTTCTTCGGTCGCGAGATGTACCTCCCGAACACTCACCCGCGGTGGCCCCTGCACCGCGCCGAGCTGGTCGAGTGCGAGGAGGATCTCACCAGAGCGGCAGGGCTGCGCACGGCGCTCGGTGAACCCGTGAGCGTCCTGTACTCGCCCGGCGTCGCCGTGCGCTTCGGGCGCCCCGCACGCCCTGGCGGTATACCCACGCCGTGAACACCCGCTCGCCCCGGAACCGGGTGTCCGCGCCCGCGGCGCGGGTCGCCGATCACCCGCGGAGGAGTCCTGCTCAACCGAACAGATCGCCGAGCTCTTCTTGCACCGTCAGCACCGAGAGCACCCCGAACAGCAGGATCGACCAGACCAGCGCCACGAGCCGGTAACTGCGGATGCGGATCGGCGCCGGCAGAATCTTCCGGTTGATCGCGATCAGCAGTCCGGAGTAGATGAACATCATCACGCCGCCGATGCAGGCCGCGATGACGGCCAGCAGCAGCGGTTGGCCGAGTCCGCCGGCGATGATCGCGGTCCCGATGAGCACCAGGCCCCAGACCAGTCCGGCGTAGATCTTGCTTTCCGAGGCGTTGGGGAAGTAGTTCGTCTTGAGCACGTCGGCGGCCAGTCGGCTGGTGTAGTCGACGATGCCCAGCGCCGCGGCGAACAGCGAGAACGCGCCCACGACCCAGAAGAAGTAGCCGAACCAGGTCCCGGCGAGCTGCATCATCTGCTCGCCCTCGATCTGCAGGAAGGACACGTCGTCGGGCAGGTCGGGTTTGCCGTAGACCGTGGCGTAGGCCAGCAGCGACATGAACATGATGGACAGGAACGTGATCAGCACGAAGGTCAGCAGTTGTTCCTTGTTGGCGAAGCGCCACCACACCCGCCAACGGCCCAGGTTCTCCTGGGTGGGCGGGAATATGAAGCCGGCCTGGCCGCGCGCTTCGATGTGTCCGGTCAGCGGCGAGACGATCTTCGGCATGTGCTGGCCCATGCCGAAGCCCTTGTCTCGGATCCAGTTGCTCTGCACCAGGTTCTGCCCGCCGCCGGCGCCGGCGAACGCCAGCGCGCCGAGCAACACGGCGAATCCGAGTTCGGCGGCCGGGAATCGTGGCTGGGTCACGATCGTCGGCACGTCCATCCAGGTCGAGGCCCCGATGACGAACAGCGAACCGACCACGATGAGCACCAGGATCGCCGCCACCTTGAGCATCTCGGCGCGTTCCAGCGCGGTGTAGACCGTGGGCGCCAGGGTGAGGATGAGCGCGATCGCCACCAGCATGGCCACGGCTACGACGTTCTTGTTGCCACCGGTCGCGTAGGTCAGCAGTGATGCCGAGCTCGTCGCCCATGCCGGCCACAGATTGGCGAAGTACGCCATGATCGCGAACACCAGACCCCAGTGCCGCCACAGGCGGCTGAATCCGGTGACCGCGGTTTCACCGGTGGCCAGGGTGTAGCGCTCGATCTCCATGTTCAGGAAGAACTGCGTCAGCAGGCCCAGCAGCGCCGCCCACACGAAGGTCAGGCCGACCTGGGAGGTGATGTAGGGGAACAGGATGAACTCGCCGGTGGCCAGGCCGACCCCGGCGGCGACGATGCCCGGGCCGATGTAGCGCCACTGCCGGGCGGGCGGCTCGGGGAGATCCCGCACCTGCGGCGGCGGGATGTGCTTGGTGGGAAACGCTTCAACTGGGTCGGAAGCGCTCGCGTCGTCACGGCGAGCCATGAGGGCTCCTCCCCTCGGGCCGGCGCGGTCCGGATAACGCACGAAGGGCTTGGCGCGTCTGTCTGCCGAGCCGCACGTGCCTCGTAGCTGTGTGCGACCGGAACCGCTGAAGACACCTGTGGGATCGGTCGCCGACGGCGTCGGCCACCCGCGCCCGCGTACCCGGCGGCGCCGTCCCACTGCGGCATCGGGTTCGCAGCCGACGCGTCGGACCGGCCGAACCGCCGACCAGCGGACTGCGAACCAGCACGCGCTGAGCACCGAACGCCAGGGGAGTCCGCGGCTGGAGGAGAGTCGCCGCGGTGATGCCCACGCGTCGTGCTCGAACTGCCATTCGAGCACCTGTGGCGCCATCGTGGTCCTGCTGCGTGGCTGCGAACCGCGCTTCGAACCCCGATCGGCCACCGTGCTCAGCGCCATCGTTCACACCACCAGTCAACGCCTGCCGCGCTCGGCCGTCATGTCGTTCTTGGTTGACCGGCAGGTCGGGGTGGTAGTTGAGCTGAGCCATGAGATCCCGGCTGGTCGTGGCCGCGTTCGGTGAAGCGGTGCTGCTGCCGGGAGCGCGCTGGCGGAGCCCCGCCTGACGAGGCAGCCCGCGCTGGCGGTGGGTGGATCGTTCACGGAGCGTGCTGGCGCGGGGGGTGGACGACCGCGGCGCGACCTTGGCGCTCTCCGTGCTGGGACGGCCGGTGATCAGAGCGAGGACATGGTCGCGTGGCATCGGCGCATGGCCGCCTGGACCCGAGGTGCAGGCAGTCGATGTCGGCCGACCTGTGCGGAGGTCGCGGGCAGGGCTGGGTGGGCGCGTGGCGGGTCACGCGGGCGGCGTCGAGCTGTCGCGGGGTCGGGGTGGCACAGCCGGGCGGGCTCGGCGGTGGTGCCAGGTCAATGTGGCGTGGCTTCGACGGCGAAGCCGTGCAGGAGAGCTCCGGTGATGTCGGGGGTCTCGAACATGGGTGTGTGGCCGACACCGTCGAGGATCTCGATCCGGGCGTGGGGGACTCGGCGGTAGTCCTGTGCTGAGGACGGCTGCCATCGCCGGTCCTGGGCGCCGAAGATCACCAGGGTCGGCAGGCCGAGGCCGGCGAGCCGGTCGGGGATGGGTCGTTCCTCCAGGTACGCGCTGGACGCTTCGTCGGTTGCGGTCAGGCTCCGATAGGTCATGGCCCGGATGTCGGCGACGAGCTGGCGGGGGATGCGCACCTCGCGGGTGAACGCGGTGCTCAGCGCGCGGCGGATCGTGCCGTCGGTGCGCAGCCGCCAGATCAGCTCCCCGACCACGGGCGTCGTCATCAGGTCGGCGACGACGCTGTCGCCGAGGAAGGCGTCCGCCCGCGGGCCGGTGTCGATCAGGGCGATCGCCGCCACCAGGTCGCGGCGCTGCTCTGCGAGCGACGTGGCGACCGCGCCGCCGGTGGAATGCCCGACGACGGTCGCACGGCGCACCCCGAGCCGATCGAGTACGGCCCCCACCAGGTCCGCGTGCTCGGCGATGCCGTAGCCATCGGCCGGTTTGGCTGATCCACCGTGCCCGAGCAGGTCCACGCGCACGACGTGCAGGTCCCGCAATGCCGGCAGCACCGGGTCCCACCACGCGGTTGAGCCGGCCAGACCGTGCAGGAGCACCACCGCGGGCGCGCCGGGCGGTCCATCCTGCACGACGTGCATGTCCCCGCCGGGAACGTGCACGATCTGCTCGCCGGAGGCTTCTGTTGTCTCCGCGCGCACGACCATCGTGTTCGACGCCAGCAGGACAACCAGCCCACCGGCGGCCAGCGGCGTGATTCGCCGCCGGGGCCTCCACGACCTCCAGCCGCGCGGACCGTTCGGGGTCGCGTCCACGCGGCGGTGGGTGTGTCGGTCTTGCGGAGTGGTCGTCTCGTCCATGGCGCCTCTGTCTGTCGTTTGCGGGGGTGCCATCACTCTTCCGGCGCCCAACACAATGCGTCTTGGAGAAATGTCAGCGCCTTGTTCCCGGTGCTGAGGCGCTCGTAGAGTTGGCATGTGCGACCAGGTGTCCGGACGGCAGATTCGACCGCTGACTGGGAGATCGCGCGACCGTCGCGGGTGACCGCGCTGTCCGGGGTCGACATGGCGGGATTCCGCATTCGCGGTCCCGTCGAACTGCGCGCCATTCCCCATCCGGCCATCACCGTGGCCGTCGAGTTCGGTGACCGCCCGTTCGACATCCACGGCGCGACCGGCCGAATGCGGTTGGAGAGCTTGGCCGCCGGGCTCGCCTTCAGCGCGTTCCAGGTGTGCGCCGAGGGCATCGCATGCATCCAGATTCGCCTGTCTCCGCTTGCCGCGTGCCCCTTGCTCGGGCTCCCGCTCGCCGAGTTGGGCGGTAGCGTCATCGCGCTTGATGACTTGTGGGGCCGCGACACGCCGCGCCTTCGAGAGCGGCTGCACCAGGCGCGAACGTGGCCCGAGCGCTTCGCGCTGATCGACGCGGAGCTGTCTGCCCGGCTTCACGCGGGCCGGGAGGTCGAGCCCGAGGTGGCCTGGGCCTGGCGCCAGATCGTGGCCAGCCACGGCCGAGCCCGCGTGAGCGACCTCGCGGCCGGGACCGGATGGAGTCGGCAGCGCCTGTGGTCGCGCTTCGGCTCACGGATCGGCCTGACACCCAAACGCGCCGCCATGCTGGTCCGCTTCGACCACGCCGTCCATCGCCTGGTCCGCGGGCACGCCCCCGCCGGGGTGGCGGCGGAGGGTGGCTATGCCGACCAGTCCCACCTCCACCACGACGTCCGCGCGTTCACCGGGACAACCCCCACCGCCGCCGCGAACGAGCCATGGCTGGCCGCCGACGACACAGCCTGGCCATCGCACGGCGGGCTGTTCCCGGAGGGGGGAGAGCCCCGCCGTCACCTGCCGCGTGCTCAGGGCTCACGGGTGTAGACGATCAGCCAGGTTTGATCGCGTTCGTACAGCTCGATCAGTCACCGCGGAAATGGTTTCGGACAAGGAACTTCGTGGTGGTGACCGTTGTGAATCAGGTCTCATCAGTACAAGATCAACACACGTGGCACCTGTGCGTCTACAGACTGGTGCCGGGGCCCGTGCAGTGCGGCACTCGGGCTGTTAGTCGGTGGAAAGCTCGACCAGGAGGGTCGCATTGGATTTCGGCGTGTTCATCCCGATCGGGAACAACGGCTGGCTCATCTCGGAAAGCGCACCCCAGTACCAGCCCTCGTTCGAGCTGAACAAGAACATCGTGCTCGAGGCGGAGCGTCAGGACTTCGCCTTCGCGCTGTCGATGATCAAGCTCCGTGGTTTCGGGGGCAAGACGGAGTTCTGGGACTACAACCTCGAATCCTTCACGTTGATGGCGGGGTTGGCCGCTGTCACAGACCGCATCAAGCTTTACGCGTCCACGGCTGTGCTGACCCTGCCGCCCGCGCTGGTGGCCCGGATGGCCACGACCATCGACTCCATCGCACCGGGCCGCTTCGGCATCAACATCGTGTCCGGATGGGCCAAGGCCGAATACGACCAGATGGGGCTGTGGCCGGGCGATGAGTACTTCACGTACCGCTACGACTACGCCACCGAATACGTTCAGGTGATGCGCGACCTGTTGACCACTGGAGTGTGCACTTTGGAAGGTGAGCACTTCAGCATGCAGGACTGCCGGCTGGAGCCACGGCCGTCGGGGCAGATCGACATCGTCTGTGCGGGCCAGTCCGAGCGCGGTATGCAGTTCTGCGCGGAGATGGGTGACTACAACTTCATCCTCAGCCCCGGTATCAACACGCCCGAAACCTACGAGGCGCCGGTGCGACGGCTGGCGGAGAAGGCGAAGAGCACCGGCCGGGACGTCGGATCGTTGCCGCTGTTCATGCTGATCATGGACGAAACCGACGAGGCGGCTCAGGCGAAGTGGGAATCCTACCGCTCCGGGGCGGACCTGGAAGCCCTCGGATACATGTCCGACCAGGGGTCGAAGGACACCACCGCCGACGCGGGCGGAACCGCCCGCACGATCAACCTTCCCGAAGGGGCGGTCAACCTGAACATGGCCACGCTGGTCGGCTCCTACGAAACCGTCGCGCGTCAGCTCGACAAGGTGGCGCGGATGCCCGGTGTCGAGGGCATGATGTTCACCTTCGACGACTTCGAGAGCGGCGTGCGGAACTTCGGTGAGAAGGTGAAGCCGCTGCTGGGCTGACCGTCGAGAGAGGGCGCGTTCACAGCGTCGAGCTCGCCGGAGGATCGCCTTCGTGGGGGCGATTGGGGGCGGCCCTACGCCGGCGGCGCTCCACCCGCAGCCATTGGTCGGTGTGTAGCAAACGCACGGGGGACTAGTTTCGTCTGACCGTGCCCAGCTGCATGCGGTGGAGGTTGGAGTCGGCGAATTTCGCCGCGACCGCCTGGACGATCTCGGCCATCGTTGCCGCGGCCGGTGTCGGGGTCCGGCTTGCCATGCGTGCCAACAGGATTCGGCGGGTCGGAGCTGGGACGTCGGTGGCGAAGTTCACCAGCCGGACGTCGTGGCGGCGGTTGGTCAGCGCCAGCCGGGGTGCGATCGCGATTCCCAGTCCCGCGGCCACCATTGCCTGCGCCTCCTGGTAGTCGTGCGATTCGTAGGAGATCCCGGGTTCGAACCCGGCGAGCCGGCAACTGCGCCGCAGAACCTCGGCGACCGGGTGGTTGTCGGCCCGGATGATCCACTCCTGCCCCGCGAGGTCTGCCAGGCTGATCTCCGGCTCGTCCAGCAGCTCCGAGTTCGCCGGGACCACCAGGACCGTCGGGTCGTCGAGCAGGTGCTCGATCTCCATGGAGTCGTCATCGACCCGGTTCCAGTCGTAGTCCCACAGCAACGCCAGTTCGATCTCGCCGGTGTGCAGCAGTTCGAGCAGTTCGGCGAGCAACGCCGATCGCACGGTGGTGTGCATCGCCGGGTGCTTGCGGGAGAACCGCGTCAGCGCCAGCGGAAGCAGTGAGGCGCTGGCTGTCGGGAACGATCCCAGCCGGAGGGTTCCCCTGTCGAGCTGCGCGAACGACTCCAGGTCTGCCTGCGCACCCCGCAGCTCGCGCCGGATGGCGCGTCCACGATCCGCGAGCGCACGACCCGCGTCGGTGAGTTGGACACCCCGCGGTAGCCGGTGCAGCAGCGGCTGACCGACTTCGGACTCCAGCCGCGACATCTGCTGCGAGGCAGCCGAGGGCGTGATCCCCAGTGCCTCCGCCGCCGCGGTGAGGGATCCGCGGTCGGATGCCTCCACGAGGAGCAGCACCCTGCGCACGTCGAGCATCCGGCCCCACCCCGAGGTGTTAGTAGCGCTAAACCGACTATAAGAATCCGAACATTGTACTGAACCCTCTGCCTTGTCAAGGTACTCGCCATCGGTTTCGCTCGGTGATGGAAGAAGGTTCCGTGCACATTCCCGCGACGTTGGTCCGCGGCGGTACCAGCAAGTGCTGGTTGTTCGCCGAATCCGATCTACCCGGAACCGTGGACGATCTGGAGGCGCTGCTGGTCAACGCCTACGGGGCTGCCGACCCGGTGCAGCTCGACGGCGTGGGTGGCGCTACGCCGACGACGTCGAAAGCCGCCGTCATCCGCCCTTCCGCCGTGCCCGGCGTGCATGTCGACTACCTCTTCGGACAGGTCGGTATCGGGATCGGCCGTGTGGAGTGGGGGAGCAACTGTGGCAATTGCGCTACTGCGATCGCACTGTGGTCGGTGTCCACTGGCCTGGTTGCTGTTGCAGGGGATGTGACGCGGGTTGCCATGCGCAACGTCAACACGGGTGCGGTGCTGGAGGCCGAGGTCGACACCACCGGCGGTCGTGTGCACGAGTTCGGTACTCAGACCGTGCCCGGAACCCGGGCCGGGGGAGTGGCGGTGGGGCTGAAGTTCCTGAATCCCTGCGGAGGCGTGACCGGGTCGACCTCGCCCACGGGGCACGTCGCCGAGGAACTGGAGGCGGCAGGAATCACGGCTCGCGCCAGCATGCTCGACGCCGGCGCACCCATGGTCCTGCTCGACGCCGCGGCCCTCGGCCGAACAGGAACCGAAGGCCTCGACGAGATCGGCGACCTGGTCGACGTACTGCGCCGGTTCCGGCACCGAGCCGCCCACGGCATGGGGCTGGCCGCACGCGGCGATGCCCCGGACGACGCGGTACCGAAAGTCGGCATCGTCGGCAGCCCGGCGTCCTACCGGACGTGGCTGGGCGACGAGGTCGGTGCCGAGGACTACGACGTGGCGGTGCGGATGCTGTCCATGAACTCACCGCACCCGGCTGTCGGGCTGACCTCCGCGGTCGGTGTCGCGGTCGCCAACCTGCTCGCTGGATCCGTCGTGCACGCCGCCTCGGCCGCCCCCGGAGCGACTGAGCTGCGGATCGGGACTCCAGCCGGTGTCGTCGCCGTCACCAGCGGTGAACCGGCCCCCTCCGGGCCGCGGTGGATCACCATCCGCCGTGCGGCCCGCATCCTCTGCCAGGCCGACATCTTGGTTCCCGAGCCGGCCATGGTCTAACCTTCTCCTGCTCTTTCGCATGCAAGGACAATGATGTCTGCAGAAATGATCTCCATCGTGGCGCTCGGCGTCATGTTCGTCGTGGCCACCGTGATGCCCATCAACATCGGGATCCTGGCCTTCATCGCCTCCTTCATCGTCGGCACCGCCTCGCTCGGGCTCAGCGAAGACGAGATCTTCGAAGGTTTCCCCGTCGAGCTGTTCGTGACCATCGTCGGCGTCACCTACCTGTTCTCGGTGGCCCGCCGCAACGGAACGATCGAGCTGCTGGTGCAGGGCGGGGTCAAACTCGTGCGCGGCAGGGTAGCGCTCGTACCGTGGGTGCTGTTCGGCATCGCCGCGGTGCTCACCGCGTTCGGGACGTTCACTCCGGCCGCGGTCGCGCTGCTGGCGCCGATCGGAATGAACTTCGCCTACCGGTTCCGGATCAACCAGCTCATGATCGGCATGATGGTGATCAGCGGCGCGCACGCGGGGGCGTTCTCGCCGATCGCGGTCTCCGGCGCGCTGGTGCTGGGCATGCTCGACCACACCCCGCTGCACGTCGCGCCGTACGCATTGTTGCTGGCCAGTTTCGGCTTCAACCTCCTGCTGTCGGTGCTGACCTTCGTCCTGCTGCGCCGGAGGAATCCCGAGTCACGGCCCGAGCCGACGGATGTCGACGACGAAGGCACGGCGGGTTCGAAGATCACATGGCGGCAGGGGCTCACGCTGGTCGCCCTGGCCGGCCTCGTGGTGGGCGCGCTCGTCTTCCACTTGGAGATCGGTTTCCTCGCGCTTGCCGCTGGTGCGGTGCTGACGGTGCTGGACATGAAGAATCAGGCCAAGGCGACCGAGGGCATCAGCTGGTCCACCATCCTGCTCGTCGCGGGCATGGTGACCTACGTCGGGATTCTGGAGAAGGCGGGCACCATCGACAAGATCTCGCACGGCGCCGCGGGAATGGGCGCACCGCTGCTCGTCGCCCTGCTGCTGTGCTTCGCGGTGGCGGTGACCTCGGCATTCGCCTCTTCCACCGCGATCCTGACCGCGATCATCCCGATCGCAGTACCCCTGCTGCTGGGCAGCCACCTCAGCGCTGTCGGGCTGGTGGCCGCGCTGGCGATCTCGACCACGATCGTCGACACCTCGCCGTTTTCGACCAACGGCGCACTGGTGCTCAGCAACGCCCGGGGTGTCGACCGCAACCGCTTCTACAAGCAGATCCTGGTTTTCACCGGCGGAATCGTCGGTGCCGGGCCATTTCTGGCGTGGGGCTTGCTCGTCCTGCCCGGCGTGCTTTGACGAGCAGCGAACAAGCGCAGCCGGGTTTGGGGAGCGCGGAGACCGACGGCCACCGTTCGTCAGACCCGCGCAACCGGTGAGAGCGGGGACTTCAGTGCCGGCTGTGGTCGAGGGGAGCGACCTCGCGTACGGCCTCGGCGACGGCGCGGAAGTCCTTGCGCAGGATGGCGCCGTGGTTGCTGGGGACCTTCGCGTGGATTTTGATGTTGGGGTTGCGGGCGGTCACCTCGGGGAGGCTGGCGCGGATGCGTTCTTGCTGGTCACCCTTGCTTCCGAACGACGTCCCCGAAGCGACCACATACCGGGTCGGGACGGTGATGTTGTCCATCACGGGGCCGAGTTCGCGTTCGCGGGCGAGCTCGCCGAGTTCGATGTTGCTGTTCGCCATCTGTTCGGCATTCATCCGCGGGGTCAGGCCGGTCGGGCGCAGCAGCCACATGATCCAGCTCAACCGCCGGAACATCTTGCGTGCCCCCTCCTCCGTGACCTCGTCGAGCCAGTCGTGGGGTTGCGCGCCGTCGACCAGGACCGCGCCCGAGCAACGGTCCGGGTTCCGGCTGGCCCAGTGTGCCGCGACGAACGCCCCGTAGGACCAGCCCACCACCAGCGCCCGGTCCACACCGCGGGCCGCGAGAACGGCATCGACGTCCCGAACGGCGGCCTCGAAGGAATAGTCCGCCGAGCGCTGCGACTTTCTGCCGCGGGCACGCTCGTCGTAGGTGATGTGCCGCAATCCCGTCCCCAGTTCGGCGATGACACGCCGCCAGTACCCCTGAGTGGCGAACTGGCCGTTGAGGTAGATAACAGGGATGCCGGGACCGCCGGTGTCGGTGACCGCGAGGGCCGTGTCGTCCACCGGCACCATGCCGGTCCACTTCGCAGTGGTCGAGGAAGTGCTGTTCTTCGTCATGTGGTCCACCTGCTCGCGTTGGGCGTCTTGTGCGACCTCTTCAGATCCCGTACTCGGCTCATTGGTTCGGAGGTCGTGCGCGGGGTCATCGGGGCTTCTCTTCCTCGGCGCGCGAGATGGCGTCGGTCAGCCGCTTCCGCGCACGGGTGGGGACGTAGCCACCCTCCGAGTAGTTCTGGACGAACACCTCGGCGAACTCCCCCGGGTCATTCCCGACGATCTCGCGGATCGACGTTCCGTCCGCCGCGGCCTGTTCGAACAGGTCGGCGAGGTCTTCGAACATCGACGCAGCGTTGTCGTCGTCGGTCGGCACGAAGTGCATCAGGTACCGCTCGATCGCTTCGACCGCCGTGCGGTAGTTCGGCGGAAGTTGTCTCACGCGAGCCTTGTACTGCCGCCACCGCCGCTTGGGGCCGATCACCTTTGAGATGAAACCGCCCTTTTCAGCGTCGGACATGGTCATCTGCCTCCTTCGCGGAGCTGTTCGAGCCGTTCGGTGAGGAAGCTCCACGTCCTCCAGAACTCTTCGAGGTATTCCTGTCCCTGAGCGTTGAGGGAGTACACCTTGCGCGGCGGCCCCTTCTCGGAGGGGACCTTCTCCACGTCGACGAAGCCGCGGTGCTCGAGCCTGACCAGCAGCGCGTAGACGGTCCCTTCGGCGATGTCGGAGAAGCCCTGATCGCGCAGCCACGTCGTGATCTCGTAGCCGTAGGCGGGCCGGCCGGACAGGATCGCGAGGACGATGCCCTCCAGTGTTCCCTTGAGCATCTCCGTCGCCTGCTTGCCCATCGGCCACCCTTCAGCTACTCAGCAACATTGAGTACCGGTACATAGTAGCGCTGAATAGCGACGGCGCAAGACACCCGTGGAGGCAGGTGTCGGCTCTGCCATCTGTAGGCCGAACGGCGGAACCGCTAGGCCATGGGTGCCGACCTGTCTCCGGCGTTGGATCGTTGAGCTACCTCTTTTGCGCAGGCGGCTGGGGTCGCGGCGCCCGCGGTCCGACCGGCGACGAATACAGCGGGGAGCAGCCCTGTCGATCTACTACGGTAGGAAGCGGCCGGGGTCCAGGAACCGGGGGTTGTCGACCGGCTCGTCGCCGGCCGCTGCCGCGGCTCGGGCCCCGAAGCTGGGCGCCATCTTGAATCCCAGCCCGGAGAATCCGGTGGCGATGATGGTGCGGGGGCGCTCGGGCAAGGTGCCGAGCACCGGTGCCTTGTCGGTGGTGTAGAGATCGGGGTAGGCGTCGGATCGGACGATGCTCGGTACGAGACCCGGTAGGAAGGTGCGGACCGTGTCGTGGGTGTCGGCGATCTCCGCCTCGGTCAGTTCGCGCGCGATGTCGGCGGGTCCCGGTGCTGGGCTGGATCGTCCGTCCAATGTGGCTTTGACGGTCACACCATCGAGGGTCGGAGTCCCGTACATGGACCTGTCGCAAGAAAGTCGCGATCGTCGGCCTCGGCGGGCTCGGCCACATGGGCGTCAAGATCGCCCACGCCATGGGTGCGGAGGTCACCGTCATCTCACAGTCGTTGAAGAAGATGGACGACGGCCTGCGCCTGGGCGCCGACCATTACCACGCCACCAGCGACCCGGCCACCTTCGAGCAGCTCGCCGGTACCTTCGACCTCATCGTCAACACGGTCAGCGCCAAGCTCGACCTGGACGCCTACCTCGGCCTGCTGACCGTGAACGGCACCCTGGTCAACGTCGGCGCCCCGGCCGAGCCGTTGTCGGTCAACGTCTTCTCGCTGCTCATGCGGGGGCAGGTCCCTCGCCGGTTCGCTGATCGGCGGCATCCGCGAAACCCAGGAGATGCTGGACTTCTGCGGCGAGCACCGCATCGGCGCCGAGGTCGAGGTCATCCCGGCCGAGAAGATCAACGAGGCATACGAGCGCGTGCTGGCGTCGGACGTGCGCTACCGCTTCGTCATCGACACCTCGACGCTGGCCTGACCCCGGCTCGGGAGAAGCCCAGCGCCAGATCAGGCCACTTGATGCGCTGCTTCGGGATCTTGTAGCGGCCGAGCCCGAGCGTTGCCCAGCCGCGCTCCCGCAGCACCCAGTACCGACGAGGGGCGGGACACCCCTGTTGCCCCCGTCGCAGTACTGACTGAGAGCCGGAGTGCGAAGGGAGGCTGGGCTGCCTATCGTAGCGGCATGGACGGCCTGCAGGTCGGGATTCGCTGACCTTCTCATGACGTCGGCCGAGGGTGGACCGTGATGACCGTTGCCCAAGTGCCACCTCGCTTTGACGGGCTGCGTGCCCTGTTCATCAACTGCACGCTCAAGCGCTCGCCGGAGCTCACCCACACGCAGGGACTGGTCGACCGCAGTGCCGGGGTCATGCGCGGGCGAGGTGTGGAGGTGGATCAGTTCCGGGCGGTCGACCACGACATCGCCACCGGTGTGTGGCCGGACATGACCGAGCACGGATGGGCCAGTGACGAGTGGCCACAGCTGTTCCAGCGCGTCCTGGACGCCGACATCCTCGTCCTGGCAGGACCGATCTGGTTGGGGGACAACAGCTCCGTGCTCAAACGCGTTGTCGAACGGCTGTACGGCTGCTCGCATCTGCTCAACGATGCCGGCCAGTACGCCTACTACGGGCGCACAGGCGGATGTCTGTTCACCGGCAACGAGGACGGTGTCAAGCACTGTGCGATGAACGTGCTCTACAGCCTGCAACACCTCGGCTACACGGTCCCGCCGCAGGCCGACGCGGGGTGGATCGGCGAGGCGGGCCCCGGACCGAGCTACCTCGACGAAGGCTCGGGTGGCCCGGACAACGACTTCACCAACCGCAACACGACGTTCATGACCTACAACCTCATGCACATCGCCGCCCTGCTGCGGCAGGCCGGAGGCGTGCCCGCCTACGGCAACCAGCGTTCCGAGTGGGCTGCGGGCTGTCACTTCGGTTTCGACAACCCGGACTACCGCTGACGGGTACGTCCGAAGGAGAGTCCACGATGACCGGACAGAACACGGACCTGGCAACGATGGTCACCGGACTCGGTTGCGCTGCCATCGTGGATGCCATGGGACGTGCCCACCAACACCGCGCGCACGTGCTGAGCCTGGTCAGCCCCACTCCGCAGCGCCCGATGTTCGGCCCCGCCGTGACCATCGCCTACGTGCCTTACCGCGAGGACTTCACCGATACCCAGACCGCAGGATTCGCCGGCTGGTTCTACCGAGCGGTTGGAGATGCGCCCGCAGGGGCGGTCCTCGTGCTCTCCAGCGGCGGCTACCCGGACGTCTCGCACGGCGGTGGCACCAAATTGTCCCGCCTGCACAACCACGAGCTCGCCGGGTTGCTCTGCGACGGCCGGCTCCGCGACTTCGACGAACTGGCCCGGTACCGCTTCACCACCTGGTGCAGGGGAGAGGCCACCCGAGCCGGCGACGACACCGTGATGCCGTGCGCGGCCAACGTTCCCGTCGAAGTCGGCGGCGTGTGCGTCACACCCGGCGACTACATCTACGCAGACCGCGCCGGCGCCGTAGTCATCCCGGCGCACAGCGTGCGTGACGTGCTGACCGAAGCGCACCATGTCCAAGCCGAGGACGAGGACTTCATGGTTCGGATCCGCAACGAGGATCCTTCGGAGCTGTGGGCAGGGCGGGGCTCCGTTGGTGAGCGGTAGCGCTCCGCGACCTGATTCGGTCGGGCCTCGTCTGGTCGCTCTGGCCCGCTGGACGCATACCGAGTGCGGCGGGTTCGGGCCTTTCGGCTCTTACGTGCTCTGACCCTGGCCAGCATGTTGGTGGCGGCCGACGCTGATGGGCGGCCCGGCGTGCTGGGCGGCTGTCGACTGCCTGTCCTGCTCGGTGTGCCCGATAAGGGGATTCCTGAGCCGTGCTGGGAGGGACTGCGATGGGTGTCGTGTCGCCTGGTTTTCAGGGGCGGCCGCGTACGGCCGGGCCGCAGTTGCCGCCGGGCCAGTATCTGATCGAGGATTTCCCGGTGTTGTCAGCGGGTCCGACGCCGCGGGTTTCGCTGGACGAGTGGGAGTTCGTGATCACGACGGAGACCGGGCAGGTCCATCGCTGGTCGTGGCCGCGGTTTCGGGAACTGCCCGGGGAGACGCCGGAAGTCGACATCCACTGCGTCACCAAGTGGTCGAAGCTGGGCACGGTCTGGAGGGGCGTGTCGCTGGACACGCTGCTGGCCGAGGTGGACACGGCGGCGGATTTCGCGCTGGTGGACTCCTACGGCGGTTACACCACGAACCTGCCGTTGGAGGATCTGCTCGATGGCCAGGCGTGGATCGTCTACGAGTACGACGGTGCCGATCTTGCACCCGAGCACGGAGGTCCGGCCAGGCTGCTCGTGCCGCATCTGTACTTCTGGAAGTCGGCGAAGTGGGTGCATGGCATACGGCTGCTGCTGGAGGACGAGCCCGGGTTCTGGGAGAGCATCGGCTACCACGATTACGGTGACCCGTGGCGCGAGCAGCGGTATCAGGGCGACTGACCCGCCGACTGAGCTGGCGGGTTGCACGTCTGGTCGACTACCGCGACGAGACGCCCACGGCACGCACGTTGCTGCTGGACGTGGCGGGCTGGCCGGGACATTCGGCCGGGCAGCACGTCGACGTCCGGCTGACCGCAGCTGACGGTTACAGCACGCAGCGCAGCTATTCACTGGCCGCCCCCGCAGACGGTGATCGGCTGGAGCTGACGGTGCAACGGGTGCCCGACGGCGAGGTGTCTCCGTACCTGACCGAGGTGTACTCGGTTGGAGACCCGGTGGAGGTGCGCGGACCCATCGGTGGCTGGTTCGTGTGGCGCCCGACGAAGACCGAGCCGGTGCTGCTGATCGCGGGAGGGTCGGGCATCGTGCCGCTGATGGCGATGGTGCGGGCGCGTCGCACGGCCCGCAGTCGTACACCGTTCCGCCTGCTCTACTCGGTCCGCTCGCCTGCGGACGTGTATTACGCCCGGGAGCTGGCTCGGCCGACGCGTGGGGACGACGGCCTGGACGTGACGTACGTGTACACGCGGTCGGCGCCGCAGGGCTGGAGCGGGAAGCCCGGACGGATCGGCATCGCGGACATCAACCGTGGTGGCTGGCCGCCGGAGTTCGAACCGAGCTGTTTCGTCTGCGGCCCCACGGGTTTCGTCGAGACGGCCGCCGACATTCTGCTGGCGCTGGGCCATGCGCCAGGGCGGATCAAGACCGAGAGGTTCGGCCCGAGTGGAGGATGACATGACACAGCGGTACGTGGACGGCAACGCCCTGGCCGGGCCTTTGGCGGAGGTCTTCGCGGTCGATGTCACGGCCGCCGTCGAGCGTTGCGTCGGCTGCGGGCGCACCGGCCCGGTCGCAGCGCTCCGCGTCTACCAGCAGGCACCCGGCCTGGTCGCCCGATGTCCGGGCTGCGACGGGGTGGTGCTGCGTCTTGTCCGGGGACCGGACACGGCCTGGTTGGATCTGAAAGGCACGATGAGTCTTCAGATCCCGCTGGTCGCTTCCGGTTAGCCCCGCCGGCCGCCCCGATTGGTTGCCCGGCAAATGGGGACGAACGCCCCTGGCAGTTCTCGCGGACCAGGGTATTGGCTGTCTCAACGGGCGCGGCGGTCCTGCCGGGGCGGTTCCACCGCCGACCGGGTCTGGGCCCGGGCTGGTGCCGTCCCCGAGGAGAAGTGTTGCCATGTCCGAAACAGCGACCACGGAATCCGTCCCAACCCGTCCGGAGCTCCGCCCGTTCGAGGTCGAAGTTTCGAAGGACGATCTGCACGACCTGCGCCGCCGCATCGCCGCGACGCGCTGGCCCCACAGCGAGCTGGTGGAGGATCGGTCGCAGGGCGTGCGGTTGGCGACGGTGCGGGAGCTCGCCCGCTACTGGGGGACCGAGTACGACTGGCGCCGGTGCGAGGCGAAACTCAACGCGCTGCCGCAGTTCACGACCGAGATCGACGGGGTGCAGATCCACTTCGTCCACGTCAGGTCGCGGCACGAGAACGCGCTGCCGCTGCTCATGACGCACGGCTGGCCCGGCTCGGTCGTCGAGCTTCTCGAGACCGTCGGTCCCCTGACCGACCCGACCTCGCACGGCGGCACCCCCGCAGACGCATTCGACCTGGTGCTGCCGTCCTTGCCCGGCTACGGATTCTCCGGTGAGCCGACCGAGCTGGGCTGGGGGTCCGGCCGCATCGCACGCGCGTGGGTGGAGCTGATGGACCGCCTCGACTACACGCGCTACGTCGCCCAGGGAGGCGATGTGGGCGCCACCGTCACGGACGCGATGGGCCGCCAAGCGCCCGAGGGGCTGATCGGCATCCACATGAACTTGCTCGCCGGGGCGCTGGGTCTCAAGGACCAACTGCCGGCGGAGTCCGAGCAGGAACGCGCCGCGCACGACGCGCTCAACACGTTCACGACAGACGGCTTCGGCTACTTCCTCGAGCAGTCCACCCGGCCGCAGACGATCGGCTACTCCCTGCTGGATTCACCCGTCGGGCTCGCGGCCTGGTTGCTCGATCACGACACGGACAGCTACTACAAGATCTCCCGCGCGTTCCTCGACGGGGAGCCCGTGGGCAACCTCAACCGGGACACCGTCCTCGACAACATCACGCTGTACTGGCTGACGGGCACCGGCGCGTCGGCCGCCCGGTGGTACTGGGAGTTCGGACGGGTCCAGGCCGCCGGCCAGGTTCCTCCGGAGGTCTCGGTTCCGGTGGGCTTCACGACGTTCCCCGGCGAGATCTGGGCTGCCCCGCGCAGCTGGGTCGAGACGGTCTACCCCAGCCTCGCGTACTTCAACGAGGTCGACCGCGGTGGCCACTTCGCCGCCTGGGAGGAGCCGGAGCTCTTCTCCACCGAGATGCGGGCAGCGTTCAGGGCGCTCCGGTGATCGGCTGGTGATCGGGCCAGCAGTCGCAGCGCGGCCTCGGGCGCACCCGCGTCGAACGTGGCCTGCGCTGCGGCCGGCGCACGCGCGCCGCGACGGGCCGGATCGGGGCTGAGTTCGGTCGCCTGTTCGAGGAACGCGGCCACCGCGGCCACGCCGCCACGGCCATGTACTCGGTCGGCCGAGTGCTCCAGCAAGGTCAAGACCCGCCCATGTGGGCCGGTCGGCACCCCGCGATGCGGCCCGCCTCACGCTCTGGCCGAGCAAGGACCCGAGTGGTTGCTTCGAGGCGCGTCGCTACGAAGACGGGCGGGCCGTGGAACGGTTGGAGGGTCCCGCTCGGTGGTACCCCGGGCTCGATGCCGGCGTGTTGACCGGATGCGCTGAGGAGGAGTTATGGCTACCAAGCAACGGAAATCCGAAGGGCGTGGGGTGACGACGGTCAACCTGCCGGGCGTGACCGCCGAACTCCACCAGCCCGATCACTACATTCCCACGCGTGACGATCTCGCCAATGCGGCGAACACCGTGCGGAGCTATCTTCCGTCCGGCAAGGCGATGGTCTTCTACGGCGGATTGGGAGCGCTGGCCGCGTTCGATGTGCTCGCGTGGCCGGTGGCGGCGGCGATCGGAGTGGGCACCGCGTTGGCTCAGCAGAGCGCGGCTGAGAGCAGGTCGGGTTCGTCCGGCGGCCAACGGTCGGCTGCGCGGTCGAGCTGAGTCGAACCGGCGTTCGGGGGCATCGAGCCACGTCTCGATGTCCCCGAACGCCGGTGGTCATGATGGGCCGACGAGATGAGTGCGTGCGCGGCGTTCGATGAGAATGGGGAGGTAGTTCGCGATCCGCGCGGTGCGGAGTTACTTCCCCGGGTGGCCGGGCGGCGGAGACGGCGCCTCTGGCGCTGAGGGCTGCCCGGCCGAGTCCGGCCAAGAGGTGCTCGCGCGACCGCGCCCGGCGGGCGAATGTGATCTCCAAGCTGGGCCTGCCCGGCGGGGAGCATCATCGATGTTCCCTCTGGCGGACCGAGGCAAACGGGCTGGGATGCTCCGGACCTACCAACCACCGGGACAGGCCTCACCACTGTCCGCTCCCGCGCCCTGCGTCGTCAGGGTCCGATGCCCCTGACGTCAGCCGGGAAAGTGACCACTCGCTGTCAGGCACGCGGGTACGACAGTGCATTTATGCGTACCGAACTGGCCCGAGAAATGCACCGAGCACATGCTGGCCGAGCAGGTCGCAACGGGGCTCCCGACGTGAGATCACGACGTCATCACTTGCGTGGGCGGTCGCTCGACGGCTCACGCATGCGGGGGTGGAGGAGATGGCCCGGACTTACGGCACGCTGCGCGTCGAACGCAGTGACGACGGTGTGCTGGGTGTTGTGATCGATGCGCCGCCGATGAACCTGATCGGGGCCGGAGTTGGTGCGCGACCTGGTGGCCTTGTCCGGCGAGCTGGAGTCCGGCGAGGATGTCCGGGTCGTGGTGCTCGAGAGCGCCGATTCGGAGTACTTCGTGCCGCACGTCGATCTCACCAAGATCGCGGAGTACACGGCCGAGGCGGCCGAAGCGGGTGGCCCGGACGACGCGTCGTTGGCTCGGAGGCGGTCAAGGCCCGCATGGCAACGCTGTTCGCGCAGGGGCTGCAGACCCGTGGCCCGCTCGAACTCGACCTCGGCGACCGCATCGCGTTCCCGTGACATGCCAAGATGATCTACTCAGGATGGGCAGTTGGGACGAATCGTGAAGCTATCCCGGCCTGAGTCTTCGCCCACCTCTGTGCCGAGAAAGTCGTGATGGGCTTGTTCGCGTCAGGTCCCGGGACGGTCAACCGCCGTTGTTCGACGATCAATCCGACCCAGACGACGAACATGACAGGATTTCGCAACTGGTGCCGCGGGGGCAGCTTGCGCACGGCAGCCGGCAGGGGCGGAGAGCAGCTGCCGCGGGGCGAAACGGTGCGAGAGGAACGAGCCCACGACGGCGCTGGTGACCATGCATGGCACCGCGACTCGTCCATGCACAAAGGGCAGAAATCCCCTGCAACAGGGCGCGGATGACCCGCAGTACCGCGCCAGGGATCAGGTGTGCGTGGTGCCCGATTCCCGCTTCCACCGTTCCACGAGCGCGGGGATCTCGGCGAGCACGAACTCGTAGAAGTCGCGCATCTGCGTCAGCCGGCGGCGAGCGGGGCCGTCGTCGGTGGTGGCGGCGATGCCCTCTTCGGCCGCCTGGAGGATGGTGCGCACCACCGCGTTCTGGTGGGAGAACAGTGTGGCCCAGGCGTCGTCGCGCATGCGGTAGTGGTCGCGGCGGCTTCCGGGTGCGGGGGCTTGCTCGACGAGGCCGACGGTGGTCAGCATCTTCAGCGCCCCGGACACCGACCCCGCGCTCACCTGGAGTTCTTCGGTCAGTTGTCCCGCTGTCAGGGTCGGCTCGTCGGTGAACAGGAACGTCGCGAGCAGGCGTGCCGGCATGCGTTGCATGCCGCTGCGGGTGAGCGCCAAGGCGAGTCGTTCCGCGGCGTTGCCGCTGTCCACGCGTCCTCCCGGGAATCCCTTCCTTCAGAATTTTCTGAAGACAGGGTACCTTCGGGTCATCGAGCCCGGAGGGCGTCGATGGTGTGCCGGGAAGTCTGGTCGGCGTGGTGGAAGAACCCGTGGAGAGGGGACTGTCATGCCGACCGGAAGACGTGTGCTGATCGTGGGTGCCGGGATCGCCGGGTTGGCCACCGCGCTCCGCCTGCGGCGCAGCGGCTGGCAGGTCGTCGTGCTGGAACGGGCACCGGGGCTGCGCGACGGCGGCTACATGCTCAACCTGGGTGGACTGGGGTACGAGGCCGCCGAGCGGTTGGGAATCCTGCCCGAGCTGCGGGCGGCCGAGCCCGAGCCGTTCGAACTGGTTCACGTCGACGAGCACGGGCGGCGGCTCGCGGCCATGGATCCGCACGCGCAGCGCGCACTCGTGGGCGATCGGATGCTCGCCCTGTTCCGCGGCGACATAGAACGGGTTCTCCGCGACGCGCTCGGCGACGGGGTGGACTTCCGGTTCGGCACCACGGTGGAGAGCATCAGCCAGGCGACCGATGAAGTGTCGGTGGAGTTGAGCGACGGCACGACCGAGGTGGCCGATCTCGTGGTCGGTGCGGACGGCCTGCACTCGCGCGTGCGGTCGTTGCTGTTCGGTGCCGAACGCGGTTTCCGCCACGACTTCGGCGCGCTCGTCGCCATCAGCCTGCTCGACGAGGTTCCCGCCGCGATCGCCCCCGCGTCGGGGGTCAGCTTGAGCCTGGTGGACCGAGGGGTCAGCGTGGTCAACCCGACCTGCGGCCGGTCCGCCGCGTTCTTCATCTTCGGCTCCCGAACGCCCGAGGCCGACCTCGCCGACGGGGCTCCACCCGTGCTGCGCCGTCGCTACGCCGACCTGGGCTGGGTGGTCCCCGATCTGCTGGACGCGGTCGAAGGCTCGGAGTCGGTGTTCTACGACCAGGTCAGCCAGATCCGGCTGGATCGCTGGAGTTCCGGGCGGGTGGTGCTGCTCGGTGATTCGGCGTGGTGCGTCAGCCTGTTCGCGGGCTACGGTGCCTCGCTCGCGCTCGGCGGTGCCGAACTGCTCGGTACCGTGCTGGAGCGCAACCCGGCGGACATCCCAGGGGCGCTGCGGAGCTGGGAACGGCTCCTGCGGCCGGTCGCCGAGCGCCGAAGGCGTCAGGGACGACGTCTCAAGAGCCTGTTCGTGGCGTCCAACAGCGCCGCACTGCACGCGCGGACACAAGTGCTCCGGCTCTCGGGCAGCCGGCCGGTCACCGCGCTGATGCGTCGCTTCCTCGCGCTGGACGAGGTGGTGTCGCGATGACGTTGATGAGCGCTGCTACGAGGCGCCTGCTCGGACTTCCTCGCGCGCGAGTGCGGGTGCGGGTGCAGCGCGACTTCGCGGTGCCTATGCCCGACGGGGTCCGGTTGATGGCCGACCGCTACTACCCGGCGGATGACGAGCGTGCTCCGCTCGTGCTGATCCGCACTCCCTACGGGCGTCGCCAGGCCTACGCGCTGCTCGCCCGCATCATCGCCGAGCAGGGGTACCAGGTGTTCCAGCAGAGCATGCGGGGCACCGCGGACTCCGGGGGCAGGTTCGACGGCTTCACGATCCACTCCCACGACGGCAGTGCGACGCTGGAGTGGTTGCGCGACCAGCCGTGGTTCCCGGCCGCGATGGCGACCTGGGGAACCAGCTATCTCGGCTACGTGCAATGGGAACTGGCCCGGGAGCCGGTTCCGGAGTGGAAGGCGGCCGTCATCCAGGACGCGCCGTCGGAGTTCTACCACTCGTTCACGTACCCGGGCGGGGTGTTCGCGCTGGGCAACGCGCTGGCCTGGGTCCAGGCCGTGCACACCATGTTCCGCACGCGCGGGCGGCTCCTGCCGCAGTTGCTGACCGCGTTCACTGGGCCGCGCCGACTGCGGCGGGCGTGCATGGTCGCCGACATCCGCGACGCCGACCGGGCGGCGGTCGGTGAGCAGGTCCCGTACTTCCAGGAGTGGTTGCAGCATCCCCAGCCGGACGAGTACTGGGCGCGCATGGACCACCGCGGCAACGTCGGGAACATGCCGCCGCTGGTGCTCCTGTGCGGCGGGTGGCACGACTTCTTCCTGCCGCGCATGGTCAGCGACTACGCGGCGTTGCGCGAGTCCGGTCGGACGGTGCGCCTGCTCGTGGGGCCGTGGACGCACGGGCGGGGTATGACCACCCGCCGCTACCTGGAGGAGTCGTTCGCCGTGCTCGACCACGCGCTGCGTGGCCGGGGCGCACTTCCCGAAGCGCCGGTGCGGGTCAACATCACCGGTGCGAACCAGTGGGAGGACTTCGCCGACTGGCCGCCGCGGGAGCAACGCCGAGCGTGGTACCTGCACGCGGGCGGAACGCTCGCACCGCGGGCGCCCGCCGCCTCCGCCCCGAGCCGGTACCGCTACGACCCGGCCGATCCGACGCCGTCGCTGGGCGGCTCGATCGTCGCGGTCAACGCCGGAGCCAAGGACAACCGGCGCCTGGAAGCGCGTTGCGACGTCCTGGTGTTCACCAGCGACCCGCTGGAAAGCGACCTCGACGTCGTAGGGCCGGTGACCGCCGAGATCCACCTCTGGTCCAGCAACGAGGACACCGACGTCTTCACCAGGGTGTGCGACGTCGCACCCGGGGGCCGGTCCACCAACGTCTCCGACGGCATCGTGCGGCTGGCGCGGTCCGATGAGCCCGGTGTCCGCACAGCCCGGATCGAGCTGTGGCCCACGGCGCACCGGTTCCGCCGAGGGCATCGGGTCCGGTTGCAGGTGTCCAGCGGTGCGCATCCGCGCTACGCGCGCAACCTCGGCACCGGTGATCAGCTCGGTACCGCGATGAAGCCCGCTGATCAGGAGATCTTCCACGATCCCGAGCACCCGTCGGCACTGCTGCTGCCGCAGGCCGCGAACGGCTCGAGAGGAGAGCGATCATGAGCGAGGGCGCCGCGCAGACCGCCGTGGGGCCGGTGACGATCGTCGCGATCGAGCAGAACGAGCCGCGCCCGCTGTTGCGCGACGAACTCGCCCGCCGGATGCTGCCCGCGCGCGTGAAACCGGTCGTGGCGCTGACCCGCTGGGGCCCGGCCCGGCGGTGGATGGCCTCCGCCACCGACAAGCACATGCCCGGACTGTGGGCGAGCATGCTCTGCCGGAAGCGCTACGTCGAGGACAGGATCACCGAAGCCGCCGAGGAGGGGCTGGATGCTGTCGTGATCCTCGGCGCGGGCTTCGACACCTGCGCATACCGGTTGCCGTCGCTCGCGCGCATCCCGGTGTTCGAGGTCGACCAGCCGGAGAACATCGCGCGCAAGCGAGCCCGTCTGCTCAAGCTGTACGGGCGGGTGCCCGAGCCGGTCCGGCTCGTCCCGGTCGACTTCGAAACCCAGGCGCTGCCCGAGGCGCTGGCCGACCACGGCTACCGCGTCGGGCAACAGCGAACCTTCTTCGTCTGCGAGGCGGTCACCCAGTACCTGACCGACGACGCCGTCCGCGCGACGTTCGGGTTCCTGGGTGCGGCCCCTCCGGGAAGCCGGATGGTGTTCACCTACGTCCGCAAGGACTTCCTCGACGGGACCGCCCTGTACGGGGCCGAAGCCGCGTACCGGGAATACGTGCTCAGACGCGGGATCTGGACCTACGGGATGCATCCGGACGACGTGCCGGCGTTCCTCGACGAGTACGGCTGGGAGCAGGTCAAGCAGGTGGGACCGGCCGAGTTCGCCTCCCGCTACCTCGCACCCACCGGCCGCGCGCTGGCCGCTTCGGAGGTCGAGAGGTCGGTCTTCGCGGTGAAGCGCTGAGACGGGCGCAGTTGGAAAGCGGCGGCTGCGGAACAGATGGAGGCGTCGCCGGGGTGTCCATAATGACGAGTGAAGAGTAATTTGATGCTGAGGTGTGCCGGGAAGTCTGGTCGGCGGTATCTGCCCCCTGCCTGGAGTGAGGTTTCCCGTGCCAACCCCAACTACGCGAGCTTCCCGAGCAGCGAACACACCGGCGATCCAGACCCGCGAGCTCACCAAGCGGTTCGGCCGCACCACCGCTGTGGAGGATCTGTCGCTGGAGGTCCACCCGGGCGAGGTGTTCGGCTTCCTCGGACCCAACGGTGCCGGCAAGTCGACGACGATCCGCATGCTGCTGGGGTTCATCCGGCCCTCCTCGGGCACGGCGCGGGTGTTCTCCGACGACGCGCGGGATGTTCGGCGAGCGCACCGCAACCTGGCCTACGTCCCCGCCGACGTGGCACTGTGGCCGACGCTGACCGGCGCCGAGATTCTGGAGCTGCTGGCCGGAATCGGGCCCGGCAGCGACACCGCCTACCGTGACGAGCTCGTCGACAGGTTCGAACTCGAGCTCGGCAAGCGGGGCAAGGCGTACTCGACCGGCAACCGGCAGAAGGTCGCCCTGGTCGCGGCCTTCTCGACCCGGGCACCGCTGCTGGTCCTCGACGAGCCGACCAGCGGGCTGGACCCGCTGATGGAGCGGGAGTTCCGCCGTTGCGTGGCCGAGGCCGGGGACCGGGGTCAGACCGTGTTCCTGAGCTCCCACAAGCTGGCCGAAGTCGAGGCGGTGTGCGATCGGGTGGCGATCCTGCGCGCCGGACGCCTGGCCGAGGTGGCGAGCATTCCGGAGCTGCGCCGGCTGCGCCGCACCGACGTCGAGGTCTCCTTCGACGGGGCCGCACCGGACGTGAGCGGGCTGCCCGGAATCCACGACGTCGAGTTCCTCGACGGCACGGGAATGCGGTTCTCCCTCACCGGACCGCCCGGCCCGGCGTTGCGCGCGTTGGCGGCCTCGGACGTGACGACCTTCCGGATGCGCGAGCCGAGCCTGGAGGAGATCTTCCTCGACTACTACGGGGATGCGGCCCGATGAGCGCCGTGACGTTGCGCGGTGAACCCGGCTCGGCAGCGCGCGTACCCGGCCGAGCGGTGACCGGTCTCGCCGTCCGCCAGATCCGCCTCAGCACCGGCGTGGTGCTCGCCGCCGCGGCGGGCATGTCGGCCCTGGTGGCCTGGCAGTACCAGACCACGTTCGCCGGTGTGCTCAACGCTCCGGTGCTGCAGGCGCTGGCCGCGAACCCGGCGATCCGCACCCTGTTCGGACCGCCGGTGGCATTGGACGACCCGGGCGGATTCACCGTCTGGCGCACTGGCACCCCGGTCGCCGTCCTGGTCGCGGTCTGGGCGGTGCTCAGCGCCACGCGGCTGACGCGAGGTGAGGAGGAATCGGGCCACTGGAACCTGCTGCTGGCGGCATCCGTGCGCAAGACGGCTCTGGTGACCAGGGCCCTCCTGGTCCTCGCGGCCGGCGTCGTACTGGTCGGCGGCGCGGTGGCCGCGGCCCTCGTCGCCGCCGGGACGTCGGCGACCGGGGCTGTTCTGCATGCCGCCGGCATCGCGGGCGTCGGCCTGGGATTCGCCGCGCTGGGAGGGCTCGCCGCGCAGCTCCTGCCCACGCGCGGGGCGGCGAGCGGGCTGTCGGTAGGGGTCCTCGGCGCGATGCTGCTCATGAGGATGGTCGCCGACGGCGTGCAGGCCCTGGCATGGCTGCATTGGGTCACGCCGTTCGGTGTCGTCGCCGAAGTGCAGCCCTACGCGGCCAACCGGCCGGTCCCGCTGCTGGTGCTCGCAGTCGTGCCGCTGATTCTGCTCTTCGGTGCTGTTGTCGTGGCGAGCAGGCGTGACGTGGGCGCTGGGCTGTTGACCGTCGCCGCCACGCGTCCGGCACGGACTTGGCTGCTCAGCTCGGTCGGGTCGTTCGCGGTCCGCAGAAGCATCAGCCCACTCGTCGGTTGGCTGCTGGGAATCGCCTCCTACTTCCTGCTCATCGGGTTGCTCACGCATTCGCTCACCGAGTTCCTCACCGACAACCCGCGTTTCGCCGAACTGGCCGCCGCGGCCGGGTTCGGCGGGCTCGGGAAGGCGACGGGCTACGCGGCGGCGATGTACGGCCTGCTCGCGATCCCGGTCGGGGTGTACGCGGCGGCGCGGATCGCCGCCGTGCGCGCCGATGAGGTCGATCGGCGTTCGGTGCTCCTGCTGGCCCAGCCCGTGTCGCGCGGCCACCTCATCGGGGTGGAGATCGCGGCAGCCGTCGGCGGCGTGTTCGTGCTTCTGGCCGGGGCCGGCGTCGCGACCTGGGCGGGTGCGACCGCGGTCGACGCGGACCTCGGACTCGGGGCCTCGCTGGCCGGCGTGCTCAACATCGCGCCGATCGCGCTGCTGTGCCTGGGAGCCGCGGTCCTCGCGCTGGGCTGGACCCCGCGGGCGGTGCTCGCCGTCGGATCGCTGCCCGCTGCCGGTGGCTTCCTGCTCCAGGTGCTCGCGCAGAGCACCGGTGCGCCGCGATGGGTCGGCCAGCTGTCCCCGTTCGCGCACATCGCCTCGGTACCGGCCGCACCGGCGAACTGGGCGGGTGCGGCCGGGTTGTCGGCCACGGCCTGCGGTCTGGTGATCGTCGGTGTCATCGGCTACGCCCGGCGCGATCTCGCCACCTGATCCCTGACCCGGTCGCGGGCGAGTGCGATTTTGCTTCGCCCGCGGCGTCAGGTACGGCTGGCCAGTACAATGTGGACGCTTGATCCGCGGTACATGTCTTCCTGGAGTGCTTCGACCCGGTATCCCTGCTGTTCCAGCAGTGCGACCACTTCGGTCAGACGACCGTGGACATCGTGTACTTCGACCGCGATGTTGTGGATCCTCGGCCAGTCGCTGTCCGCGATTCCGCGTAGGACGGCCAGCTCGGCTCGCTCCACGTCGATCTTGAGCAGGTCGACCTTGCTGAGGTCGTGGTCGGCGATGATGTGGCCGATGGTCGTCACGGGAACGGTGTACTGCTCGGTGCGCCGGCTGAAGGTCTGCACGTAGTCCTGAACGGAGTCGGCGATTCCGAGGTTCGATGCCACCGCGGCGACGTTGCTCCTGTCGTCTTCGTCGTCGGCCTCGAGTGTCGTCATGGCTTCGGCATCGGGGTAGTAGGTCAGCTCGGCGCTACCCGGTTGTTCGGCGACTGCCGTGTTCAAGGCGATCGCGTTCGGGGCGAAGGCGGTGAGGTTTCCGGCGAGGCAGGCGAAGGACGGCGGTGCTGGTTCGCAGGCGATCAGCCGGACTCCTGGTATGCGTTGGGCTGCGAACAGTGAGAAGAGCCCGATGTGTGCACCGACATCGATGATGGTTCCCCCGGCCGGAATGTTCAGCAGGTCCAGTCGGTAGCAGTCCGTGCGCACCTCCTGCCAGACGAGTTCCGCGTTCCTCGTGTTGACGCACGTGACGACGCGTCCGTCCGGCAGCGCCAGATCGCTGGTGGAGACGGCGGTGCGGTTGTCCATGTGTTGCGCCAATCTGCTCGTGGCCATCGGGGGTGACCGGTTGTCCGACCTGGTCAAGGCATTGGACGTGCGCTACCCAGTCTGGAGCGCGCGCGGTTGGTGCGTCCAGCGGACGTTTGGCGGCTCCCGGCCAACATCGGCAGGGCGTGCGAGCGCTCGGCGGCGGTGGCGAGCTGGTCGCGCACGGTGTCCAGCACCGCCTCACCCAGCGCGGCTACCGCGTTCCGCGGCCCCTCGCCGTGCTCAGCAGTCGGCGAACTCGTCGATGATCTGCTCCGCCTGCGCGATCTCGTCGCTGAGCGGGTGGTCCTCCTCGATCATGGGCAGTTGGCGGGTCGCGCGCGCGAAGGCTTGGCCGACCGGTGCGTCGGGCAGTTTGACGCCTGCGAGCCGCAACGCGCGGACGGCGCCGAGCAGTTCGCAGCCGAGCACCGTGCGGTAGGCGCTGATGGCCGCGGAGGTGCTGCGCGCGGCCTGGGTGGAAAAGCTCGCGTGGTCTTCGAGACCGCGCGAGATCACCGCGGTCCCCAGGGTCACCGGAGCCGCCGCGTGGCGGAGCTGGCCGAGCGCGTCGTGGGCGACGTACTCCAGGATCATGATCCCCGAGCTGCCCGGCGGACCGGAGGACAGGAACGGCGTGAGGCCGGTGAGCTCCGGTTCGACGAGGTCGCTCAACCGCGCCGCGGACAGCTCGGCGACGTGGTGCAGCGCGGCGCGCAGGCTGTCCAGCGACAGCGCCAGGTAGGCGGTGGAGAACTGGCCGTGGTGGTACACCCGCTCGCTGTCGACGTGGATGAGCGGGTTCTCGGCGGCGGCGTTGAGATCGATGGACAGCACCCGCTCCAGGGCGTCGGCCGCGTCCAGTGCGGGGCCGTGGACCTGCGGGAAGGCTCGCAGCCCGAACGGATCCTGCAACCGCCGTCCTTCCGGCGGATCGACGTCCAAGCCGAGGAGTCGCCGCATCTGGGCAGCGCAGCGCACCGAGCCCGGGTGCGGTCGCGCCCCGTGCACCTGTTCGGAAAACGCTTCCGGGGAGCCGCCGAGGGCGCAGAAGGACAACGCGGCGATCACGTGGCTGGCGTGCAGCAGCCTGCGCAGGTCGTGCCAGGCGAGCACCGACTCGGCCAGCGTCGCGGCGTTGCTGGAGATGAAGGCGAGCGCGTCACCGGGGCTGATCGGCACCGGGTCGAGCGATCCGACGTGCCACGGCCGCTGACCGGCCATCGTCAGCCCGATCTCGGCGAGCGCGCTGAGGTCGCCGGTCCCGATGGCGCCTCGGGAGTGCACCAGCGGCAGGGCGCCGACACGCAGCGCGGTCTCCAGCGTGTGCAGGAGGCGCGGGTGCACACCGCTGCCGGCGGCGGCGAGCTGGTTGAGCCGGATCACCAGCGTGGAGCGCACGATCGCGTCGGGCAGCGGCTCTCCGGTGCCTCCGGCGTGGCTGCGGAGCAAGCGGAGCCCGTGCTCGTCGGCGGAGTCGGCGTCGACGACGGCGTGCCGGTTGGCGCCCACTCCGGTGGTCCGGCCGTAGACCGACCGCTTGGCTCCGATGTCGAGTGCGAGGCGGTAGGCGCTCTCGGTGCGGCGCACCGCGTCCTGGTTCAACTTCACCGATGCGCTGCGCCGAGCTACGCGCACGACGTCCGCGCAGCGCAACCCCTTGCCGTCGATGCGGACCCGGCTGCTGTCTGGCATGGCCAACCCCTTGACAATTGTTCATTCAAATCTGATGCTGCATGAAACTCCCCATTCATCGCGTTGGCAAGGGTGGTACCCGGATTGCCCGGTCCTCTGCAGGAGCTCTTCACCGAGCACCGGCTGACCCCGGCCCAGCGCCGGATCGCGGCGTACCTGCTGGCCAACGCCGACACCGCCGCCTACCTCACCAGCGTCGAGCTCGCCGAGGCCGCGGCGGTGAGCCAGCCGTCGGTGACGCGGTTCGTCGCGCTGCTCGGGTTCGACGGTTACGGGCACTTCCGCCGCTATCTCCGCCAGGCGGGTTCCGAGTCCGCCGCCGACCGGGACGCTCGGGGCTCGAAGCTCCAGTCGGGCATCGACGAGGACATGAACAACCTCGCCAGGCTGCGGACCGAGCTCGCCGACGAGAGCACCCTGCGCTCCGCCGGCGCCTTGCTCGCGGCGTCGAATCCGTTGGTGGTGCTGGGTTTTCGGGTCTCCGCCCCGCTGGCTTCGCTGTTCGGCTACCTCGCCGCGAAGATCCACCCCGATGTGCGCCTGCTGACCTCGGGCGGCAGCATCGTCGGCGACCAGCTGCGCCACGCGCGTCGTTGCGGCGCCGAAACGGCGATCGTGTTCGCGATGCCGCGGTATCCCCGCGAGACGCAACGCGCCATGGTGCAGGCCCGTGACCTGGGTCTGCGCATCGTGCTGGTGACGGACAGAACCGTGTCCGCACTGACTCCCGACGCCGATGACGTGCTCGCCGCCGCGGTGGGCGAGGAACTCGTCTTCGATTCGCACGCTGCGGTGATGTCGCTTTCGACCTCATTGCTCGAAGCGATGGCTGACGCCGCGGGAGCATCCGCGCGGCGACGATTGGAGAACTTTGAGCAATACGCCGCAGACCAGGAACTCTTCCTCGACGACTGAGGCAACGTCGTTCGACGACGTCCCGCTGAACCGCTTCCACGTCAAGATCACCGCGTTGACCTTCGGCGCGAACTTCTCCGACGGCTACCAGCTGGGGATCATCGGGATCGCGCTGACCCTGATCGCCCCGCAGCTCGCCCTGGGCCCGGCCTGGCAGGGCCTGCTCGGCGCTTCCGCGCTGATCGGCATCTTCCTCGGCAGCACGGTGGTCGGCTGGGCCGCGGACCGGATGGGCCGCCAGCGCCTCTACATGCTGGACTTCCTGCTCATCGCCGTCGCATCGGTGCTGCAGTTCTTCGTCACCGGCCCGGTGGAGCTGTTCGTGCTGCGGCTGCTGATCGGGTTCGGGATCGGGGCCGACTACGCGCTCGGACCGACGCTGGTCGCCGAGTTCGTGCCGCGCCGCTACCGCGGCGGGCTGCTGGCCTCGCTCACCGCGATGTGGACGGTCGGCTACATCGCCGCCTTCTTCTTCGGCAACTACCTCGTCGGGTTCGGCGGCGACTCCTGGCGGTGGCTGCTGCTGAGCAGCGCGGTACCCGCGATCGTGGTCCTGCTGGTGCGGATCGGCACTCCGGAGTCACCGCGCTGGCTGGTCAGCCGCGGCCGGCTGCACGAGGCCCGGGCCGTGGTCACGCGCTTCATCGGAGCGCGGGTCGACTTCGACGCGTTCGCCGCCCAGCACGTGCCCGAGCGCCGAGCGACCTACCGGGAGCTGTTCGGCAGGCGCCATTGGCGCAACACCGCCTTCGGTGTCCTGTTCTACAACTGCCAGGTCATCCCGTACTTCGCGATCTACACGTTCCTGCCGCTGGTGCTGGCGAAGATCCACCTGGACGGCGACGAGTTCCTAAGCGATGCGCTGCTCAACCTGTTCCTGCTGCTCGGCGGCATCGGTGGGCTGTGGCTCGTCGCGAAGCTCACCCGGCGCGGACTGACCATCGGCTCGTTCGTGGTGATGGCGCTGTCCCTGGCGCCGATCGGCATCTGGCCGGACGCTCCCACCGCCCTGCTGTTCCCGCTGTTCCTGGTGTTCACCTTCACGATGTCGGCGTCGTCCAACCTCGACCAGGTGTACCCGCCGGAGCTGTTCCCCACCGAGCTGCGCAGCTCCGGTGTCGGGCTGCTCAACGGGATGAGCCGGATCGGCTCCGCGATCGGCACCTTCCTGCTGCCGATCAGCTTCGACTCCCTGGGCTTCTCGCCCACGATGGTGGTCTTGACGGCCATCCTGGCCGTGGGCGCGGTCGTGTCGCTGGCCTGGGCACCGGAGACCAGAGGGCTCGCGCTCGACTGAGGCCCGTGCCTGCTGCTTCGGGCTACCAGGACGGCGGCCGGTGAGTCACGGCTTTTCCGGCTCCGGCTCGGGTGGCTGCCTTCCTGTGCAGGCTGTGGGGACAGGTCGGGCCTGGTCCTGGAAGTCGCGGGTGAGGGTGTCGCAGAGTGCGGTGGTGGCGTGCTCGGTGTCGGTGGTCCAGAGGGTGAGGGAGTTGCCTGCGGCGGCGAGCCGCGTTCCGTCCGGGGACCACGTCAAGGTCGAGATCGCGTCAGGTCTGTCGGCCACTGTGCCGGTCAGGGTTGCCCACTCGGCGCGGGATGGGAGGTCGCGGATGACGATTGCGTTGTCCGGGGTGGCCAGGGCGAGGCGTTGGGAGTCGGGGCTGAAGGCGAGGGCGTGGCCGTAGTGGCCGGGGATGGTTCCCAGCGGGGTGCGGGTGATCGCGTTCCACAGTGTCACGCCGGTGGCGGTGCGCACTGCCAGAATGCGGCCGTTCGGTGAGTACCGGGGCACGAGGTCGTCTGCCGGGCCGGCGGCTATCGGCAGAGTGATAGAGCGTCCGGTGGTCAGATCCCACACGCCGAACGATCCATCCACACGCGTGGTTGCCAAATGCTGCGAGTCGGGGCTGAACGCGACCGAGGCATCGGGGTGGACGTCGGAGAACGTGTGGACCAACCGAGCCGCCGGACCCTGGACGTTCCACACGTGGAGACCCTCGGGTCCGGTGGTGGCCAGCAGCGTGCCCTGGGCGTTGACCGCCCGGTAAGTGTCGGGACCAGTGACGACAGCGATGGGTGTGCGGGTGGCGGTGTCGCCGACCGTGATCGTGCCGCTCCGTGGATCGTCGGCACTGGTGACGGCGACGAACCGCCTGCCCTCGGCGCTGAACCCGGCGAGCGTCGCTGCCGGGGAACCCGGCGACAGCGGTGCGGAGTCGACGCGGCGAAGCTGTTCGGCGGCCCAGGTGGTGAGTTCACCGGACTTGTACGCGCCGAGCAGGTGTCTGCCCTCCGCGCTGAAGGTGAGAGCTTCCGGATAGGGACCGCTGTCCCGCCGGGTGGGGAGCCGGTTCGTATCCCACAGCGTGATGATGCTGCCGTAGTTCCAGGAAGTCATGGCGATGACGCCGGTGCTGCTGACGCTCATGCTCGAGGAGCTTTGGTCGGGGCGGGCGGGCACCAGCCGCACGGGAGGCCCGCTGCCGCTGTGATCGCGGCGATCGATGCTGCCGTCGGCGTTCGCGATCAACAGTGACTGATCCGCAGGCGAGAACGCGAAGTCCAAGATCACCATTTCCTGGTCGATTCTCACCTTGGGTGTGCGGGTGGCCAGGTCCCAGATGATCGGCCCCGTGCCGTCGGTACCCATCGTGGCCAGCGTCTGGCCGTCAGGGCTGAACCTCGGGTCGAAGTGCTTGTACGCTTCCGGCAGCGCAGGCATGTGGCGTCGCGTGGAAAGGTCCCAGATCCCGACGCCTACTGGATACGATGCGGAATAGGCCAGAATTCGGCTGTCGGGTGAAAACGACACCGAGAAGCCGTTTTCGACCGGGAGAGCCTCGATGAGGCGCCCGCTGTCGAGATCCCAGAGCTCGATGCGTGTGCCGCCGGCAGCGGCCAGCAGGCGGCCGTCCGGACTGAACTCGAGATCGTTGCCCTCGGCGGTCGACGGCAGGCTGATGACGGGCTGGTCCGGTGCGTCCAGCCGCCACACGTCGATGCGTCCGGTGTCCAGGGTGGTGCTGGCGGCAACGCGGGTTCCGTCGTCGGAGAAGGCCGCGGCCCCGTACGGGGCGGGACGATCCGTGCTGTTCGCGGCGGGGGCGGTGAGCCGGGTGCGCAGCCTGCGGGTGGCGACGTCCCAGACGTGCACCTGCTCGTCGGCGGAGGCGAGCAGGCGTCCGTCAGGACTGAATGCCAGCTTGTTCATCCCGGTGACCGATTTGCTGCTGGGCAGTGTGCCGTGATGAACGAGGTGTCCCGCGGTGCTCAGCAGCGCGCTGCGGCCCTCGGCGGTGGCCGTGCCGTCGAGCGTGGTGGTGCCGTGGGCCTGGACGCTGAGGCGGATCGCCGCGGCGGGATCGGTGGCCTGCGCGACGCGTGCTTGCTGGGCCAGTTGCCGTGACAGGGTCTGCTGACCACCGTTGTAGACGCTGACCGCGGTCACCGACGCCACGACCAGCAGCAACGCGAGGCCGACGCACACGCCCTGGAGCACCCGGGTGCGGAGCAGGCGGGCGCGGTGCTCGCGTTGTTCGGCGGCGGTGCTGGCGTCGAGGAAGTCGCGTTCGCGTCGCGCCAGCGTCGGCTCCGCGCGGGTGACCCAGTCGCGGGTGATGGTCAGCTGCGCGCCCCGGTACAACGCGCCGGGGTCGTGGGCGAGGTGTTCCCAGGTGGTGGTGGCGGCGGTGAGTTCGCGATGCAGCCGCACCCCTTCGCGATCCGCGTCGATCCACTGCCGCAGCCGGGACCAGGAGCGGATGAGGGCTTCGTGGGTGATCTCGATGCCGTCGTCATCGACGGTGACCAGCCGCGCCCTGGCCAGGGCGTCGAGCACCGCGTGGGTGTCGGCGTCGGGGTCGAGCTCGGCGCGGGTGATGCGGCGCTTGGTGTCCTCGGTACCTTCCCCAGGAGCGACCAGCCGCACCAGCAGACCTCGCGCCCGGCGCTGCTGGGGCTCGGTGAAACCGGTGTAAAGCGCTTCTGCGGTCTGGGTCAGGGCATGCCGGATGCCTCCGGTGGCTTCATAGCCGACCAGCGTGAGGGTGTTGCCGCGGCGGCGCTGCCAGGTCTCGCGCAATGCGTGCGAGACCAGCGGCAGCATCCCGACGTGTCCCGCGGCTTGCGCGGTGATCTCGGCCAGCAGCGCCCCTTCGACGGTGCAGCCCTGGCCAACGGCGGGTTGGGTGATCGCGCGGCGCAGCTCCTCGGTCGACATCGCCCCCAGCAGTGCCGGTGCCCGCAGCGCCGGTACCAGCTCGGGGCGGTCAAGGCAGCGGTCGAAGAAGTCCGACCGGATGCCCAGCACCACCCGCAGCCGGGAGTGGCCGGCCGCGGTGGCGCTGGCAAGCTGGGTCAGGAACCGCGTGCGCTGCTCGGTGTCGCGGCAGAGGGTGAAGACCTCCTCGAACTGATCCACCACCAGCACCAGCTCGGCCCCTGCCGGCTCGTCGGCCAGCGCTGTGAGTACCGCCAGGTGCAACGCCTGCGGGTCGTCTCCCAGTTCGCAATGCAGCCGCGCGGCCGACTCGCCGGTGTGGCGTGCCACCTGCGCGGCCAGCACCTCCAGCGGCTGCTGGGTCGGTGTGCACACCGCCACCCGCGTCCCACCGGCTCGCAGTTTCGGCACCACACCGGCGCGCAGCAGCGACGACTTGCCCGCGCCGGAAGCGCCGATCACCGCCACGAACCGCTCGTCACGCAACCGGGCCAGCAGGTCCTCGACCACGTGCTCCCGGCCGAAGAACCGATCCGCGTCCTCGGGGCTGAACGCGGCCAGTCCGACATACGGGCACTCGATCTCGGGCTCGGACCCGTTGGTCGACGTAGCGGAGTCGTTCCGCGCGGCGAGCGCGGCCGTGACCTCCTGCCAGCGCTGCTCCCACTCCTGCCGATCGCCGCCGCATGCCTGCACGTAGGCCAGCGTCACCGCCAGCGTCGGCAACCGCTTGCCGCCCGCGGCCTCCGACAGCGTGGTCACCGAGTAGTGCGTCCACTGCGCCAGCTCCCGGTACCGCGGACTGCCCGCCTTCTCCCGCAGAAGCCGCAGCTCGGCCGCGAACTCCGCCAACGGGCCGTTGTCCAGCGGACGCTCCGGACGAGGCACCCGAACACCTCCATTCGATCAACGCCCGATTGTCTAGATGTGCGTTGTCCGGAGTCCAGCCACCGACCATGGACAACCCATCCGGGCTAGACAGGTATCACGGGCACCGACGGCTGGGGGTCGCCGGAGCCCGCACCCGGGGGACCGGCCCCTGGCAGCGCCCCTCGGGGGAGCTGCCAGGGCCACCCCGAGGTGGGGAGGTCGACTACTGGCCGTAGGTGTTGACGTGCGGTGGTGTTGTCCGCGGCTCAGGCGGGCAACGGCTCATCTCAGACGGAGCCTGTCGTCCACGCGCCGGTGTCGGCACACGTGGTGAACCCGAACCGCGCGGCCGCGGGACCGACCTCCCGCGCGACCTCGTTGACCAAGGCGACCTGCAGGACCAGCAGCGTCTCGGTGCCGCGAGTCGCGTTCTGGTAGACGGATCTCAGCGTCCGCATCTCCACCGCGAGCTTGTCGACCCTGGTGAGCCAGTCATTCAGCCCTCTCTGGTCGGTCTCGGGGCTCGGCATCGCCCGGACATCGTTCTGCAGGTTCTGGAGGAGTGCTGCTCGCTGATCGAGGACCTGCATGCCCTCGTAGGCATCCTTCCCGTCGAAGGAGAGGTCGCCCTTGAACCGAGTGGTGATCTCGCCGCATTCCGCGTCGGCGTGCTGGATGAGTTCCTCCTTGGGGGAGGAGGCGCACGCACCGACTGCGAGCAGCAGTCCGATGCCGGCGAGGAGCCGGAAGAAGGAGGCCATGGGAATCCTCGCAGGGGTCGGTGATGCGTTACAGGAAGTTCGCCAGTTTTGCCAGAATTGGCGAGGGTGCTCAGATCGGACGTCGGGGCCGGCCCGGCGTATCAGGCGGATGAGAGACTCAGGACCGCTTTCCCGTCGCCCACCGCCACGGCTTTCACCTCGATGCCGTTGATGTTCGTGGACCGCCCGGTGTCCAGGGGCGAGGTCATCGACCCGTATTCGAGCTTCGCGCCGATCTCCATCACGCCACCGGCGATGCTGCGCACCCGCAGCGTCAGGAACCCGTACTGCCGAGGCGCTGGGACCACGGTCGCGGGCGACACCAGCACCTCGCACGTCCCGTCCCCGCAGGCGGCCAGGTTCTCGCCGTTCTTCGCCGCGGGCAGGGCGACCGGAGCGGCCGAGGGCCGACCGCTCCGAGCGTCCTGGAGGCGGCAGTCGTCGGCCTTCTCGTGGGCCTGGGCGACGGTGCCGTCCGCGGCCGTCAGCGTGGCCAGGTCGAGCCCCTCCGGCTTGAGGGTCTTGAGCGCGGACGAGGTTTCGGCGACGAGTCCGCGCAGCACGTCCTCGGAAGCGCCGTAATGGCCGGCGTACCCGTCGACCTCGGCGCCCAGCCGCTCGGCCGGGGTGGAGTAGGAGCTGAGCAGCTCCGCCCCACGCGGGAACGCATCCGGGCTCAGGCTGGTGGTCCCGTACTTCACGCTGTCCAGCGCGATGTCCACTGTGCTCAGATACAACGACAGGTCCATCGCGACGAACTCGTCGCGCAGGTCCGGCGGCGGCTCCGCGGGCGAGGTGAACACCCTGGTCGCTCGGCAGAACCCGTTCAACCAGTCCACCTGTTGCGGGGTGGGCGCCGGCGCCGGGGGACTTGGTGCCGGCGGGGGCGGGGCGGCCGGTGGCTCCTCCGGAACGCCGCAAGCGGCGAGGCCGCACAGGACCAGGGTCGCGGCGCCGAGCCGCATGTCGCTTCGCATGCTTTCTTCCTAGCCGACGGAGCGGGAAGGTAGCCGTGCCTGGCAGGTTCAGGCCTCCGGATCTGCGCCTGTTCGGTTCCCACGCCTGATCGGGCGGGATTCGGCGAGGCCAGGTTTCGGGCTTGCGATCCGCGCAACCCCGGCTCGTCGTCAGAGACGCGGACGGCGCAGTCGCCTCGGCTGCTCGGGCTCCACCGCCTCCGGCTTCAAGGGGGACGCGGCGCCTGGGTTCGCGACCTGCCACACCTCGTGATCGAGCGCTTCCTGAGCGGTGGGCTCCTGCGTGCTGTTCTTGGTTCCGGACATGGCGACCGGCCGGTAGCCGCTGCCGACGGGGTCGGCCAGTGCCGATCTCCCTCGTAGCCTTGCCGGAACACCTGGCATGGCGGGTGTGGTCCTCGTACGTCGTTCACCCTCGAGGAAGCGTGTGGCGCCGGAGCGCCTACCGGTCGCCGGTCCGCCGGTACCGGGAACCATCGGCATCATCATGGGCGGGACCATGCCCCCGGGGGTTCGGTTCGTGGCCGGCTCCGTCCCGGTGGGGAGTTCGGGCGGCTGAGGAGCCTTGGGATCGGCCGGTGGTTCCGTGATCGGTACGGGATTGGCGACCTGTTCGATCCGTGGCGGGGTGTCGGGGATGCTTGCGCCCGCAGGGGAGCCGCCGGGTGCGCTGCGCGGATCGAACGCACTCGCGTCGAACCTCCCGCTCGCCGGTGACCGCGATTCCGCCGGGCTGCCACCCGGTCCGCCGCGCCCGGTGGACCGGCCACCGGCCGAGCTTCTCGGTGGGACAGCGATGAGACCTGGGATCGAGACGCTGCCGGGCGGCAGCGACGAACCGCTGACGGGATGCAGCGCCACGGACGGTGTCAGGTTCGGGCCGAGGCCGCCCGCGAGCGTGGGGCCGATGGTCTCGGGCGGCGAACAGCAATCGTCGGCGAGGGAACCGTTCGCGGCCGTGGGTGCCGCGGGGCGCGCGTCGTCGCCGGCTGCGGCGAGCACCGCCTCGGCGGCCGCGTGGAAGTAGCGGTCGAGCTCGGCGAGGTGAGTGGCCGCTTCCGGTTGACTCGCGTCGGTGGAGCGCTCCACCGCGTCGGTGACCTTGGCGCGGACGAGTAGCAGTTGCCTGGCGAGATCGTCGAGAGCCCGCCACGGCCGGTGCTCCTCGATCCGGGTGAGCAGCTCGTCGATCGTGGCCTTGCACCGCGCGACTCGGCGGACGAACTCGAGGCCCGTCGCGTCTTTCCAGTCCGGCCGCAGGCAGTCCAGCTCGTGCCGCAGCGAATCGGACAGCTCGCGCAGTTCCGCCGCGACGGTCCGCCACATCCGGCTTGCCTGCTCGACCCGCGCGAGATGGGTGTGGGCTTCCACGTCGACCAGTGCGAACTGAACCACGGCCGGCAAGCGTGCGTAGTCCATCTTCAGTCCTCCACGATGACGACACCGAGCACGGTGCCCGCCACGGCGTGCGCGCCCGCCTGGTCAGTGGCCAGGTAGTCCTCCGCGGCCTCGGCCGCCGCGGCTTTCAGCGCGGCGATGGCTTCACCGGTTTCGGCGAGGAAGCGCGCGAGCGTCAGGGTCGAGGCCGTGTCGGCGGCGGTGAACGTCGCGCACCCCTGCATGCCTCCCTGACAGGCGGGCGCACCAGGCGACTCGGCGACCACCTCGGGTGCGCAGGGCTCGATGAGCTGCTCGGCGAACCGCCGCATCGACTCCGGGTCTCCGTGCATTTCGTGGCGTGACTCGCACATGGGCTCTCCGTTCACGCGTTGTCGTTCTGCGGCGGCGAGTGCTGGTCTTTGGGCAGCCAGGCGAGCTGGACGAGCCGCGCGGCATGCCGTCTGCCGACCAGCCATGCCCTGCCCGGTGGGAGCAGTTCGGGTTTCAGCCCGCCCAGGAGCGGACCCTCGTCCTTGTCCCCGGACATCAGCAGGCCCGGCGATCCGATGTCGCGCAGCCGGGCGATGAACGGTTCGAACAGCGCTCGGCTGGCGCCTCCCGTGCGCCGGGACAGCACGACGTGCATGCCGATGTCGCGGCCTTGGGGGAGGTAGTCCAGGATCGGCAGGAACGGGTTGTCCATCTGGCTGACCACGAGGTCGTAGTCGTCGATCAGGATGAACAGCTCGGGGCCCTTCCACCAGCTGCGTTCGCGCAACTGCTCCGGCGTGACGTCCGGCCCGGGCAGTCGCACGGCCATCTCTTCGGCCACCTGCCGCATCAGCCGGGACGTCGAGTCGCGGTCGGTGCCGTACCCGATGAGGTGCTCGGACTCGACGTCGCCGAGCAGGCCGCGCCGGTGGTCGATGACGATCAGCCGCGCTCGCCTGGGTTCGTAGCTGTCGGTGATGGCGCGGGTGAGCGCGCGGAGGAAGGTGGTCTTTCCGGCTTCGGTGTCGCCGAGGAGCACCAGGTGGGCGTCCGAAGCGAAGTCCACGTGCACCGCGCCGAGGTCGTGTTCCGCGATGCCCACCGCCAGACGGTGCGCGGGGGCGTCGTGGGCGTCGGCCAGCTGCTCGTACGGCAGCTCGGCCGGCAGCAGCCGCACTGCGGGGGCGGGCGGGCCCTGCCAGGCCGAGGACACCGCCTCCACCAGCTCGCGGACCCCGGCCGCGAGGTCGGCCGGATCGTCGATCCCATCGATCCGGGGCAGTGCGATCAGCATCTGGTGCTTGCGCATCGTGACGCCGCGGCCCGGCGCGCCCTCCGGCACCTTGATCGCCGATGCCCTGTCGACCATGCTGTCCACCGGGTCGCCGATGCGCAGCTCGAGCTTGCTGCCGAACAGGTCCCTGATGTTCATGCGCAGGTCGAACATGCGGGCGGCGGACACGATCACGTGCACGCCGTAGGAAAGGCCGCGCGCGGCGATGTCGGCCACGACCGCCTCCAGGTCCTCGAACTCGTTGCGCAAGGTCGCCCAGCCGTCGATGACGAGGAAGACGTCGCCCCACGGGTCCCCGGCGGCCTGATCACGCCGCAGCCTGCGGTAGGGCTGCATTCCGTCGATCTCGCGTTCGGCGAAGAGGCGCTCCCGCTTCGCGATCAAGGTCCGCAGCTCCGCGATCGTCCGCCGCACCGCGCCGACGTTCTGCCTGCCCGCGACGCCGCCGACGTGGGGGAGGCCCCGCAGCGAGCTCAGCGTGCCGCCACCGAAATCCAGGCAGTAGAACTGCACCTCGCGCGGCGTGTGGGTCAGGGCGAGGCTGGTGATGATCGACCGCAGCGCGGTGCTCTTGCCCGAACGCGGCCCTCCGATCACCAGGACGTGTCCGGCCGATCCGGACAGCTCCAGCACCAGCGGATCACGGCGCTGCTCCATCGGCCGGTCGATGATCCCGACCACGGCACGCAGCGCCCCCGACAGCTGCTCGTGCGTGGAGCCGAAACCCCGGTCGTCGCCGCGGACCAGGTTCGGCAGCAGTTGGTCGAGCGTGGGTGATTCGGCCAGGGGCGGCAGCCACACCTGGTGGGCGGGCGTGCCGCGACCACGCATCCGCTCGACGATGATGTCCAGCAGGCTTTCGCCGACCGCGTCCTCGCCGTCCGGCGTCTGCGCCTCTTCGTCCGCGTCGACGGCAGGCGACAGGTAATGCGTGGAATACTCGAGCAACTCGAGGGCACCATCGTCGCTCTGCTCGGCGGAACTCGCGTCCGGCGCGCGGTGCACCCCGGAGACGTATGCGGAGCGGAACCGGACCATGGATTCGTTGTCGGTCTTCAGGAATCCGTGACCCGGTGCGCGGGGGAGCTTGAAGGCGTCCCCGACCCCGAGCACGTTGCGGCTCTCCATGTCGGAGAAGGTCCGCAGACCGATCCGGTAGGACAGGTGGGTTTCCAGACCCCGGAGCCTGCCTTCCTCGAGGCGCTGGCTGGCCAGCAGCAGGTGCACGCCCAGCGCCCGACCGACCCGGCCGATCTGCACGAACATGTCGATGAAGTCGGGCTTGGCCGAGAGCAGTTCGCTGAACTCGTCGCAGATCACCAGCAGGGTGGGAACCTCGGGCAGCGGAGCGCCGGTGGCGCGAGCCCGCTCGTACTCGCGAAGCGAGGCGAAGTTTCCCGCCGCGCGCAGCAGTTCCTGCCTCCGCAGCAGCTCACCGCTGATCGCATCGGTCATCCTGTCCACGAGGGGAAGTTCGTCGGCGAGGTTGGTGATGACCGCGCTGGTGTGCGGGAGCTCGTCGAGCGTGGCGAAGGTGGCGCCACCCTTGAAGTCGACGAGCGCGAAGTTCAGCGAGCTCGGCGGGTGGGACACCGCCAGCGCCAGCACGATGGTCCGCAGGAGTTCGCTCTTGCCGGACCCGGTGGCGCCGATCAGCAGGCCGTGCGGCCCCATCCCGTCCTGGGCCGACTCCTTCAGGTCCAGCTCGACCGGCGTCCCGTCGCTGCGGATGCCGAATCTGATCCGCAGGCTGTCCTTGGTCGGTCGCTGCACCCAGGTCTCGCTGGGGTCGAACGTGAGCGGGTCGCCGATCTCGAGCAGTTCGGCGAGGTCGAGGTCGGTGCTCATCGGTTGCTCGCCGAGCCGGTCCGCGCTCGCCCGCAGGGGCGCGAGCTGGCGGGCGATGCCCTCCGCCGCGGGCACGTCCAGCGCGTCGGCCCAGCCGAGGTCGACCGCGCCCTCGATCGTCTCACTGGCGAGGGCACCGTCCTGCCCGACGTGCAGCACGATGGTCGCCGGATCGAGAGCGCGCGGCGGCGGGGTGCGCAGGTCGATGATCGTGACGCCTTCGAGCCCGCCGTCGGCCATGAGATCGTCCGATCCCGCGGTCGACCCCCCGTCCAGGACCACGACGACGTGCGGCATCGCGTCCCGGTTGTCGACCGCGGGATCGAACCTCTTGCGCTTGCCGAGCAGGTCGTCGAGCATCGCCTCGATCGAGACGATCGAGGGCGCCACGATCCGCAGCGGGCCCACTGCGTCGGTACGCTCCGGATGCAGGGCGTGGGGCAGCCACTTGAGCCACTCCCAGAGCGCCTGCGCGTCACGGCCGGGGCATGCGGCGATCCGCAGGTCGTCCGGCGAGTGCAACGACGCGAGCTGCATGACCATCGCGCGGACCAGCGCCGCCGATCGGCCGCGGTCGCCTCGGACGTAGATCCGGCTGAACCCGTTGACCGCCATGGCGAGCGGTAGTCCGGGAATTGCGGTGTAGGTGGTGAGGAACCGGCGCAGCGCGAGCGCGGACAGCGGCTCCAACTGCTCCAGCGGCTTGGCCTCGGGTGGGACGAGCGTCATCGCCGGGCGCTGCTGCCCGGTGCCGATGCGCGCGACCCCGAAGTCGGCGTCGACCGGACGGCGTTCCCACAGGCGGTAGCTCGCGACGAGCGACAGCAGGGCCGCGGGTTCCGGATGCAGGTACACCATGGCGTCGCGCTGCTTGTGGATCGCGCGGGTCAGACGCAACCGGTGCTGTCCCAGGTGGCGGAGGTAGCCCCGGCGTTCCTGGCCCATCTCGCGCTTGCTGGGGCCAGAGGAGTTGATCAGCGTGCCGACGAGCATTCCCAGCATGCCGACGGCGAAAAGGCCGAGGACGACCAGCCGCAGCACTCCGGCTCCCTGCCCGAAGTTCCCGGAGAACATCAGCATCATCGCGGCCATCATGGCGATCATCGGGATCACCATGAGGACCTGGGTCCACTGCCTGCCGGGCGGTGGGGGAATCTCGGGCGGCGGGTCCAGGATGAGCTCACCGGAGGGTTGCTCCGGAGCGGGCCTGCGAACCGGCCTGCGCACCACGACCGTGGCCATCACGATCCCTTCTCGCCGCTGTGCTGATGCCGACGAGTGTCACCGCGACTCGATCAGCGGGTGGCCCGCGTGGCCGGAACGTGCCGCGCACACCTGCCGGCTGCCGCGGCAGGGCTAGCGTCCGATCGTGCCCGGACGCTTTCTCGGACTCGATCCGAGCGGCGTTCCGGAGCACTGGACGGCGTGAGCCGTGTGGATGGAAGGAGAATCCGGTGAATGCTGGTGGCGGCGGTGTGTTGGACGCCAACACGGAGACGCTCGCGCGAGTGGTCCAGATGGCGACAGTGGTCGTGCAGGAGATCGAAGGCCAGCGCAGCAAGCTGGACGGCGAGGTGAACTCCGTCATCCCCGCCCAGTGGAACATGGACCAGTCCCAGGCGCTGCTCGTCGCGCACAAGAAGTGGGACGCGGCGATCAAGAACCTGTGCCAGAAACTGGAGAAGCTGGGCAGTGACACCAGCTTCGCCATGAACGACTACCTCGACACCGACCAGCAGGGCGCCTCCTGCTTCAACGGTATCGACGGCGGCGGAGGTGGCGGTCTCGGCGCAGGTGGCGGTGGTGGTGAGTCCGGTTCCGGCGGTGGCGGTGGTGACGGTGACTCCGGCGAGGGCGACGGGGACGGCGGGTCTTCCGGCCAGACCTACGCGTTCGCGGGGCTGCTCCGCGCCGTGTGACCGGTTCGCATCGAATGAAGATTCCTACGACGGAAAGGGGAGTGAATCGTGACTCGTAAACTCGCGATGTTCGGTGCGCTGGACGGCCTTTCGACGAGCATGAACGGCTGTGTCAGTGGTGTGCAGCAGTCGATCGACTCCTGGGGCCAAGCCTCGGGTATGGCCGGGACCGACTGGCTCGACCAGGCTGGCGGGCAGTTCGCCGAGATCAGCAAGGCATGTCAGCAGGTCATGGCAGCGGGGCAGGAACTGATGCAGGCCATGAACCAGGGCGTCCAGAGCTGCAACCAGGGAAACATGGCCGCGGTGCAGCGTTCCTGCAGCAGGCTGGGTTCCTGACAGCAGTGGTCGGAATGTCCCGGTGCGCACGAGCGCACCGGGACATTTCGCTGTCGTCCGAGAAGAACTTCCAGTCAGCGTTTCCGTTGTTGCGGCGACGAATCAGTCAAAGCCTGTGCAAGCGGGACGGGCCAGCCGTGGGCGAGTCCGAGTCGAGTGCGGACAGCATCAGTTCGAAGTCGGCCGCGATCGCCTCGGCCTGCTCGAGCGTGGCGGTCGACGTCGCGCGGAGCACTGGAAACTCGGTGGGCAGGCTTGTCTCCCGAAAGACGGCGTACTCCTCCACCCGCACCAGCCGCTGCAGCCTCGGGCCGGCCCTGTCGGTCAGCCGCAGCACCTGCCTCAACCGTGGCCCACGAGGTCCTTCCCAGGCAGAGCGGCCGACCATGATTCCCGTCGGATGTGCCGCTGCGGCATCGTCGGCCAGCTCGGCCAGCGACGAGTCCGGCTTCATGGTCATGCCCTCGATCACCACGGTGGCGGTGAAGCCGGAGCCGTGGGTGTCGAGCTTGATCGCCAGAAACGCGACGTCGAGGTTCAGCTCGCCCGGTGACACCGGTTGCCACCGGGCGGGCAACGGGAACTCGATCGATCCCGGTGTTGTCATTGTCGTTCCCCTGTCAGCCGAAGATGGAGCGCTTGATGGACTCGACGCTTTGGTTGAGCTCGTTCAGATCGACCTGGACATCCAAGCCGAGCCCGCCGCCGACGAGCGGGGACGCGGAGGTCTTGGTCCTGAAGCTCAGCTGTCCGTTCTCCACCTGCGGCTCGACCTCCAGGCTCGCCCCAGGTCCGACTCGGACTTCTGGCTGGATGGACACCGAGAGCGGCCCGGCGTCGAGCACGTTGATTTCGTCGAGGTTCGCCCTCACCCCGACCTGCCTTTCGGCCTCGATGAGAGGTTCCTTCGAATCCGGCATGTTCACCTGGCCGGACCCATAGGCCCCGGCCGAGTACTCGCCGCTCAACGCACCACCGAAGGCGCGCCACTTGCCGTGGGTCGCGAGGGCCTCCCCTTCGATGCTGCCGACCCCGCCACCGGGGCCGGGCCCCTCCGGCGTGATGCCGGCATCCGGCCCTTCCGGCTCGACCGTCAGCCACCACCTGCCCGCCTCCGTCACGCGCTCGCCCGTTTCGTTGACCAGCTTCCTGAATTTGTCGAAGACGGAATTTTCGGTGCGGGGGTCCATGAACTCGTCCCAGTCGCCGTCCTGCGCCAGGGAGCTCTGGGCGTTGTCCAGCTTCTGCGCTGCCTGTCTGACAGTGCCCCGCCCGCCCGGCGGTGCCGGCGCCCCCGGCGGCGCGGCTCCGGCCGCAGGCACCGCCCGACCCCCGTCCGGAGCCAGCGGCGGAGTGGCATCGGCGGGGTTCGCGGCGTCTCGTGAGCCTTCCGCCCACCCGCCAACGGTGCCTCTGATCTCCCTGCCGGCCTGATCCATCACCTCGTGACCGCGACGCACGGCGTCAGCCACCGTGCGCTCCCTCACCACGGCGTCCTCGCCCGGCGGCAGGGTGTCGGCCATCGCGTAGACGGACCTGCCGTTGTCGAGGTCGGCCTTGCGCTCCTGCGTGGTCCCCTCGACGATGTCGGCGGCGCGATCGACATCGTCGGCAAGCCTGCCGTTGTCCTGCCCGACCGCCCTGGTCTGCTCCGCCTGGTCCGCCACCTGTGTGGTGAGCTGCCTTCCCGGTTCCCCGCCGAAGGTCTCGCCGAGGTCGCGTGCCGCGCGGTTGGCCTCGTCGGCGGCTTCCGGCGCATCGCGAGTCCCCGACGTCCGCAGGTTGTCAGCCGCGGCACGCATGGAGGCCGGGTCCGAGTCCGGCAGCGGGGCCTCGGCGGTGACGCGATCATCGAACTCCTGACCGCCGGGCTGCTGAGTACCGCTGCCCTTCTCCTGGCTGTTGTCGGCATCTTTCGCCTGCCCGGCAGGCTGGTCCTGGGAATCCCCTTGCTCATTCGACCCTGGCGGCTGTCCGTTTGCCGGCTGCTGCTGATCCTTGTCGCCTGCGGTCTTGGAATCCGCGGGCGCCGACTCCGCCGGTTTCTCCTCGGCGGGCGCCGACTCCTCTGGCTTTGACTCGGCCGGAGCCGAGTCCGCGGGTTTGGACTCCGCGGGAGCCAGTTCGCCGCCTCCGCCCGACTCCGGGGCAGCGGACTCGCCGCCCGACTCGGGGGGAGCCGACCCGCCGCCACCGCCCGACTCGGGGGGAGCCGACCCGCCGCCACCGCCGGATTGGCCACCGCCGGGCTCGCCGCCACCGGCAGATGCGTTGCCGCCGCCTCCTGCTGCCCCGGCCATCTCAGTACCCCCTCGACCGTCGACCGATCTCACGCCGCGCTCGAGTGTTGTGTCGGCGGTGTCGCAACGGCGGCCGATGGCCGCAAGAGGTCAGCTGACGCCAGGGCCGCGCGACGCGTGTGAAGCTGAAATCCCCGTTTCACGAGGAGAATCCATGGCACCGACGATCGACGCGGCCCGGCGAAGGGCGGACTACGAACGCCTGCGCGACGACCTGCTCGACATCCGAACGAGGATCGCCGACATCGAGGCGACCGCGGACTCGCCCGACGGTCTGGTCAGCGCCACGGTGGTCGGCCGTGGCGAGCTGAGCGAGCTGTACCTCGATCCGCGGATCTACCGGACCAAGGACTCGAAGGCGCTCGCGTCCTCCATTGTGGACACCATCAAGGATGCCGTCGAGCAGTCGCGGGAGCAGCTCTTCGAGATCACCCGCCAGTACCTGCCGGCCGACGCGAAGCTCGAGGGCACCGACGTGCACACCGACCCCTTCATGCACCAGCTCGACAAGCAGATCGAGGGAGCGTAGTGATGGCGGACTACGACATGGACCCGGACGCCGTGACGAGGAGCATCAACCAGCTGCGGGCTGCGGGGGAGACGTTCGGCAGCGCGTGGGAAAGCCGCAAGAAGGCGATCCAGGCGGCCCAGGCGGGCTTCGGCAGTGACGTGCTCGCCCAGGCGTTCCTGGATAAGTACCAGCCGCTCGCCGAGAAGCTCACGAGGAAGGCCGACGGCATCTCCGCCTCGTACGGGCGGCTGTGCGACGACGCGATGGGCTGCGTCGCGGACTACCGCGCGGCGGAGGCACAGGGTACCGGCTCGGTCCAGCGGCTGACCGGCACCGATGGCCGGGAAATCCCCGCGTAGCGCGATGAACGGGACCAGGAGGTTGGTGACGGCCGCCGCGTTCGCGGCGGCCGTCGTCGTGAATCCGGGTGCGGCCGTGGCCGCGCCGCCACCGGGCGCGTGCGGTGACCCCGATCCGGCGAGCCCCACCGTCACCGAGCTCCCCTGGGCGCAGAAATCGCTCGACGCGCAGGCCGTGCGGCAGCACGGCACCGGTGCCGGGGTCGTGGTCGCCGTGATCGACTCCGGGGTGGATGCGGACCACCCGCAGCTGCGGCAGCCCGGAAAGGTCCTGCGCGGCGAGGACTTCTTCCTCGTCGGGGATCTGCCGGGCGGCTTCGACTGCGTCTCGCACGGCACGGGGGTGGCCGGCATCATCGCCGCCACGCCCGCCGGCGGCGTCGGGTTCGCCGGCTTGGCCCCGGACGCTGCGATCCTGCCGGTCCGCGTCAGCGAGAAGGACGAGACCGCCGGTGCCGCGCAGGCCATCGACCCGGAGGTGCTCGCCAGGGGCATCTGGTACGCGGCCGATCAAGGTGCCGGCGTCATCAACCTGTCCGTCGCCGGTGGGCTCGACAACCACTTCGTGCGCGACGCGATCCGGCACGCGGTGGAGAAGGACGTCGTCGTGGTGGCAGCGGTGGGCAACGCGCAGCAGGGCGCGGCGCCGGGCCCCGTGACTTATCCCGCCGGCTACGACGGGGTGCTCGGGGTCGGTGCGGTGGACATGTCCGGTACCCGGCTGCCGAGCTCGCAGATCGGGCCGCAGGTCGACCTGGTGGCCCCGGGCGGGGGTGTCCTGACCGCGGCCCGGGCGGGCGGGCACCAGTACCGGGACGGCACCAGCTTCGCCGCGCCGTTCGTGTCGGCGACGGCGGCGTTGGTGCGCTCGGCGCGTCCGGAGCTGTCCGCAGAGGAGGTCGCTGCGCGGATCCTCGCCACCGCGACCCCGGCGCCGGGCGGCCGGGACAGCGCGGCCTACGGGGCCGGACTGGTCAACCCTTACCGCGCGCTGACCGACGGCCTTGTCGACGCGGCCCCCGCGCCGTTGCCCCCGGTGGAGCGTCCCGTGCCGGACGCGGCGCAGCTGCGCTCGTCGGCCTGGTGGGACGCCAGCGTGTCGAACGCGCGTACCGCCGCGATCCTCACCGGGGCGGGCGTCGTGCTGGGCGGGGTGGTGGCATTCGTAGCGGTTCGGGGCCGCAGGGAGCGCTGGCAACCCCGCCGTGCCGTCCTTCCGCCGGACGAGTCCGCGCGCGACGACCTGCCCGAGGAGATGTTCCTGGTGCCGCCACCACCGGCGGACAGCTGAGGGATGCGGGTGTGCTCAGGTGGCGGTCGGCGCATGCGAACGCCGAAGTTGTTGCAGTGCAGCGCAAAGACGCAGAACCCCGGTATGAAGACGATCCTGCGCGGATCAACTTCACAGAGGGTCCTGCGCCCCGAAAACCGGACCTACTGGCCAGGTTCCGCGTCCCGCGTTGCATCCGCACCGGTGAGACCGCGGATGGTGCTCGTGCCTTGGGTGTTGGCTGCGAGGTAGTCGTCGACGCAGCACTGCGCGTCGTCGCAGATGTTGCGGTATGAGGAAGGAATGGCGTCGGCGCGTGCCATCAGGCGTTCGGCGATCGGCAGGTACCTGGCTCGGAACGCCTGTGAGATGACGTCGTTGCCGACGCCGGACAGTCCCGAGGTGAGTGCCTCCCGCCGGCTTTGCCATGCCGAGCCGAATGTCTCACCCGCTGCCCGCAGCCGGTTGATTCCGTTGGTGACCCCGTCGGGGTCCATGTCGTATCGGGTCATGGGTCGCCTCCTCCTCGTCTCAGAGACTGTTGGTGAGCTCGAACAGGCTCTCAGGCCGTCGTGTGCCGCGGCTGCGGATTCTGGGGAACAGCCCGGAGTTCCTCCGGGATGACGACGTCGACCAGGACCAGGTCGTACGGTTGCGCTTGATGGAGGTGCTCGAGCACCGACGTGGGGACCCCCAGCCATGGCTGCTGGTCCCCGCAGCATGATTTCAGCTGGTCAAGTGACGAGTATGTCATCAGCGCCAGGCGGTCATCCGCCACACGGCGAAACTCGACGACCGCGTCGGCAGGATCCTGGACGTGGGTGGTGCACGGCAGGTAGACGAACGCGGGCAGTTCGGGCTGATCGTTGTTCTCGTTCATCATCGTGGCTCCCCTCGTCGCCTGGTGATCACGTCTGCGAGCGATGGTCTTGGGCTGGTTGCGGCGCCACGGAACCGTGCTCGACCCAGTTGTCGACCATGCCAGAGGTCACCGCGCTCGCAGCGGCTCCGCCAATGGCCCCGAGCACGGCGCCGACTGGACCGCCAACCGAAGCACCGATGGCGAGTCCGGTGACGAAACCTGTTCCCCAACCGGCCAGATTCGACCCGTAGGCCTGCGCGGGTGATTCACCAGACGCGATGTCGTTCTGGGCGCCAAGAATAGCGAGAGGTAGACCTGCTACCGGCCCCGCGTATTTGCCTGCGAGGTCGGCAATCTTTCCGAGCTGTGAGAGGCGGGTCGCCTCCGCTGCTGTCCGGAGCGCGTTCTTCTGGTGCACGAGCCCTTCGGGGCCGTCCTTGAGTGCTCCGTATTCCGTGTGCAGATTGGATATCTTGGACCAGAAGTCAGCCTTGCGGTTCCACGACTGGGCGGCTTGCCAGCCGGCGATGCCGTAGCCCGCGTTCGCCAGGATGTCGGCCCCGGTAATGGCCTCCGGGTTGTGCGGCGGGGAGGCCTTTCCGGTGGTGCTCGTCTCGATGCCTGCCCAGCCGGGGTCGTTCGTGATGTTGTTCGCCGCCTGGTGGGCGATGTCGCGATTGCCGGCGGCGGTGATGTCGACGATCTGTTGAGCCGCGACCTCGCGTTCTCCGGGGGGAAGGGTCGCGGTGGCGAGGTAGTACCCGGGCGCCTGGCGTTCGGTGTTCCGCTCCATCCCGTCCGCGGCCGCCCGGGCTTGCGCGTTGGCGCGCTGGACTTGTTCGTCCATCGCCCTGGCGGAGTCGCTGACGTTCCTCGTTTCGTCGAGTGATGGGTCCGTCCGCCGCCGCATGTCGTCGAGAGCGGGGTCGTTCCACGACTCGATGACGGCGTCCATGCCGCCGCCACCCTCGGATCGCGCGGCGTCGGCGTCGCCACCGGTGTTGCGCCACTCCTGACCGATGTCGTCCAGTATGGATGTCGGGGTTTCGATGGCTGGAGCCTGCGCTCGTACTCGTGCCTTGAAATCGTCGTCCTTCGGCACGACCTCCGCACCCGGGACAAGGCCCGGGACGTCGGCCTCGCTCCTCTCCGTCACCTCCGCCCCGGGAATGATCCCGGGGACGTCCCCTTCGTCGCCCTCGGCCGGTGGTTCCTGCCCGGACGACTCCGGACCCTCAGGCTTCTGTGGGTCGTCGCCAGGCTGTGCGGCACTGTCAGAGCCGGGATCGCCTGGCGTATCAGGGCGGGTCGACGGTTCGTCGCCTTCCGGCGGTGATCCGGCGGGTTTCTCGCCGTCGCCGGCCGGCTCGGGAGTCGGCGTCGACTCCGGCGTCGGTTCTGCGGCGCCGCCGGCGGACTCGTCCGGCTTCGAGCCGTCCGCAGGTGGTCCCTCCTTCGCGGTCGACGCGTCGGCCGGCGGCTCGCTGGAGTCGGCCGATCCTTCCGGCGGCGCCGCTGCTTCCGTTGTCGACGGCGATTCCGGCTGCCCGCCGCCGCTCTCGCCGGCCGGGCCCGATCCCTCGCCAGTAGGTGTCGACATCTCATACCCCCTCGGGACCGAAGGATCCGCTCTCGTTTCGCCTCAGTCTTGTATGACGTCCTGTCGCGAGGTGCGGCTTGTCAGGTTGCGGCCAGTGGCGGCCGGCGCGTGTGGCGTGACCGGCGTCCAGGCGCGGGACCAGGCTCTGAACGGCGCAGGTGACGTGGAATCAACCACCTGTGGGGCTCAGCGCCTCGGCAGGGTCGAGGCCGCTGCCCATCGGTACCCGGCCGACGATGCCGGCGGGTAGCCGGACGGGTCGGGCGCCGCCGTAGCCGAGCATGTCCAGCACGGCCCGACCCGCCAGGGGGTGTGCGCGGCCTTGGTCGGTGACCAGCACGAGGGTGCCCGCGTAGGCCTCGGAGCTCGGCATCACCTCGACCAGCGCGGCCCGGCCCGGCTCGACGTGGATGCGGTCGGCCATCGGCATCCCGTGGGCTGTCGTGCGCGTGGTGGCCACCGTCGGGAGATCGGGAATCCGCGGGTCGACATGGACCGCCGGGGAGGCGGCGGCAGGCCCGTAGGTGGCGCAGACCGTGCTTCCGGCGATGAATCGGGGCCGCACGCCGGGCACCGCGCCCGGGCCCGCTTCCTCGGCAGGCGCCCGGCGGGCTTCGGCGGCCTCGGCCGGGTCGAGCGGGATTCCGACCGGTTGCCCGCTCGCGTAGGCCCGCCGGGTGTCCGGGTCGGCGCGCTGGATGTCGTACTGCAACGGGGAGATGGGCCTGAGGCGGTCGACCTCGCTGAGGTAGTGCTCGCGTCCTCCGGACGTTTCCACTATGAGTAGTTGTCCCGCACGGATGTCCGCCCTCCCCGGTACCGCTGACGACGGCGTGCCCGCGTCGGCCAGCCGGATCGGCGCGATCGGCGCGCCCGAGGGCAGGACGTCCACCAGCGGCATGCCGGTCCTGACCTTCGGCTCGGACTGCAACGCGAGCCCCACCGCGACGGTGTCGGCCTGGCGGATCCGGTGCCGGTAGCCGTTCGAGATCAGGTACTGGTCGCCGCTAACCGCGACCTCGACGAGCAGCGCGGCGTCGCCCAGCGGCCTGCCCCCGTGCGCTCCCGCACCGACCAGAAGCACCGATTCATCCACTGTGGATCCGCTGGGGTCCGGGGTGGGTTTGGAGCACAGGCTCCAGCCGCCGGTGAGCAGCTTGTCCGGCGCCGCGAGCGCGTCCGGCGCGTCGGGTATCCCGATCCGCGGTCCGCGCGGCACCCCCGTCAGCGACTCGCTCGCCACCGACATCGTCTCCGCGTGCCGGCCCAGGGCCAGCAGCGCCGACACGTAGTTCTCCACGGGATGCAGCACACCGTCCAGGTAGACGTACCGCGCCCCGGTCTCCTCCGCCACGATCACCGCGGGCCGGTCCCGCCACGCGGTGTTCCCGCCCGGGTTGACCAGTCCGTACACGCCGACCGCGACCAGTGCCAGGATGCCGAGCACGATGCTGCCGATCGCGGAGTTGCCGGGACGGCGGAACGGCGGTTGTTCGGGGTCGGGTTCCCTCGTCACCAGTGCCGAGATGGCCCGCTGGGCGAGGAACTGGTGCGCCTGCAGCAGGTCGCGTTTGGACGCCACCGGTCAGCCTCCAAGTCCGCGCACGAGCCCGTACAAGCCGAGCACGGCGCACAGGACGGGCACGCAGGCGAGCACGATCGCGACCTCGAGCAGTTCGGCGTACCGGCCGAAGAACGGGCTGGGCAGCCGCCTGCTGTGGGTGAGCCCGGCCAGGACGGCCAGGCCGCCCACGGCGATCAGGACCGGCGCGGTGACGGCGAGCAGGCCGCCCGTGTTCGCCATGACGGGTCCGGCGGCGAGTGCCCCCGCGCTCGACACGCCAGTGAGCAGCAGCGGGGCTCGGTGCCGGAGGGCCGGATAGAGCCGCGCGCGCAGGCAGAAGCCCACCGACAGGACCGACAGGAGCACGATGACCGAGGTGCTCGCCTCCCGCGCGACGACGAGCAGGCACAGCACGGTGACCGTCGTGGCGCCGCCGATCAGGCCGGTCAGGAGCTGGTCCGCGCGCAGCACCGCGGCGTACACCGCGTGCCGCGGCGGTTGCGGATCGTCGCGCACCAGGTCGGCGGTGGTGCGCGGGAGCACCGGCATCGGCACCCTGGCCAGCCGGATCGTCAGCGGGCCGAACAGCGGTGAGAACAGCAGCACCGCGACCGCCGCGACCGCTGCCCCGTCCACGCCGTCCAGCGCCGCCGTGGTCGCCGGCCACGACGCGAGCGCGCCCACCAGACCCACGGTGATGCCGGCGATGAACAGTTCGGCGCGCTCCACCACGCCGACGTAGCCGAGCGCCGAGGCGACCACGAGCGCCGAGCACCCCGCGAGCACGTGCGGTGCGCCGAGCTCGGCAGGCGGCGGCCCGCTTCCGACGAGCAGCACGCCGCAGGTGAAGGCGGACGGCAGTGCCAGCGCGGCGACGGCCGCGCCCGCGCCCGCGTCGCCAAGTGCTCGGGCCAGCACGGTCCCCGCCGCGAGCAGGACCGCGCAGAACCCCAGTGCGACCCACGCGGCGGCGTTCCACGGTGGTCCTGCCCGCACGACCGCCAGCAGCGCCAGCAGTGCGGCGAACGCCCCCGTGAGCAGGCCGGCGGCGCGGGTGTTCGCGGGCCCCCAGAGGCGGCCGGTGCGTCCGGCTCCCTTCGCGATGGTGTCGGCGAGGTCGTCGTAGTCGAGCTCGGGCCAGTGCAGCCGCCGGGGCACGAGGTGCAGGACCTCGCCGTCGCGGATCCCGTACGTGCCGATGGCGCGGCCGAGGCCGAGCTCGGTGCCGTCGGTGCGGCGCAGCAGCCAGCCGCCGTCGGTGACGCCGTCGTCCGGCAGGCTCTCGCCCGCGCGACGCAACAGCCCCGGCAGGATCTCGGCCACCGACGACCGTTCCGGCAACGCGAGGTCGATGCGGCGGGTCGGCGCGTCGATGGTCACTCTGACGAGGTTCGTGCTGGTCACCCGCGTGTCCCTTCGGCCATGCCGGGTGGGCGGCAGCAAGCTGCCGCCGCACCCGCTGTGGAACTGCCGGTACCTACGATGAGAGCGCGAGCGAGGTAGCGAAATGGGCACGGCAGCTACCGGACACGACGGAATGGCACCAGAATGGCTACCGCGATGACGACACTTCCGGGATTCGACGAACTGGTTCCCCTCGGCGAGGGGCCGGTTGCCGCGGTGTTCGCGAGCGTCGACGAGCAGGGCGGTGCGGCGTTCGCGTTGAAGGCCTATCCCGGACCGATCGACCGGCGCACGCGCAGCGAGCTCGACACCGAACTGCGCGGGCTGGCGGAGCTGCGCGCTCGGGGCGACGTCCTGGTGGCCGACGGAGTCGAGGAGCTGCCCGACGGCCGCTGCGCCCTGCGGATGGAGCTTTGCGCTCAGTCGCTGCCGGAACTCGTCGGCTCTTTCGGGCCGCTGACCATCCCCGACGTGCTCGCTCTGGCGAGTGCGCTGGCGAACGCGCTCGCCGCCGCACATGCCGCCGGGATCGTGCACGGCGGTGTCAGCGCGGGCAACGTCCTGTTCCGCCCTTCCGGTGAGCCCGTGCTCGCCGACTTCGGCCTCACGTTGCGCCGTGCTTTCCCCGGCGAGGTGACCGCCGGTGTGGACTTCCTGGCGCCGGAGACGCTGCGTGACGGCACCCGCGACGAGCGGACGGATCTGTACGGGCTGGGCGCGGTTCTGCACTTCGCCCTGTCGGGCTCGTCGCCGCACCAGGGACGTCCCGGCGAGCAGGTGGACGCGCGGCTGCTGCGCGCGCTCAGCAGCGAGGTGCCCGCGCTGGAGCGCGCCGACCTGCCGGCAGGGCTCGCCCAGCTGGTTTCGGCGCTGCTGGCGAAGAATCCCGATGCGCGTCCGCTCGACACGGCAACGGTGGCCGCCCGGATCGGCGCCATGACAGGGCCGGTGCGGGAGCAACCCGCGTTCGACGACTTCGGTGCCGCGATGCCCGGCAACGCCGTCCGGCAGCCGTCTTCCGCACCCCCTACGCCACCCGTCCCGCCCCCCGCGCCACCTGTCCCGCCCCCTGCGCCACCGGCCGCAGCTCCACCGCCGCCGAGGGGTGAGCTGCTCGTGCAGTTCGGGCCGAACGAAAGGGCACGGGGCAAGCCGCGCGCGGGCGTTGTCATCGCCGTTGCCGGCGTGCTGTCGGTGCTGGCCGTCGCAGCGGTCGTCCTGCTGCTGAGCCAGCCCGCGAAGCTCGACGTGCCCGTCGCGCCCGCGCCGGTCGCCGGACCGGTACCCGCGCAGCCCACAACTCCGCCCGTGCGTCTCGAACTCGACGACCCCGTGGACAAGGGCGACTACGTCGAGCTGTCGTGGCGCAGCAGCGAGCCCCTCGACTTCGCGGTGACCGTCGCTGCCGAGGGGCAACACAACGACACGATCTTCGTGCAACGCAACACCGAGTACCGGCTGCGGATCGACCCGGTCCTGCAGTACTGCTTCCAGATCCAGGGCGCGTCCAGCCTCGGCTTCCACGAAAGCCAGGCCAAGCCGATCCGCGGAGCGATCTGCACCGGCTGAGGGGCCGCGAGTACCTGTCTTTGAACTCACCCAGGGTGCCGGTGGCGGACGTGGGCCAAGCGGCTGCGCCGCTTCAAAGTTCAAAGACCGGCTCCAAGCGAGGGCGACCGGGTAGTGCCTCGACGAGCGGAGCGGCGGAGCTGGAGGACGTGCGCCAGGGTACGCCCCCGGGCCCAGCGGAGAACTGGACCGTCCGCGCGTTGTCTTGACGCGGCGGGGGAGCGGTCGATCGTCATCACGACCACGGACGACTTCGACCTCCGATGCGCCACGGACCAGGAGGCCCGCCAACGTACCGAACTGGTGGCCGCCAACATGAACCTGCGGCTCGTGGAACAGCGGAGACTGTGACGGGGCGTCAGCGCGGGGCGCGCAGGGGAGCGGGATTCAGCGCGGCGCGGAGCCTGGCGCGCAGGCCGCGCCGCCCGAGGCCCCGGCGCACCGCGCGGACCGCGGCCCACGCGTGCCTGCCGCTGTCCGAAGCCGGTCCGGCTCCGGACCACAAGGCGAAGTCCACCGTCGCGCCGAGGGACCGCAGACCGTCCACAGTGGCGCCGTCAGTGGCTGCGACGGCTGTCGTCAGGTCCCGCACCGTCATGCCTGCCGACACGGGAACGCCGTAAGCGCGAAGCCGGTCGCGTGCCTCCTCCCAGGCGCCGATCACAGCTCCCACCCCTGGCCTGCGTCTGCGCCGCCAGGCGCGCAACGCCTTGGCGAGCGGCACGCCCGCTACCCACAGCGGGACGACCGGCAGCGGCACCGCGAGCAGGGCCCAGAACGGGAACGACCAGCCGCCCGCGGTGTCGGAACTCGACGCGACCGGTGCCGGGGCGACCGGAGCGTCGCGCAGCTGGTCGGGAGGTGGCAGCTCCGCTCGGACCGCCTCGGCGGCCGCGGCGAGCCCGCGAGCGGGACCCGGGCTCTGCGCGGCGGCTGTGCCGCTCGGATCCAGCGGCACCCAGCCCACCCCCTCGACGGCCACCTCCGGCCAGGCCAGCGCATCGCCGTTGCGGACGGTGTAGCCCCCGCCCGGCTCGCGGTCGGGCGGTGCGCGGAATCCGACCACGAGCCGCGCGGGAATGCCTTTGATCCGGGCGAGCGCGACGTACGCGGCCGCGAACTGCTCACTGGTGCCGCGCTTGCTCTTGAGCAGGAACTCCTCGAGCTGCGGCCACGAGTGACCGGTGGGCAGGTTCTGCCCCGTCGCGAGCCGGTACTCGTCACGCAGGAAGCGTTCCAGCGCCACCGCGCTCTGGAACGTCGGCCGGACCGGAACGGCGCGATCGGCCAGCTCCGCGACGCCGGGTGGCACCTGTCCGACTCCGCCCAGCTCCTCGGCCGGCGAGCGGTCGACCGCGGCGCCGTCGAGGGCGAACCCGGCGACCTGCGGTTCCCACCAGCTGAGCGTGTAGCGGACGGGTCCTGATGCCTGCGGTGCGAGCAGTGAGCCCTGCCGCTCCTCCACGAGCGGGTCGATGCCGTCCACCCCGGCCGGCAGGGGCTGGCTCGGCAGCCACGGCCCGCCCAGCTCGGCCCGGCCGATCTCGGCGGTTCTCCGCTCCACGTCCACGGCGACCTCGGGGCCGGGACGCAGGGAGGCGCCGAGCCTGCGGTACCTGCTTCCGGGAGTCCAGTTGACGCCGTCGAAGTCGTTCAGCACCACCACCGGCCACCTGTCCACATCCGCGGAACCGTCCACTGTGAACACGGGGGTGTCCGGGTGGGTGAGCCGGTCGGCGAGCTCGTCCAGCGGGCTGGTCATGCTGCTGTCGGCCAGCGGCGCGAACTGGTCGTCCTTGAGCGTGTACCTGGCCTCGCTCGCGGGCAGGAGAGCGCCCACGATCGCGGCGACGACCGTGAGCGCCACCGCGGGCGCGGTGAGCAGCAGCGCCGACATCCGTCGGCGTTCGTCGGTGGCCTGATCGGCCCGGGTGGCCGCGAGCAGCGTCCCGGCCGCGCCCGCGTACGCCACCGCGGCCAGCGCCGCCGCGCTGCCGGTCGTGGCGCTGTAGCACTGGCTGAGCACGACCACCGCGAAACTCGGCACGAGCGAAGGCAACGCGCCCCAGCGGTGCAGAAGTTCGACTCCCAGCACGCAGGCGAGCAGCACCAGCAGCGGCACGAACAGCATCAGCGCGGGTTCCGGCCGGGCAGGCCAGGTCGACTGCAGCGCGAGCCGCCACGACTCCGTCGCCCCGGTTGCCAGCGCGCGGACCGTCTCGCCGGTCGGGATGCCCGCCACGGTCGTGGGCAGCAACAGGGTCTCGACGATGGCGAGCAAGCCCGCGAGCAGCGCCAGCACCGGTCGCCACGGCACGACCGCTTGGCGGCGCGAGCCGAGCACGGTGACCGCGAGCGCTGCCATCGCGGGGACGACCAGCGGGAGGATCAGCGGCGCCACGCCGAAGACGGGCGCGAACAGCAGCCCCGCGACCACGGCTGCCAGCACCACGCAGGCCGTCGGCAGGAACCCGACCCGCGTCATCCGATCACCTCGTTCCACCGGCGCACGGCGTGTTCGGCATTCTCGGCGCCGAGCACCCGAGCACCTGTCACCGCGGGCGCACCGCGTCCGGTGTCGCCGAGCGCGAACACGAAGATCGCGGAGTAGCGGTGCCGCAGCCAGGCCAGCGACGACACCTCGGCGGCTGCCGAGGTGACAACCGTCAGGCAGCCGCCGAAACCACGGCTCGCGGACAGCGCTGCCGGAACCAGCGCCTCCCCGTCACCGCTCTGCTCCAGCAGGCTGAGCTCGTCGAGCAGGCCGCGTGCGGCCTGGCTGCCGCCGGGTGTCGGCACGTCGAGCCCGGACGAGGTGACGAGCCTGCTGTGCTGGCCCGCTCGCGCCGACGCACCGAGCAGGGAGGCCGCGAGGTCGACGGCTTCTTCGAAGACAGGCGGCTGAAGCGAGCCGGGGCGCGTGTCGAGCAGCACGGTGGAGCGTGGTTGCTGCGGGTCGGCGAGTTCGCGCACCATCAACCTGCCCGTGCGTGCGGTGGCCTTCCAGTGCATGTGCCGCACTTCGTCACCGGGCACGTACTCGCGCACGTCGCGCAGGTCCATCGAGCCGTGCAGGGGATCGTCGGTGGTGGCGCCCTCGTGGTGGTGCCGGGGGTGTGCGCCCACCAGTGCCCTGGCGGCGAACTGCCGTGGGTGCACCCACAACGTGGCGGTCTCGCCTGTGGGCAACCGGTTGGTGGCGAGCCCGAACGGGTCGGCCCGGTGCAGCATCAGCGGCCCCACGGTCGTCTTGCCACGGGTCCGGATGGCCAGCTCGTAGTGGTAGGTGGCCTCGCCCTCGGGCGGCAGCGGGCGGATCCGCACGGTTTGCGTCGCGCCCCCCGCGTGGTCTGTGGCGAGGAACGCCGGTTGCCGTTTGCCGGACGGGTTCCGCATTCGCAGCCGCGCCAGCGCGGAGCTGCCGCGCTCGATGCGATCCGGGTAGACCGAGCGGGTCACAGCCACCCGCACCGGGCGCACGGTCACCGCGACAGCGGCGAGTACCGCGGCCAGCAGCATCCCGCCCAGCGCGCGCAACAGCGGATAGCCCGCCCACTGCCCGAACGCGAGCAGCAGCACGCCGAGGACGAACACCGCGATCCCGCGCCGGGTGGGACGCACGGTTACCTGCCGGCCGCGTTGATCGCCGGCGCGGGCGTCGCGGCCAGCACCTCGGCGACGATCTCGTCGGTGCCGCGCCGGTTCAGCTCCGCCTCCGCGGTCAGGATCAGGCGGTGGGCGAGAACCGGCACGGCGACGTCCTTGATGTCGTCGGGCGTGACGTAGCCGCGCCCGGCCATCGCGGCGAGAGCCTGCCCGGTCCGCACCAGCGCGATGCTGCCCCGGGGGCTGGCGCCGAACCGGACGGCCGCGTGGTCGCGGGTGGCCGCGGCGAGCCTGGCCGCGTACTCGACGACCGCGCGGTCGAGGTGGGAACGGCGGACGTCCTCGATCGTCGCGCGCAGGGTGTCGATGTCGACCACGGCGGGCAGGTCGTCGGCGCTGACCCCGGCGCAGTCGCTCATGATGACCAGCACCTCGGAGGAGACGTCCGGGTAGCCCACCGACAGCCGCATCAGGAACCGGTCGAGCTGCGCCTCCGGAAGCCGGTAGGTGCCCTCCATCTCGATCGGGTTCTGCGTGGCGACGACGAGGAAGGGACGGGGCACCTCGTGGGTGACGGCGTCCACGGTCACCCGCCGCTCCGACATGACCTCGAGCAGCGCCGACTGGGTCTTGGGGGTGCCGCGGTTGATCTCGTCGGCCACCACGACGTTGGCGAACACGCTGCCGCGGTGGAAGGTGAACCGCTCTTCCTTCTGGTGGTACACCGTGACCCCGGTGATGTCGCCCGGCAGCAGGTCGGGGGTGAACTGGATCCGGTTCCAGCCCCCGCCGATGCTGCGGGCGAGGCAGCGCGCCAGCGTGGTCTTGCCGAGACCGGGCACGTCCTCGATCAGCAGGTGCCCCTCGGCCAGCAGCGCTGCGATCGCCAGCCGCACCAGTTCCGGTTTGCCGCGGATCACCTGCTGCACGTTCTCGGTGATCAGCCTGGCCACTTCTCCCGCTCGCGTGCTCATCCGGCGGGCCAGGTGTAGCGCTCGGACGTCAGGCCGATCTCCTCGATCACGATCCACACCTGGTAGCCGACCTCCCCGAAGTCGATGTCGTCGAACGAGACGTTGCCGTTCTCGTCGGTTTTCCAGCTCGGGCCCGGGTTTTCCCATCCGGGCGCGTTGGAGTACGGGTTGAAGTGGTACTCCGTGTTGGGTTCCAGACCGGTGGCCTCGATGTGCATCTCGGCGCAGTCCGGTCCGCAGCCGGGGTAGTCGCTGTCCGGTCCGCGGGTCACGGTGATCGTCCGCGCCGGAATCACGACCTGGGTGCTCGCCCTGGTGCCACGGCCCGCGCTGTTCTCGGCGACGACGGTGACCGTGTAGCTGACGCCCTTGTCCAGTCCGGAAAGGACGGCCGAGCGGGCGTTGCCGGGCACGGTGAGGCTGCCCGCGCCGGTGGCCGGTTGCCACGTCACGTGGTAGGCGGTCACAGGCGCGCCGTTGGGAGCGGCGGCCCCCCAGGTGAGCTGCACGGTGTTGCCCTGCGGGGTGGCCGTGAGGCCGGTCGCGATGCCGGGCGGGCTCGCCGGGACCGGCTTCGGCGCCGGGGGCGGCTCCGGTGTCGGCCTGGGCTTCGGTGGCGGCGGGGGTTGTGGCTGCTCGCCTCGAGCAACCTGGTCGGGCTCCCTGATCGGCGAGTGCTCGGCCAGCACGGCAGGCTCCGGGTCCCTGCGGGGTTCGGGCCGCGGCGCGGGTTCCGGTTCCCGCTCGGCCGGTGGCGCCTGCGGCCTGTCGGGCCCGTCCGGCCGCTCCTCGCCGACCAGCGGCACCTGGCTCACCGCGCCGTCGGCGTCGACGACCATCACGTGTCCGCCCTTGTCGCCGTCGATGTAGACGCGACCGTCCTCACCGCGCGTCAGCCTCGGCTCGCCGGTTTCGGGAGGGATGGGGGTGACCCGTGGCGGTGTGCCGTCGCCGGTGTAGGTGCGCGCGGTGTTGCCCCGCAGGTCGAGCAGGACGACCGACGATCCGCTCGGCTCCGGGCCCGCGTACTCGCCCTCGGGCAACTGGACCGTCACGGGCTTGGCGGGCGGCTTGGGCGTGGTGAGCCTCCCGCCGTCGACGAGGTGCAGCTGGTGCTTGGCGGGGTCGAGGACCGGGATGCGTCCGGCCGAGTCCGCGGTGCCGACCTCAGCCGTGGCCGGCAGGTCGACGCCGAGGTCCACCGGGTCGCCGAGCTGCCCGTCGGCCACCACTCGCACGGTGTCCTGGGTGGTGTCGACGAAGGCCGCCTGCCGGCCCACCACGGTCAGCTGACCGCTTTGGCCCGGTGGCGTCACGGTGGGACACGACACCTGGTCCGCGCCCTTGGGCAGCTTGCACAGCACACCCGACGCGAGCCGGTGCAGCCAGAGGGTGCCGTCCGGCGTGACCACCGGGTCGCCCAGACCCTGTCCCGCGCGGATCGTCGCGGGCTGTTCGCCGAGCCGGACCACGGTTCCGGCCTCGCGGTAGACGAGGTACGGCCCGCCGGGAGCCTCCATGCCGACCGGCCGCTCGCCGGTCGGCGGCGTGATGGTGCGCTCGACCTCCAGAGTCGACTTGCCGAACTCCGTGATCCGCGCCTGGCCCACCACGTATGCGCTGGTCTCGCCCTGGTAGACGCGGCTTCCCGGGTCGATCGCGACGGGTGCCTGCGCGTCCACCGCCTTGGCGGCACCGTTGACGTGGAAGGCGATGTCCAGGTCCGGGTTCGCGATCCAGTGCCCGGACGGCGCGAACGCCAACCCTCGCGGGGACTCGCTCGCACCGGAGACAGCGATCGCCAAGGTGGCCGCGCACGCGACCACGAGCAGTGCCACCGGCAGGCGATGCCACAGCTTCCTCCTGCTCACGGAGGGGAGCTTAGGACAAGCCGGTACATGGAGGGTCCAGGTTCGGTACAAGAACCCGGACGGCCCAGCACGGGGGCCCGTTCGCCCTGACAGCGGAGGCGTCACTGCGCGAGCGGGAACTCCAGCTCGAAGATGGCGCCACCCTCGTCCGCGTTGTAGACGCGCAGGAACCCGCCGTGGGCCTGCGCGGTCCAGCGCACGATCGACAGGCCGAGGCCGCTGGATCCGGCGCCGCTGGTGAACCGGTCGAAGGACTCCTCGGCGACCGAGGCGTCGATCCCGGGTCCGTGGTCGGCCACGGTCACCCGCCCGCCCGCGACCGTGATGTGCACGATCGCGGCCGAGCCCGGCTGCCTGCCGTAGCGCAGCGCGTTGTCCAGCAGGTTGCCGACGGCCCGTTGCACCAGGCTCGGGTCGGCGTTCACCTTCGTCGGTGCCGTGGTGACGGTGACCTGCGCTTCGGGGGCGGAGGTCTCCTCGACGACGCCGGTGACGAGCTGGTCCAGCCAGACTGGCTGGATGGCCAGCTGCTCCACCCCGGCCGCGAGCCGCGCCCGCACGAGCAGGTCGTCGATGATGGAGCCCATCCGGGACGCCAGCCGCACCGTGCGGGGCAGCAGGTCGGGGCGGTCCGCGGGGTTGCGCCAGGCCGTCTCCGCCAGTGCTCGCAGCGCGGCCACCGGAGTGCGGAGGTCGTGCGCGGTCTCGGCGAGCAGCACCTCCTGCTGCTCCAGCGCCGTGACCGCGGGCCGGATCGCCCGGCCCGACAGCACGTGGCCGGCCACGCCGACGGCGCCCACCAGCAGCAGGCAGCCGCCGACGACCCACAGCACGACACCCCGGTGCCTGGCCAGCTCGGCGGCCGGGTCGCTCACCGCGACGATCGCGCCGACGTACTGACCGGCCGAACTGAGGAACGGCTGGGTGACCACCCGCACGAGACCGCCGTCGGTGCTGGGCACGTAGCCCTCGACGAACCGTCCGCTGGCGGTCGCCTTGCGCGCGAGCCCGTGCAGGTAGCGCTGGTCCACCGGTGCGCAGTCGCGCCGGCTGAAGTGCGGCTCGAAGTCGCCCGCCCCGGCGGGCAGCACGGCGAACTCGGGGCAGCTCGTGTCGATCTGGTCCTGGCTGATGAACGCCGTGACGACGGTGTCGCCGTTGTACTGGACCAGCCGCGACGCCGCTGCCGCCACCCTCCTGAGCTCGGCGTCCATCCGCAGTTCCCCCTGCGCGCGGTCCTGCGCGACGAGCAGGACCGCCAGCACGAGCAGCCCGGCGGCGTTGAGCACCGTGAACAGCAGGGTGAGCAGCAGGCGCAGCCGCCGCAGCCGGTCGGCGGCCGAGGTCGTCGCGACCCGCTCCGAGGCCGAGGCCGTCACGACCCGCTCCGACCGCCACCGAGCCGGTAGCCGACCCCGCGCACCGTGTGGATCAGCTCGGGTTCCCGCAACTTCGCCCGCAACCGGCGCACCACCACGTCGACCACATTGGACATCGGGTCGGTGCTGGTGTCCCAGCAGTGCTCGATCAGCTCGGTGCGGGTGACGACCTGTTCGGGGCGCGCCATGAGGCACTCGAGCACGGCGAACTCCTTGTCGCTCAAGGTGAGCAGGACACTCGCTCGACGCGCCTGCCTGCGCGCGCTGTCGAGCTCGAGGTCGGCGTGGCGCAGCACCGTCGGACGCCGCTTGCCGGAGCGGCGGCACAGCGCGAACACCCTGGCCGTCATCTCGGCCACCGCGAACGGCTTCACCAGGTAGTCGTCGCCGCCGTGCTCGAAGCCCGCGACCCGGTCGGCCACGGTGTCGCGTGCGGTGAGGAACAGCACGGGTACCGTCCAGCCCTGCTGGCTGCGCCGGTGCACGTAGTCGGCCGCGTCACCGTCGGGCAGCATCCGGTCGAACACCACGCAGTCGTGGACGCCGTCGGCGAGCGCGGCGTCGGCCTGCGCCAGATCCGCGGCCTCGTCGACGCGGAACCCGTGCGCGGCGAGCTCGGTGGCCACCGCGACCCGCAGGTCCTCGTTGTCCTCGACCACCAGCACGCGTGCTGACGTTGTCATCGGAACCTCATGTTCGTGCGGGGATCGTGGCGGCATGATCTTCCACGTGCTGGGGCCGCTGGAGGTGCACGGCCCCGACGGCGAACCGCACCGGCTCGGCCACGGCAAGGCCGCGACCGTGCTGGCGACACTGCTGCTGCACCCTAACGCCTGGGTCACCAGCTCCAGGCTGATCGACGAGACATGGCACCAAACGGCCGCGCCCGCCTCGGCCGAGGCCAACCTGAAGACCTACGTGTGGCAGCTGCGGCGCATGCTGCCCGCGGAAGGCGGCGAGCCGCGCATCGAGAGCGCACCGGGCCGTTACCGGCTGCGGCTCCAGCCGGGCGAGCTGGACACGCACCAGGTCGCCGAGCACGCGGCCAGTGCGCGTGCGGCGGCGGACGCAGGCGAGTTCGCCACCGCGGTCGACGCGCTCGAAGAGGCACTGGGGTTGTGGCGCGGACGCCCCTTCGAGGGCGTGGTGGGTGCCGCCGACCACGAGGCCGATCGGCTCGGGGAGCTGCACCACCACCTGCGGGAGGAACTGGCCGAAGCCCAGTTGGCGCTCGGCCGCATCCGGGAAGCCGTGCACACGCTGCGGGCGCTCACCGAGGAGGACCCGCTGCGCGAAGGAGCGTGGGCGAGCCTGGTGCGCGCGCTGAACGCGTCGGGCAGGCGCGCCGAGGCGTTGCGCGCCTACGGACAGGCCCGGCGGATCCTGGCCGACGAACTCGGCGTAGGCCCGGGCGAGGAACTGAGCACCGCGTATCGGGCGGCCCTGGGGGAGGCCACCGTGAACACCCGGCGGGAGCTGCCGAGCGACGCGGCGCACTTCACCGCTCGTGCGGCCGAACTGGCCACGATCCGCGGGGCATCCGGCGGTGTGGTGCTGGTGGAGGGCATGCCCGGTGTCGGCAAGACCGCCCTCGCGGTGCACGCGGCGCACGGGCTCGCCGACGCCTTCCCCGACGGCCAGTTCTTCGTCGACCTCCGTGCTTGCGCCGTCGTGGACGACGCGAACGCCGGTGCGTCGTCCGCCGCGCGTGTGCTCGATCCTGCCGACGTGCTGGCCCGGCTCCTGCGCCGCGTGGGTGTCGACGACGCGTCCATCCCGGACTCGCTGGACGAACGCGCCGCGCTGTGGCGCTCGGAGCTTTCGCGCCGGCGAGTGCTGCTGGTGCTCGACGACGCCGTCGGCATCGGCCAGGTCGAGCCGCTGCTGCCCGCGGGCAAGTCCAGCTTGACGCTGATCACCACCCGCAACCGCGACTGGCACGTCGACGGCGCCGTGCGGATCGGCCTCGGCCCGCTCGCCGAACAGGACGCGGCGGCGATGTTCCGAGCCGCTGCGGGAGTGCGGGCCGCACATGAGGCGTTCGACCGGCGCGGCGGCGACGATGCGGTCGAGGCCGTGGTGCGTCTGTGCGGTGGGGTACCGGCGGCGATGCGCGATGTCGCCGCCAGGCTCCATTCTCGTCCTATGTGGACTTCGCAGTCGCTGGCCCGCGAGCTCCGCGCCGGCCCGTGCTGGGTCCTTGCCTGCACGCGCGACGGCTACCGGCGTGCTCTGGCGACCGCATTCGCGCAGCTTCCACCGGCCCAGCGCTCGGCCCTGCGCGCACTGGGCGAGTTGCCCGGCGAATTCGACCTCGCCGCGGCCGCGCGGGTGCTCGGCCGCGCACCGGAAGCCGTGCGACCCACCCTGGAAGCACTGGTGGACGCCAGCCTGCTGGATGCGCTTTCGGGAGAGCGGTACCGCGGCCACCGGCTCGTGCGCCACTACGCGCGGTGCCAGGGCTGCGATCCGGTGAGCTCCGGTACGCCTGCCGCGCGGGTCGCGTGAGGGGGCGGCGATGACTGCGGAGAAACAACAACAGCCCGCCGCTGTGGGCGAGCATCCGCGGCTGCAACCCGCCGCGAAAGCCGCGCCTCAGGCAACCGGGCGGCCGGTGGCGACCGTCGCTGCCGCCGTGCGGACCGCCGCGACGCGGCCGGCTGTGCCCGGCCTGGCGCCGCAGGCAGGGCCGGTCGAACCGGCACAAGCCCGGTCGGCCCCCGTCACGGCGCCGATGGCGGTTCAGGTCGAACCGCCGCGCGAGCGACCGGTGCGCCGGGAACGGCTCGAACTGCCGGTGCTGCGCATCGTGTGCTGGCAGCTGGCTCTCGTGCTGGCGTTCCTCGCGGTCGGCAGGCCGTGGCCGGTGGTGATGGCGTGCGTCTTGGCCGCGGCTGCGTTGCTGGCTTGGACCGCGTTGCGGGTGCGGGGCCGCTGGCTTTCCGACGAGCTGACGCTGCAGGCGCGGTTGTTGCTGCGGCGCCGCGACCGCGACCTTCCCGAGACCGAGGGCGGCCGCGTCCTGTTGGAGACCCTGGCTCCGGGTGCCGCGGTGCGCACCGTCGAGCTCGCCGGGACACCCGCCGGCGTGGTGAGCCGCGGCGAGGAGCTGCTCGCGGTCCTGCGACCGGTCGGCGCCGATCGTGCGCTCGCCGACCTCGCGCTTTCGGGGGCACTGCTGGCCGACACCGGCGAACCCGGTGCCGCGCTGCCCGCCATCCGGATGCAGCTCGTGCTGCACCGCGGTCCACGGCAAGCGGACCGGACACGCATGTGGCTGGCCGTGCGGGCGCTGCGTGAACCGGGCTTCGCCGACGACACCGAACTCCTCGTCGCCCTGAACAGCACGGTGCGCAAGCTGCACCGCAAACTCCGCGGGGCCGGCGTGGACGTCGCCGCGCTGACCGAGCGGGAGGTGTTCGCGACGCTGGTCGCGCTCACCCACACCGGACCGGGCCGAGGCGCGATCCGGGAGGAGCGTCGGTTTTGGCGAGCGGGGCCGATCGCGCAGATCGGTGTGCGGCTGACCGGTCTCGGTGCACGCGCGCCGCACGCACGCCTGCACACCCTGCACCAACTGCTCGATGCCGTGCCCGGCGCCGCGTGCACCGTCGCGGTCACCGTGCCGGAGCACTCCGCGGTGCTGCGCCTTGCGGCCACGAACGACGCCCATGCCGACGCGGCCGCCGAGCGGCTGCTGCGGATGCCGGCGGCGCGAGGGCTGCGGCTGGAACGGATGGACAACGAGCACGCACCGGCTGTCGCCGCGTCGTTGCCGATCGGAGGAAACCCATGATTCCCCACTCCTTGCCCGAAGTCCGCGAGATGCCGGCTCGGCTCACGGTCCTGCGCGGGGACTCGTCGTGGCCGCCGGTGTCCCGGCACGCGCGGGTGGACGCGAAGCTGGCCGCCGCGCAACGGGAGGTGCTCGTCGTCAGCTCGCTTTCCGGAGGGCCGGGCGACCCGGTCGCGGCGTGCCGCCGGATCGACCACGCCAACCTGCGGCGCGGAGTCCGCTACCGCATGTTGTGCCCCGACCACGTACGCACCGCGGCCGGACCCGCGCGCCGCCTCGGGAAGCTGGCGCAGGCCGGTGCGGAGATACGCACGATTCCCGCCGTCCCCATCGAGGCTCTGGTCGTCGACGGCGCGGTCGCCATCGTGCCGGACAACCAGCGGGGAAGGCCGGACGACATCGCCGTGCTCCACCTGCCTACCGTCGCCGAGACGATCAGCGAGCTGGTCGAGCACCTGTGGCCCGCCGCGGTGCCCCTCGTCGCGAGTGACCTGCCGGATGCCACCGAGTTGGCGGGGCGGGACCGGGAGCTGCTCACGCTGCTCTCCGCGGGCTGCACCGACGAGTCGGCGGCAGCGGCCCTCGGCGTCTCCGTGCGTACCGTGCGCCGCATGGTGTCGAGCCTGATGAGCAGGCTGGGCGCACGCAGCCGGTTCCAGGCGGGAGTCAAGGCCGCCGACCGCGGTTGGCTGACCGGGAGGGCGAGCTGATGACGGCATCCGCCGGCCGCACCGTCCTGGTCGATCCCGGCAGGCACGGTGCCTACGCCTCCGTCGGCGACGCGGTCCTCGACGCCCCCGACGGCACGTGCGTGTCGATCGCCGCGGGCACGTACGCCGAGACGCTGGAACTCCTCGGCCGCAGCCTCACCCTGCGCGCGGCCGACGGCGCGGACGTGCTGCTCGACGGCACCGGTGCCGACGTGCCGGTGCTGCTCGCGCGCGGTGGCGCGCTCGCCGTGCACGGACTGACCGTTCAGGCAGGAGACGCCGCGGCGGTGCAGGCCGAGAACGCAGAGCTGACCATCGCCGGCTGCACCGTGCGCGCGGACCGCGGACCGGCCGTGGCGGTCAGGGGACCGGGCCCCCTGGCGATCAAGGACGTCACCATCACGGGGGCGGAACACGGGCTGGTGCTGGAAGGCACGTCCGGAGTGGTGGAGAACGTCGTCATCGACAACGTCGCCGCGGACGGGATGATCGTCGGACTCGGCGCCGACCCCGTGATCCGCTCGTGCGAGGTGAGCGGGTGCGGGCAACGCGGGCTCTACATCTACCAGCACGCGCGGCCCGCGGTGGAGAACTGCCGGATCGCCCGCACCGGCCAGGCCGCCATCGTGGTCGCCCACCGCAGCGAGCCCGCGCTGCGCCACACCTCCGTGCGGGACGCCCGTGGCGTCGGCATCGACGTGGGACCCAACTGCGGGGGCTCGATCGAGGCGTGCGACATCGACAACACCGCCGAGCCCGCCATCCGGCTGGCGAGCACCGCGACAGCGGAGGTCGTGGCGGAACCCACCGGCCTCCTCGGCGGTTCGAGCCCGCTGGACGCCTCGCTCGCCGAACTCGACGGCATGGTGGGACTGCCCGGTGTCAAGGCCGAGGTGCGTTCGCTGGTGGACGAGATCCAGGTGAACTCGTGGCGCTCGCGAGCCGGGCTGTCCACCGGCGCGCTGAGCCACCACTTGGTCTTCGCAGGCGCACCGGGCACCGGTAAGACCACGGTAGCGCGAACCTACGGCAAGCTCCTGCGTGAGCTCGGGGTACTGCCGAGGGGCGAGTTCCGCGAGGTGTCGAGACGGGACCTGGTCGGCCAGTACATCGGCCACACGGCGGAGAAGACAGCGTCGGTCTTCGAGCAGTCGCTCGGCGGCGTGCTGTTCATCGACGAGGCGTACACGCTGTCCCGGCAGTCGGGCAGTGGCGGCGACTTCGGCCAGGAAGCCATCGACACGCTGGTGAAGCTGATGGAGGACCACCGCGAGGAGATCGCCGTGATCGTCGCGGGCTACACCGCGGAGATGAGCCAGTTCCTCGCCGCGAACCCCGGCCTGTCCTCGCGGTTCGCCAAGACCGTGGAGTTCGAGGACTACACCCCGGATGAACTGGTCGGCATCGTCGGCCGGATGGTGGCGGCGGGCGACTACGAGCTCGACCCCCAGTCCGGGCCGGCCCTCGCCGAGCACTTCGGCCGGATCTCGACGGCTCCTGGTTTCGGCAACGCCCGTGACGCGAGGAAGCTGTTCGATGCGCTGCGCAAGGCCCAGTCCGGGCGCCTGCGCAGGTTGGGCCGGATACCGGACGCCGGCGAGCTGCGCGAGCTACGGCTCGATGACGTGCTGACGGCGATCGATGCCGGTCAGCAGCTCCACTGAAGCCGGGCCGGTCGCAGCCGGGAGCCAAGGCGGCCGGCTCGTGGAGTGGGGAGGCCGTCAGCCGCGGGGTTCGCCGAGCAGGTAGCCGACACCGCGCACGGTGTGCAGCACTGGTGGCGGGCCGAGCTTGCGGCGGAGCTGGGCGATCAGCACGTCCAGCACGTTGGAGGCAGGCGGCACGAACTCGTCCCACACGGCGGCGATCAGCTCGGCGCGGCCCACCGTGTTCCCCTCCGCGGCGAGGAGACGTTCGAGCACGACGAACTCCTTGCGGGTCAGCCGCAGCGGGGTGCCGCCACGCCGCGCCTCGTGCCCGCCGGTGTCCACCTCGAGGTCCTGCCAGCGCAACACCGAGGAAGCGGGCAGGTCGCCGCGACGGCACAGGCTGCGCACCCGGACGACCAGTTCCACCACGGCGAACGGCTTGACCAGGTAGTCGTCGCCCCAGGTGAGCCCGTCGATGCGGTCGTGCACGGCGTCGCGCGCGGTGAGGAACAGCACCGGCACGCCCCACCCCGACTGCCTTCGGGTCTTGACGTAGCGCAGCGCGTCGCCCGCGGGCAGCATCCGATCGAACACGGCGCAGTCGTAGCAGTTGACCGCCAGCGCCTCGTCCGCCTGGGGAAGATCGTCCGCGGTGTCCACGGCGAATCCCGCGCCGCGCAGGGCGGCCTCCACCGCCACCCGCAGGTCCTCGTCGTCCTCCGTCACCAGCACCCGCATCGGCCTGACGTTAGCGGACCGTGGTTGCCGGCGGGCCTGGACGCCGCAGGGCGGTCAGGTCGCGAGCCACACCGCGCCTATGGGGAGCGCCCCCGGCTCAAACGGGTACGTGCTGATCGTGTGCGCGAGCAGTCCACTTTCGTGGAATTGGCTGTCGAGTCCAAGGCCAAATGCCGGTTAGGCTGCCGCCGGTACAGCTGTCCGCGGCGCACTTGGCCCATCACCGAACCGCGCCGCGGTCTCGTTCCAGGTTTGGCGAAAGGCCGTTTCATCGTGACCCGTTCTCGTGACCTCGCCCAGGTCGATGTCTTCTCCTCCACCCCGTACCTCGGCAACCCGGTCGCGGTCGTGCTCGATGGCGATGGCGTGGAGACCGAGGACATGCAGCGCGTGGCCCGGTGGACCAACCTCTCGGAGACGACCTTCGTGCTGCCGCCCACCACCTCGGAGGCGGACTACCGGCTGCGGATCTTCACCCCGGACGCGGAGCTGCCGTTCGCCGGGCATCCCACGCTCGGTTCCGCGCACGCCTGGCTGGAGAACGGCGGCACGCCTCGTCACGGCGACCGAGTCGTGCAGGAGTGCGGCGCCGGACTGGTCACTGTCCACAGAGGTGACGGCGTCCTGTCCTTCGCCGCGCCGCCCACCATCCGCGACGGGGCGATGGAGGAGGAGTTCCTCGGCGAGGTCGTGACCGCGTTCGGGATCAGCCGGGACCAGGTGCTCGACCACCAGTGGGTCGACAACGGACCCGGCTGGGCCGTGGTCAGGCTCGCGACCGCCCAGGAGGTGCTGGCGCTGGAACCGGACCTCTCGCTCATCCCGACCGCGATGGTCGGCGCTGTCGGGGCCTATCCCGAGGGGTCGCCGTACGACTTCGAGATGCGCACCTTCGCCCCCGGCGCCGGCGTCGCCGAAGACCCCGTGTGCGGCAGCATGAACGCCTCGGTCGGTCAGTGGCTGACCCGCACCGGAGCCGCCCCCGCCCGCTACCGGGTCTCCCAGGGCTCCCGCCTCGGTCGGGCTGGTGACATCACGATCACCGCTGCCGACGACGGCACCGTCTGGGTCGGCGGAGCCACCACCAGCTACATCCGGGGAACCATCAACCTCTGACATGGACAGGTAGCCGAACACGAGCAGACCGCAAGCCGCGCCGGCGCTATCGGCGTCATCTCCGCCCCGCGCCGTCGGCATCGATCCAGTTCCTGCATCGACCGATGCATAAGCTGAGTTGTTCCCGCATTGCTCAGCGCTTAGCGTCCATGGACATCGCGCATTCACCTGGAGGTCGCCGACGATGTCCGAAGACGCTCCATCCGCGCCTGCCGGGCAGTCGGGGTGCGCGCTTTTGTGCCGCGATTTCGCCTGTGGTGCCGTGGTTTTCATGGACGGCAGGCGGATTCTCGCGCACAACCCGCCGCCGTCGAGCTGACCTGGCTCCCGCTCTGCAGCCGGCTCGTCCGGATGCCCGGTCACGCCGTGCACGCCCACGACGGCGGCCGGCCGCGTCATCACCCCCACGTCCATCGACGCACCGAACTCGAAGGAGACCAACGTGAGTTCTCCCGCGGAGCCCGACGCTCGGCTCGTCGCCTCGGGTGCGGCCAAGTTCTTCCGGCGCATCCTGCCGATGCTGGTCTTGATGCTGGTGATCAACCAGATGGACCGCACCAACGTCGGCTTCATCAAGGAGCACGTGCAGCTGGACATCGGCGTCGGTGCCGCGGCGTTCGGGCTCGGCGCGGGCCTGTTCTTCGTGGGCTACGCGCTGTTCGAGGTGCCCAGCAACATGATCCTGGAACGGGTCGGTGCGCGGATGTGGCTGACCCGGATCATGATCAGCTGGGGTGTCGTGACCGTCGCTTCGGCCTTCGTGCAGAACGAGGTGCAGTTCGCCCTGGCGCGGTTCCTGCTCGGGGTGTGCGAGGCGGGCTTCTTCCCGGGCGTCATCTACTACTTCACCAAGTGGCTCCCGGACACCTACCGGGGGCGGGCGAACGCGATCTTCCTCGGCGGTTCGGCCACGGCCTACATCGTCACCGGGCCGGTTTCCGGTGCGCTGCTGGAGATGCACGGCGTCGGCGACATCGCGGGCTGGCGGTGGATGTTCTTCTTCGAGGGCGTGGTGTCGGTCGTCGTCGGGGCGCTGGCGATCTTCGTCCTGCGCTCGCGCGTCGAGGACGCTCCGTGGCTGACGCCGGAGGAGAAGTCGGCCCTGTCCGCGGCGGTCCGGCGCGACGCCGAAGCCCGTCGCTCGGCGGGCACCGCGTCCCGCTGGCGGCTGCTGCTCGACGTCCGGATCGTCTTGCTGACCATCGTCTTCTTCGCCATCGGCCTGACGACGGCGGCGATCACCTTCTGGCTGCCCAGTCTCGTCGGTCAGATCGAGGGCACGTCGGACTTCGCCGTGGGGCTGCTGTCGGCCATCCCGTGGCTGTTCGCGGTGGCGGCGATGTACCTGCTCGCGAAGCGGACCGACGGGGCCCCGGACCGGCGTCCGTACCTGGCCGGCGCGCTGGTGCTTTCGGCAGCGGGCGCTTTCCTCGCCACGGTCGGCGGTCCGTGGTTCGGGCTCGTCGCGCTGGTCGCGGCCGCGGTCGGCGTCAAGTGCGCGTCGACGATGTTCTGGCCGCTGGTCCCGCAAACCCTCGATGTCCGGGTCGCCGCGGGTGGTATCGCGCTGATCAACTCGCTGGGCAACCTCGCAGGGTTCTTCGCGCCGTCGCTGCTGGGCTACATCGAGGAGTCGACCGGCAGCACGGACATCGCGCTCTACGTGTTCGCGGCGGCGTCCCTGGTCGCTCTGGCCGCGTTGCCTGGGCTGCGCCGCATGCGCAAGACGAGTCCGGTCGGCGCCGTCGCCGAGCACGTGGGGAGGTAGTCGTGCTGGATGCGGAAATCGCGGCGCTGTACCAGCGCCGGGACGCGGCCGGAGTCCTGCCCACCTTCGCCGGCGGCCCGTCCGCGGCCGAGGCTCGCTCCCGGTACGCCGCGTTCCAGGCGCTCTACCCGAAGCCGGACTTCGAGGTCGCGGCGATCGAGCGGCGCACGGTTCCCGGCCGCCGGGGAGGCATTCCGGTGCGGGTCGTGTGGCCGCTCCGGCCGCGAGGGACGACCGTCGTCTACTTCCACGGCGGCGGGTTCGTGGTCGGCAGCGCAGACACCCATCTCGATCACGCGACCCGGATCGCCGCGAGCACGGGCGCCGTGGTGGTCAGCGTGGAGTACGCCCTCGCCCCGGAGCATCCGTTCCCCGCTGCGTGGGTGGACGCCGTCGATGCGGTCGAGCACGTCATGGACGATCCGGAGATCGGGGGCGAGGCGGATCGGACGGCCGTGGCCGGAGACAGCGCGGGCGGCAACCTCGCTCTGGGCGCAGCGTTGCACTGCCGGGACGCGGGCCGTCCGCTGCTGGGACAGCTGCTGCTGTACCCGGCGACGGACCTTCGCCTGCTGGCCGCGATCCCCAGCCACGCCACGGTGAACGGGTTCTACGCGGGTACCGATCCCGCGGTCCTGGAGGATCCCCGCGTCTCGCCCGTGCTGGCCTCGCACACGGGGCTGCCCCCGACCGTGCTGAGCGTGGGAAGCGAGGACTTCCTGCGAGAGGACAACTTCGGCTTCGCCACGGCGCTCGAGCGGGCCGGGGTCCCGTTGCGGGCCCTGGTGCACGATGGCCTGCCGCACGGCTACTTCCACCTCGGTGCGGTCTCGCGGGCGGCAGAGGCCGCGTGCACCACCGTCGTCGAGGCCTTCGCCGAGCTGCTCGGCGACGCGACACCACACCGACCCTGAGGAGAGGACTGGCCCATGGCGACCAGGCAGCGCATCGCCGACGTGGCGATCACCCCCGTCGCGTTCCAGGACCCGCCGCTGCTCAACGCGGTTGGGGTGCACGAGCCGTTCGCGATCCGCGCGATCGTCGAGATCCGCACGGACGAGGGGCTGAGCGGCCTCGGCGAGACCTACGGCGACACCAAGCACCTCGAACGGCTCGGACGGGCCGCCGAGCTGGTGGCGGGCACGGATGTCTGGGACCTCAACGCGCTGGCGGCCCGGGTCCGCGGCTCGCTGGAGGGCGACTCCGGCGCCGGCGGGCACGGCATGGCCGGGATGGTCACCAACTCCAGCACCGCCGACGCGGTGTTCTCCCCGTTCGAGGTCGCCTGCCTGGACATCCAGGGCAAGGCCACCGGGCTGCCGGTGAGCAGCCTGCTGGGCGGCGCGGTGCGGGACCGGGTCGACTACTCCGCCTACCTGTTCTACAAGTGGGCCGGGCACCCCGGCGCCGAGCCGGACCCCTGGGGCGCCGCCCTGGACCCGGACGGCGTCGTCGCGCAGGCCCGCCGCATGATCGACGACTACGGCTTCTCCGCGATCAAGCTCAAGGGCGGAGTCTTCGAGCCGGACGAGGAGATCGCGGCGATCAGGGCTCTCGCCGAGGCATTCCCCGGGATGCCGCTGCGGCTGGACCCCAACGCGGCGTGGACGGTCGACACCTCGATCCGCGTCGGCCGGGAGCTCGACGGCGTCCTGGAGTACCTCGAGGACCCGACCGGCGGCATCGAGGGCATGTCCGAGGTCGCGCGGAAGGTCCCGATGCCCCTCGCCACGAACATGGCCGTCGTCAGCTTCGCCGACCTCGACCCCGGAATCCGGCAGCACGCCGTGCGAGTCGTGCTCTCCGACCACCACTTCTGGGGCGGCCTGCGGCGCTCGCGGCTGCTCGCGGGCATCTGCGAGACCTTCGGCATGAGCCTGTCCATGCACTCCAACAGTCACCTCGGGATCAGTCTGGCGGCCATGACCCACCTCGCCGCCGCGACTCCCAACCTCACCTACGCCTGCGACACGCACTGGCCGTGGAAGGACCCGGAGGAGGACGTCGTGCAGCCCGGAGCACTGACCTTCAACGAGGGCGCCGTCGCCGTCCCGACCGCGCCGGGTCTCGGCGTCGAGCTCGACCGGGACAAGCTCGGTGCGCTGCACGAACAGTTCCTGCGCTGCGGCATCCGGGACCGGGACGACACCGGCTACATGCGGCGGATCGACCCGGCCTACGAGCTCCGCAAGCCCCGCTGGTGACGAGCGGAGCGCACCATGGATACCGGCGCCCCGCACCTCGTCAAAGACGTGGTGCGGCCAGGAATAGTCCACTGAGGACGCGGCAGCCCGCGATGCACGAATGCCACAAGGGCTCCGAAGAGCACCCGTCACCGTATGTGGCTCCCTGATCGCCTGCCTGTTGCTGCCGTGTAGTCGCCACGCCCTGCCCAGCGACGATCGGGGCCCACGCCGGGGCGGCACCGGCCGGATGCTGGTGCTGGGCGCGGATGTGATGGGATTGACCCAGATGGTCATGGTCGCGATCATGACCAGGACAGGACGCTGGCCCACATGGGCCACGGCCACTCCGTCGCCGCTGCCGGTGTGGTCATCGCCGTGCGCGTTGGAGCGATGTATCTGCCTTCTCCTCTCAGCGGTTTCCTGGTCGACCGCTTCGGCCCTGTGTGCGTTGCCGCGGCGTCGAGTGTGTCCCTGATCGCCGCCGGTCTGGTGGCGGCCCCGGTTCCTGGGGCATTCGGCACGGTTGTGCGTTAGATGATCCCGCAAGTGAAAGTGGTGTATTCATGGTCCGCTCCGAGCTGAAACGAACCGTGTGCGGTGCTGTCGCCCTCACCGCGGTGGCCACGAGCGTCGGTGTCAGCTCCGGTCCCGCGCTGGCTCAGCCGAGCACGCCGAACACGCTGTCCGAGGCGCAGCGGCAGCTTCGTGATCTGTCTCGCAACGCCGAGCTCCTCACCGAGGAGTACAAGAAGGCGCAGGACGACCATGCGGCGCGCAAGGCCGACCTGGACCGGGCCACCACGGAGGCGGACACGGCCCAGCGGGTGGCTGACCAGGCTCGAATGGAGGAGGAGCGGTTCCGCGGGGAAGTCGATCAGCTCACCAGCGCGTCCTATCAGGGTGCGCGCGTGAACCAGCTCTCCGCTTTGCTGGTCAGCGAGAGCCCCGACGACTTCCTCGACCGGGCGTCGGTCCTCGAGGTCCTGGCCAAGGACAACAACGAGGCGATCTCGCGGCTGGCCGATGCCACGCACCAGGCCGAGGACGCGCAGAGGCGGGCGCAGGACGCCCGCGGGCGAGCGGCGAGAGCCGAAGCCGACGCCGCGCGGATCACCGGCGAGATCGCCGCGAAGAAGGGCGCGATGGACGGCGAGGTCGCCCGGGTCAAGCAGCAGTACGACCAATTGAGCCCGGCCGAGCAGGACTCCCTGTCCGGTGAGAGCAGCAACGTCGGCTCGATCGCCGGGGCCGGTGCGGCGGTCCAGGCGGTCAACGCCGCGCTGGGCAAGCAGGGTTCGCCGTATGTCTTCGGTGCCAAGGGCCCGAGCCAGTTCGACTGCTCCGGGCTGGTGCAGTGGTCGTACAAGCAGGCCGGGGTGGAGGTGCCCGGGTCCACCAAGTCGCAGGTCAGCGAAGGCCGCGGTGTGTCGCGGAGCGATCTCAGGCCCGGGGACGTGGTGTTCTACTACAGCTCGGCCAGCCACAACGCGATGTACATCGGCGGGGGCAAGGTGGTGCACGCGCCCACCGAAGGTCAGGATGTCACCGTTGAACAGCTCGACGACATCGGGGACGTCAACAGCATCCGCCGGTTCGTCGGCTGAGCGCCCGGCGCAAGGTCAGGCGGTCTGGTCCGGGGCATCGAGGGAGTCGAGCCAACGGCGGAGACGGGCGCCCTGGCTGACCATGATGTCCGGGTCGCGCAGGGCATTGGCCAGCAGCGACATTCCCTGATATGCGGAGACGAGGGCGACCGCGAGGTCGTCCGGGTCGGGCAGGCCCAAGGCACGGAACTGGTGTCCGGCCCATTCCAGCAGGCGCCGGATCACCGTGCCGGCCTCCGCATCGAGGGTTCCGTCGGCGCGCTTGTCGAGTTCGACGGCCAGGGTGCCGGTGGGGCAGCCGTGGCGGGCGGCGACGTCACGCTGGTCGATCCAGGCATCGACCAGGGCTTTGAGGCGGTCGCGCGGGTCGGGCAGCTGGTCCAGGCGGCTGGTGAGCTCGTCCAGGTGCGCGCTGTGCTCGGAGAGCGCGGCCAGGACCAGCTCGTCCTTGGTCTTGAAGTAGTAGTAGACGTTCCCGACGGGAACGTCGGCCGCGCGCGCGATGTCGGCGAGGGTGGTGCGCTCGACGCCCTGCTCGTGCAGGACCCGCGCCGCCTCGGTCGTCAGCCGCCGGCGCTTGTCGGCCGCCCGTGCCCGGGGCTTCGCTGAGTCAGTCACCCAACTAACTATAGACAGCCGGCAGTGGAGCCGTGCTACTGTCCGAGTTAGTCAGCCAACTAACTCACAAAAGGATACCGAGATGATCGTGGTGACAGGCGCGACCGGCAACATCGGGCGGACCTTGGTGCCCCTGCTGGCCGAGGCGGGTGAGGACGTCGTGGCCGTCTCGCGACGTCCTCAGTCCGAAGAGCTCGCCGCCGATGTCCGGCACGCGCAGGCCGACGTCGGCGACAGCGCGAGCATGCGGCCGGTCCTCGACGGTGCCGATGCCTTCTTCGTCCTGCTGGGCGGCGAGCTCAACAGCCACGGCGAAAGCCCGGACGCCCTGCTCGGCGTGGCCCTGCACGCGGGGGTCAAGCGCATCGTCCTGCTGTCCTCCCAGATCAACTCCACCCGCCCCGAGGCTCTGTCGCACGCCCGCCTGCGCGACTTCGAGGCCGCCGTGCGCGCGTCCGGAGCGAACTTCACGATCCTGCGCCCGGGCGGATTCGCCTCCAACGCCATCGCATGGGCCGAGACGGTCCGCGCCGAACGCACGATCTTCGCCCCGTTCGGCGATGTGGCCTTGCCCGTCGTCGACCCGGCCGACATCGCCGCGGTCGCCGCGGTGGCACTGCGCGAAGAGGGACACGCAGGCCGTACGTACGAACTCACCGGTCCCGAGGCCATCAGCCCGCGTCGGCAGGCCGCGGTGATTTCCCAGGCCCTGGGCGAGGAAGTTGCCTTCGTGGAGCTGTCCCATGAACAGGCCTACGCGCACATGGCGCGGTTCATGCCCGAGGAGGTCATCGGAGGCACCTTGGACATCCTCGGCATCCCGCTGCGGGCCGAGCAGGCGATCAGCGCCGATGTGGAGAACGTCCTCCGCCGTCCGGCCAAGCCCTTCGGCGAGTGGGTCGCGCGCAACGTGCCGGCCTTCCGATAGCAGCGCTCCGGGCGCGCGAACGGTCACGCGCGCCCGGCGTACTCGCTGGCCACGTCGGCGGTCCCTCCGTTGTGGTGGGCGCTTCCGCGGGCATCGGATGCCGTCGGCGACGGTTCTCCGGCGAGCACTGTCCGCTGAGGACTTCGCCTCGGATTCAATTGGATGTGGATCTGGACATCACGTGTTAGAAACGGGTTCGCCCGATGCTCATTCCTAAGTGGTCTGGAACCACGCCGTCCCGTCGGGCGTGTATAGCCAGCTGCCGGGCTCGACTGGGGCTGGCGCATCCCGTTCCTCATCTCCGGACCGATCGGCGTCATCGGGCTCTACCTCCGCCTGAAACTGGAGGACACCCCCGCCTTCCGGGCCGTCGCCGCGGAGGCGGAGGGCCGCGAGGAAAACCAGACCCTCAAGGAGATCCGCAAGATCTTCGTCACGCACTGGCGGGCGATGGTGATCGCCATGGGCCTGGTGCTGGTCTTCAACGTGGTCAACTACATGCTCACCACGTACATGCTGGAGTACATCGCCTCCAACGCTCCCGCGGTCAGCGCCACCTGGGCGCAGGTCCTGGAGATCGGCGTGCTGGCACTGGGCATCGTGCTCATCACCTTCGTGGGCCGGCTTTCCGATCGGGTCGGCCGAAAGCCGATCATCTTCTTCGGCTGCGGCATGCTGATGGTGTTCGGCATCCCGTCGGTGCTGCTCATCCTCGGGGCGCATCCCTGCGATCCATATATGGGCCCTATAGCTTGACAGGCTTTTTATATCGGTGGGGTATTGCAGGCGGCACCGGCGGAGCTGAGAATCCCCGTCCATGGATGCAGACGTCATCGTCGTCGGGCTCGGCAGCGTGGGGTCGATGGCCAGCTGGCGCCTCGCCGAGGTCCACGGCGCGCGGGTCATCGGGATGGAGCGCCACGCGCTCGGGCACGACGCCGGGGGCTACGCGGGCGAGTCGCGGTTGTTCCGCACCGGGTACCACGAGAGTCCCGAGTACGTCCCGATGCTGCTGCAGGCCCGGGAGCACTGGCAGGAGCTGGAACGGGGTGGGCGGCGGACCCTGTTCCACCCCGCGGGTGTGCTCTCGCTCGGCGCTCCGGCGATCGCGCCGATGCGCAACGTGCTCGCCTCGGTCGAGCAGCACCGCATTCCGCACGAGGTTCTCGACGCGGCCGAGCTGAGCCGTCGATACCCCCAGCACGGGGCACTCACCGACGAGATCGGTGTTCTCGACCGGTTCGGCGGGGTGCTGCGGCCCGAGCCCGCGGTGCACGAAGCACTGCGCCGGGCGCGCGAGGCGGGGGCGGAGCTGATGGACGACACCGCGGTCACCGAGATCGAGCCGGTGCCCGGTGGCGTGCGGGTCACGACCGAGCAGGGCGTGCGCACCGCCAACCACGCCGTCGTCACCGCCGGGGCCTGGTCGGCGCAGCTCCTGCCGCGACTGCGGGAGGTGCTCGACATCCGTCCCCTGGTGCTGACCTGGTTCGCCCCGGAGGATCCGTCGCGCTACGCGCCGGAGGTCTTCCCCGGCTTCATCCGCGACACCGGAGACGTCCACCTGTTCGGCATCCCGAGCGTGGACGGCGCGCTGGTGAAGGCGGGCTGGGCCGACAGATGGGGTTCGATCGACGATCCCTCCCGCCTGACCCGCTTCCTGGAGCCGCGTGCGCTCGCCGGGGTGGGACGCGACGTCCACGCACTGATCCCGGAACTCCCGGCGCAGCCGAGCCGGCACTCGGTCCACATGGACGCTTACACCCCGGACCGGCGGGCTGTCATCGGGACGCCCCAGCCCGGCGTCGCGGTGGTCGCGGGGCTGTCCGGGCACGGCTTCAAGCTCGCGCCCGCGTTCGGCGAGATCGCGGCCCGCCTGGCTCTCGGACTGCCGCAGCAGCACGACATCTCGCGGTTCTCCCCGGACCGGTTCGGGGGCTGACGTGGAACTCCGGTTGCTGCGCCACTTCGTGGCCGTGTACGAGGAACGCAGCTTCACCGCCGCGGCGCGACGCCTGCACACCGCCCAACCACCCGTGAGCCAGGCGATCGCCAACCTCGAACACGAGCTCGGGGTGCGGTTGTTCGAGCGGACCAGCCGCTCGGTGTGGCCGACCTCCGCCGCCGACGTCCTCTACCCGGAGGCCCTCTTCCTGCTGCGGCGCGCCGCGGAGACCAGGACCCTGGTGCGCGGCGAGGCGGGGCGGACCCCGGTCCGGATCGCGGCGGTGACCTCCGCTTTCCCGGCCCTGCTCCCGGCACTGCTGCCGGAGCTGCCGGAGTGGGACCCCGTCGTGGTCGACCTCGGCAGCTCCGAGCAGCGGCACGCCCTCGCGGCCGGGCGCATCGACCTCGCCATCCTCCGGGAGTGGGCCGACGACTCACCCGACCACATCGTGCTCGCCGACGAACGGCTCCTGCTGGCCGTGCCGATCGGTCACCCGCTGGCCGAGGCCGGCACCGCGTCCCTGCGCGGCGTCGCGAACGAACGGATCGTGCTGTTCGCTCGCGACCGCGCCCCGGTCGCCTTCGACGCGATCGCCGCGGCCTGCGCCGAAGCCGGGTTCTCGGCCGAACCGGTGGCCCACGTGCAGAGCGAGCAGGCGATGCTGGGCCTGGTCTCGGCCGGCCTCGGCGTGGCGATCGTCTCCGAGATCCTCGGGCTCACGCCCTGGCCCGGCGTGCGCTTCCTGTCCCTTCCCGGCACGACCGCGCGCTCACCGTTGCGCGCCCGGGTCGCAGACGGAGACCCGCTCGGCCTGCTGCCGGTCGTCGCACGCGCCTTCCACTCAGCCCGGCAAGCACTCGGCTTCGGAGGGGACGACCCCGCCCGCGGCAGCACGAACAGTCCTCCCGCCGAGCAGGTAGCGGAGGGCACCGCACCAACACCGTAGGAGTACGCCCGTGGACTACTCACCCTGGTCACTGCTGGTGGACGCCGGCCTCGTCGGCCTTCTCCTCCTGGTCGGCACCGCGCTGCGGGCGACCGTGCGACCGCTCCAGACCTTGCTGGTCCCGGCCAGCGTGATCGCCGGTGTGCTCGGGCTCGTGCTCGGCCCCGAGGGACTGGGGCTGCTGCCCTTCTCCGAGCAGCTCGACACGTACTCGTCGGTGCTCATCGTGGTCGTGTTCGCCTGCCTCTCCTTGACCGACGACGTGGACCTCCGGCGGCTCGGTCGCTCGGTGGCCGGGTTCGCGAGCTACGGCGTCCTGTTCTACGCCGCCCAGGTCGCCATCGGCGTCGTGCTCGGTCTGCTGGTGCTGGGCCCGCTGTTCGGCACGCACGACGGGTTCGGCCTGCTGCTGTTCGCCGGCTGGGCAGGTGGGTTCGGCTCGGCCGCGGCGATGGGCGCGGTCTTCGGCGAAGGCGGCTGGGAGCAAGCGCAGTCGCTGGCGTTCACCTCCGCGACGGTCGGGCTGCTGGTCGGCATCGTCGGCGGCATCATCCAGGCCAAGATCGGGGCGAAACGCGGCTACGCCAAGGAGTTCGAAGGGCTGGACGCGCTGCCCGAGCACCTGCGCACCGGAGTCCTGCGGCCGGAGGGAGAACGGCCCGCGATCGGTACGCACACCTTCTCGGGCGGTGCGATCGAGTCGTTGGGCTTTCAGGCCGCGATCGTCCTGGTGATCTCCGCGGCGGCCTACGGGGTCAACACGCTCCTCGGCGAGGCCATCCCGGCGGTGTCGTTCCCGCTGTTCTCGATCGCGTTCATGGTCGGGCTGGTGGTGCGCGGGCTGCTGTCGGCCACCCGCACGCGCCGGCTCGTCGACTCCGAGTCGCTCAAGTCGATCTCGGGCAGCGCCACCGACGTGCTCGTCGTCTGCGGCATCGCCTCCATCGTGCCCAGCTTCGTCGCCGACTACTGGCTGCCGCTGCTCATCCTGTTCGTCGTCGGGCTGGCGCTGTGCCTGCTGCTCGGCCTCGGCGTCGCGCCGCGCATGCTCGGCGACGCGTGGTTCGAGAAGCAGATCTTCACCTGGGGCTGGGCGACCGGTTCGGTCTCCACCGGCCTGGCGTTGCTGCGCATCATCGACCCGCGCCTGCGCTCCCGGACGCTGGAGGACTTCGCCATCGCCTACCTGCCCCTGCTGCCGGTCGAGGTGACCGCGGTGACCTTCACCCCGGTGCTCGCACTCGCCGGGGCCGGCTGGGCCATCGCGGGCATCTGGGGCGGGATCGCCGCACTCGCCCTGGTAGTCCCACCTCTCGTTCTCAGGCGACGGACACGGCCCCGCGCCGAGGACCGCACGTCAGAGCCGACAGGCTGACAGTGGCCGGACGCCCTGGATCGTCTGAAGAACGCTGTTCGCTGAAAGGACCGTGAATCCTACAAGCGGATGATCCACTCCGGCGAGCCGATGCGCGTCATCACCGGCGGGGTGCCCCACGTTCCCGGCGACACCGTGTACGAACAGATGGCGTGGCTGAAGCGGCAAATGGATTGCGATGGCCAGGATCGACCAGCCACGATCGCACCATGACTGCGACCATTCCGGTAACTCTGCTGGCTCGTGGGCTGTCCGTGGCTGACCAGCAGCAGTCGATCCAGTCGGGCAGGCGCGACACGTTGCTGCCGTGACGGCCGCGGTCGTCGCGGGCCTGGTGGCCGGGTACGGGATCGCGATCCCGGTCGGTGCGGTCGGTGCCTATCTCGTCGTGCTGACTGCCCGTACCTCATGGCGTGTCGGTGTGGCCGCGGCGCTCGGCGTCGCGACTGTGGACGGCGTCTACGCGCTGGTCGCCGTGGTCGGCGGCGGCGCGCTGGTCCGGGTGGTCACACCTGTCGCGGACGGGCTGCGATGGATCGCAGCCGGCGTGCTGGTCGGGGTGGCCGTGCAGATCACGGTCGGCGCGGTGCGCCGGTACCGGAATCCCCAGCCAGACGGACGTTTTGAGGGTTCTCTGAGTCCTGCCCGCGCGTATGCGGCGCTCGTGGCGATGACACTGCTCAATCCCACCACGATCATCTACTTCGTCGCGGTGGTCGTGGGCGGCCAGGCGAGCATCGCGGACACCTGGCCGGAGCGGTTGCTTTTCGTGGCCGCCGCGTTCACCGCGTCGGCGAGCTGGCAGCTTCTCATCGCCAGTGGCGGAGCACTGCTGGGGCGCACGCTCACCGGCCGCCGCGGCCGACTGGGCACCGCACTCACCTCCAGCGCTGTGATCGCCGTACTCGCGACACTGACCGTGGCGATGTGATCAAGCCGCCTAGCGCAGCAGTGCGCTTATCGGAGTAGGGAACGTCCTGTGCGCAGGTCGATGACGTGCCGCCTCTCGCCCTGCCCGATCACCATCTCCGGCGCGCCGAAGTCGACCCGGCACAGGGGGTTGTCCAGGTGCGGTAGCTCGGCGGGTCGTCCGTTGTCGTCCAGGTCCGCGACGCGACCGTCGATCGTGAAGGCTCCGTGGCGGTGCAGAGCCAGCTGCACGCCGTGGCGCGTGCAGTATTCGACGCCGTCGTGCCGGAAGTCGGGCTCGCCGAGGGCGTCGGCGAACTCCGCGAACGAGCCGTCGGTGGCCGCCCTGCCCACCACGCACACCCACGCGACACCCGGCCCGCGAGGGCGAAGCTCCTGCCACGCGTTCGGCCCGCTGGTCAGGAAGCGGCAGCCGCCTTCGGTGGCCAGCGCGACGTAGCCCTCCCCGCGCCTGCCCGCGATCCACGGACCTCGCATCGTCCATTCATCCATCGTGGACAGCGGGAACCAGCCGTGGGTGAAGCCCATCGGGTCGTCATCCGGGATGTCGTGGACCGCCAGGACGGTGTCGGTGTGCTGGCGGGCGCGGGGCAGGACGCGGTGTCCCGCCCACGCGTTCGGCCGTGCCGAGGAGTGCGTCGCCGCGCTCGGTGGATGGGTGACGTGCACCTGCGTCTCCGGCCCGAGGACGGCACCCCAGACGTGCTCCTGCAGGCCGGGAAGACCGCTGCGGTAGTCCTGCACGCTGGACAGCATCGCGTCCGGCGTCTTGTAGACCAGCAGGTCAGACGCGTACGGCCGGGACAGCAGATCGTGGTGCGAGCGGTATTCGCCCGCGTAGCGCTGTCTGCCGGTCCACTCCTCCGGAAGCTCCTGCGCGGCAGCTACGATCGCCTCGGGCACGGTATAGCGGTCGGCGGTGGCCAGCACGGTGGCGGGCAGCGTGGCGGCGTTCAACGCGCCGGTGCCCCAGCAGACCCACATGATCGACGCGGTTTCCTCCATCCGCGCACTGCGCTGGGTATGCACGTACGACCTGCCGTGCGCGCATGCGTGGGCGCCGCGCCACGAGTTGACCGCGAGCGTGAACAGGGTCTTGTCGAGCAGTCCCGCGGCCAGCTCGGCGAGCTTGGCATCCTCGGCGAACTCGACCAGGGAGACCAGCGCGAGTACGTCCACGGCGACGTAGGCGTTGGAGTCGAACTCGCTGAATCCGGCCGCGAGCTTGCGCACGAGCCACTTCTCGGCGAGCTCCCGGCCGTGCTCGGCGTGCTGTCTGCCGGTCCAGCCGGAGTTCGCGAAGACCTCGCCGGCGAAGGTCTGGCCGGCCAGCAGCTCGGCGGTGTGCCAGACGAGCTGGTGGTTCTCGGTGAAGTAGCACATCGCGTCCAGGCCGGGCTGGTCGATCCAGTACTTGAACCCGCGCAGGGCGTCGGCCACCCGCGCGCGTACGGCCTCGGGCCACGTGTGCTCGGGCAGCCGGTGCCACAGGTGCAGCAGTCCCAGTGCCTCGAAGTCGGCGCAGTCGGCCCGGTTCTCGATCATCCACAGCGATCGGTCGAGCGACTCGGCGTGCAGCCGGTGGCCGGGGTCGAGGGCGGCCGAGGCGAGCTCGGCGGCGCATCCGTTCGGTTGGGTGCGGGCGTGCTCCAGCAGCTCGCGGCGCCACGCCTGCTCATCGCCGACGGGTTCGGCGCGGTAGTGCTGAAGCAGCAGCCGGACGGGGAACTCGCGGAAGACGGGGGAGCGCTCGTCGTCCAGGAACACCCGCAGAACGGCTTCCCCGGTGCTGAGCATCGACGCGGAGTCCCGCTCGCCCGAGTCGGGCGGAGGCAGCTCGACGACCGCCTTCCCACCGTCGAGCCGGACCTGCCTGCCGGCGCCGCCGACCTCGACGCGCAGCGCGGGTCCGTCCGGCCCGTGCAGCTCGACCTCGGTGCCGAGGTTGCTCCACGACGGCGTGCCGACCGAGTCGAGCACCTGCTCGGCGAGCTCGCCGAGCCGTTCGTCGGCTCCTGGGCTGGGCAGCACGACCCGGACCGGCAGGCCCTCGACGCGCAGCCGGACGATCTGGCGGCACTCCCGGAACCCGACCTGCCAGGAGCACACCACGACCTCGTTCACGCCCGGTGGCAGCCACACCCTCGTCGTCTGCTCGGCGGGCTCCATGTAGGCCACCGACTCCGAGCGCGCCACGCATTCACCGTTGACGTAGAGCAGCGTCGGCCCGGTGCTCGCCAACCGCAGCGTCCGCCACTCCGCCTGGTCGACCTCGAGCGCGGTCGCCGCGAGTGCGACCCGGCATTGCGGGGTGAAGCAGAACTCGCTCCAGTCGACGAGACCGTCCCCGGCCGTGTGCGTCCGTCGCCAGGTGCCGGTGTGCGCGGAGCCGTCCGGGCCCGTGTAGCTGACGGGGCCGCCTTCGACGACCTCGGGCGGCACCTGCTCGCGCAAGGGCGCCGCCTGGTAGAGCCGGGCTTTCAGCGGGGTGACGTCCGGGCCGTTGGTGAGCACCCATCTGCCGTCGCGGCCCCAGGGCGATCCGGTCGAGGGCACCAGGTCCGGCAGGGCAGCGACCGGCTCGGCCCACGCTCCCGCCACCAGCCAGTCGCGGACGGTGCCTGCCTCGTCGAGCCGGTGCACGGTGCGTCCGGTCATGGTTGCCAACCTCACTTCAGTCCGGTTTGCGCGATACCGCGCACCACGTGCTTCTGGAGGATCAGGAAGATGACCACCGGGATCATGCTGACCACCGACATCGCCAGGATGTAGTTGAACGGCACCACTTCCTGGCTGTTGAACTGCGCGATGGCCACCGGCAGGGTGTAGAGGTCCTGCGACTGCGCGATCACCAGCGGCCAGAGGAAGTCGTTCCACCGCCAGATCACCGAGAAGATCGTCACCACCGCCAGCGCGGGACGGCACAGCGGCAGCACCAGGCGCAGGAAGATCCGCAGCTCGCCCGCGCCGTCCACCCTGGCGGCCTCGATCAGCTCGTCCGGGATGGTGAGCATGTACTGGCGCAGCAGGAAGACCCCGGTGGGGGTGGCGGCGGGCGGGATGATCATGCCGAGCAGCGAGTTGGTCATCCCGAGCTGCGCGACGACCTGGTGCAGCGGGATCAGGATGATCTGCAACGGGATCATGATCGTGCCCAGTGTGACCAGGAACAGGGCGTTGCGGCCGCGGAAGTTGTACTTCGCCAGCGCGTAGGCCGCCATCGCGTTGATCGCCAGGGTGAGCACCGTCGCGCCCACCGTGACGATCGCGCTGTTGGTGACGTAGACGCCGAAGTCGAACTCCGAGAGCGCACCGGTGTAGTTGTCCAGCCGGAATGTCTCGGGCAGCAGGCTCGGCGGTCGCGCCGCGAGTTCGGTGCGGGTCTTGAACGACGCCAGCACCGACCACACCACCGGTGCCAGCACCAGCACGCTCAGCGCGATCAGCGCGGCGTAGGTGAGCACTTGGCCGGTTCTCGGCGGAGGTCCTCCGGAGGTTCCGGTCCACGACGGCGCCGGAGACTTGCGGCGGTCCGGACGCAGCGCGCCGATCACATCGACTCCTTCCTGCGGCCGTACAGGAAGTTCAGGACCGTGAGCGCGAAGATCGTGCAGAACAGCACCACCGAGCCCGCGGCCGCCAGCCCGTACTGGATCGGCGACTGGAACGCGTGCTCGTAGATGTACTGCACCATCAGGGTCGTGGCCCCGAGCGGTCCGCCGCCGCTGAGCGTGTAGATGAAGTCGAAGGACTGGAAACCTGCGATCATCGCCAGGATCACCACCACCAGCGTCGTCGGCCGCAGCAGCGGCCAGGTGATGTGGCGGAACCGGTGCCACGCCCCGGCCCCGTCCAGGTGCGCGGCCTCGTAGTAGGAGCTGTCGATGGCCTGCAGACCCGCCATCATGATCAGCGTGTAGAAGCCCGCGTGCGCCCACACCCCGACGAAGACCGTCGCGCCGAGCGCGAGCGGGCCGCTGACCAGCCAACCCGGTTCGGGCAGCCCGACCGCGCCGAGGATCGCGTTGAGCGCGCCCGAACGCCGTTCCAGGATCCAGCTCCACAGCAGCCCGACCACCACCGGGGAGAGCAGCACGGGCAGGAAGAAGACGGCGCGGAAGAAGCCGCGGGCCCTGATCGGCTTGGTCAGCAGCATCGCCAGGCCGATCGATGCCGCGGTGCAGACGGCGACGAAGGCCACCACGAAGATCACCGTCGCGCCGGCGGCCTGCCAGAACTCCTCGTCGGTGAACAGCCTGCGGTAGTTCTTGGTGCCGACCGGCGTGAAGGCCCGGCCGTTGTTGCTGTTGTAGAGGCTGATGTTGAAGCCGTTGAGCGCCGGGTAGATGATGAAGACCCCGAACACCAGCATGTTCGGCAGCACGAACAGGTATGGCGCCAGGCGCTGGTTCCACGGTTTGACGCCCCGCTTGCGCGCCGACGGCGGTCGCACGCTCGTGGCGGGCGGGGACTCGGTGGTCGTCATGGGATGGACGCCTCCAGTGCCTCCTGCGCCGAGGTCCGCATCCTCGCCACGGTCTCGGGCACCGACTGCCTGCCGACGATCGCCGCTGCCAGCTCGTCGACCACCGCGTCGGCGGTCGAGTCCATGCCGGGGCTGTAGGCAGAGCTGAAGGCGGCTGGATCGGTCCGCCTGACGTCGTCGAGGAAGACGTCCATCTCCGCGTCGCGCCGGGGGTAGTCCACGCCTTCGGCGAGGAGGTCCTTGCGGGTGGGCAGGAAGTGCGCTTTCTCGGCGTACTTCTCCTGCGCCTGGCGGGAGTTCATGAACGCGACGAACTCGGCGGCCAGCCGCGGGTTCGTGGTCTGGCGCAACGCCACCATGAACTTGCCGCCGGGGAACCCGCCGCAGCGCTCGGCGCACGGGTTCGGCAGCACGGTCCAGCCGAACCGGGCTTCCTGGTCGAACTGGCCCATCTGCCAGTTGCCGCTGAAGTAGACCGGCACGTCCTCGCGCAGGAACATGTCGTCGGCGCCCTCGTACTTGGTGCCCGACTGCACCCAGAAGTCCCGGTACATCGTGCCGTCGTTGTTCAGGTCCACGAACAGCCGCGTGGCGGCGGCGGCCTTGGCGGGGTCGAGCTGCACCGCGCCGTCGGTGCCGAAGTAGTTCGTGCCGAACTGGTTGTACAGGCCGGCGACTCGGGCGCCGGACTTGTCGAACGCGATGGCGTAGGGCGAGCCGGACTTCTGCTGCACCTCTCTGGCCTTGGCGAGCAGCTCGGGCCAGCTCACGGGCCGGTCTTTCGGCGGCAACGCCACGCCCGCCCTGGCGAACAGATCGGTGTTGACCAGCGGGCCGTTCATGGTCAGGTCGCTGGCGACGGCCACCGTCTCCCCGGCGGGGCCGCTGGTGGTCTCCCGGGCCTGGTCGAGGAACTGGTCGCCGATGTCGGCGCCGTTGGCCGAGAGGTTCAGCAGGTCGCTGCGGAACGGGCTGAGGTTGGTCAGCCGGGCGATGTCGGGCGCGTGCCCCGCGGCCAGCCTGCCCTGCAACTGCTGCTCCAGCTCGGAATAGGGAAGTATCTGGAGGTCCACTGTGGCGCCGGTGCGCCGCTCGAACTCGGCGATCAGGTCGCGGGTCACCTTCTCGTCGGGCCCGTCGGTGAAGTAGGCGTAGGTCAGGTGGCCGGGCGGGGAGCCGTTGCTCGCCGGACCGAAGTCGGTGCCGGGCGCGCACGCCGCGAGCGTGGCCAGCGCGACCGCCGCCGCGCCGATGACAGTTCCCGTGCTCCGTCGCATCGGGGTTCACCTCCGCGCTGCGTTCGGCCCGCGTAGAAAGCGCTTACTAGCCTTGCCGCGGAAGGCTAGAGGTAGCCTCCGGGCGCGTCAACGGCCGAATGCGGCACGCCCGAGTCGGGCCGCGCTCGCGATCGCGCCGCCGGACGGACGCGCCTCAGACCCTGTCTTCGATGATCTTCGAAGCGGCGCAGCCGCTTGGACCGCCCTCGCCACCGCCACCCACGCCGCCACGCGAGGGGGGTCAGAGACCGGCACTCAGCGAGGAGCCCACTGCGGAAGTCCGGCGCCCGGTGGTGCCACCGACTCCCTGGCCAGCAGTTCGGCGGGCATCCACAGGATCCGGCCGGGGGCGGTGAGCGGCTCGGCTCCGGCGGCGATCCGGCCTGCGCGCCTGGCGCCCTCCCGCAGCGGGAGCCGGACGGTGGTCAGCGCGGGCACCGCGTCCACCGCGGCGGGCAGATCGTCGAAGCCGGCGACGGAGACGTCTTCGGGCACCGCCACTCCGTGCTGGCGCAGCGCGGCGATCACGCCCAGCGCCATCAGGTCGTTGGCCACGACCACGGCGGTGCTGCCGCTCGCGACGCGCATCAGCTCCAGCGCCGCGTCGAAACCGGAGGCGCGGGAGAAGTCCCCGTGGACCACCGGAGTCGCACCGTCGCCCAGCCCCGCATTGGCCAGGGCCCCGCGGTGGCCGTCCAGGCGGCTTCGCGTCGTGCCGTGGCCAGGCGGCCCGGCGACGTAGGCGATCCTGCGGTGGCCCATGGCCAGCACGTGCCTGGTCAGCGCCTGTGCGCCGCCTCGGTTGTCGTAGGCGATCACCGGCGCCTCGACCCCGGGCGGGGCCGGCCTGCCGCAGAGCACGACCGCCGTACCCGCCGACTGCGCCTGGCCGATCAGCGCCGCGGTGGCGTCGAGGTGCTCGGGCTCGTCGCTTCCGCCGCCGGTGAGCACGATCGCGCGCATGCGCTGGCCCAGCAGCAGCCGGAGGTACTTCAGCTCGGCGGCGGGCGAACCGGCGGTGTTGCAGATGACCGCGAGCAGGCCGGAGTCGGCGGCCTCCCACTGCAGGCCGCTGGCCTGGATGCCGAAGAACGGGTCGGAGACGTCGCTGACGATCACGCCGATCACGTCGGAGGAGTGCGCGGCCAGCGCGCGGGCCGGCGCGTTGCCGACGTAGCTGAGCTCTTCGACCGCCCGGTGCACCCGTTCCCGGGTCGCGGCCGAGACCGGGTAGTTGCCGTTGAGCACCCGGGAGACGGTCGCGGTGGACACCCCGGCCCGTGCCGCGACGTCGGCGAGCGTCGAGGCCATCGGCTCTCCTTCGCGGTCCTCCTCCACGGCCGGCGGGCCGCCGCGTTGACAGTTGCCAAGCGGGTGCCTAGCTTACTCGGATAGCAAGCGCTTTCTACGGATGGGATTGTCCGTTGCGCGAAGTGGCGCTGGTGGGTGTCGGCGGTTACGGCGCTTGGCATCTGCGCAACCTGCGGCGGCTGTGCCGGGCGGGCGAGGCGAGGCTGGCGGCGGCCTGCGACCCGGCCCCGGCCGTGCGCACCGCCGAACTCGGCCCGGTCCCGGTGTACGACGATCTCGGCGAGCTCCTCGCGCGACACCACATCGACGTCACCGTCATCGCGAGCCCCATCCCGACGCATGCGAGGCTCGCCGCCGCGGCACTGCGCGCCGGCACCGATGTCCTGCTGGAGAAGCCGCCGGTGACCAGCAGCGACGAGCTGTCGCAGCTGTGCGCTCTTGCGGCGGAGGCGGGCCGGTCGGTGCAGGTCGGCTTCCAGAGCCTCGGTTCGCACGCCCTTCCCGCACTGACCGGGCTGATCGGCTCGGGAGCGCTCGGCGCGGTGACCGGCATCGGCGGCGCCGGGGTCTGGGTGCGGCCCTTCGCGTACTACCGCCGAGCACCCTGGGCGGGTCGTCGCTGGCTCGACGGCGAGGCGGTCGTGGACGGCACGCTGACCAACCCGTTCGCGCACGCGGTCGCCACGGCGTTCGCGGTCGCGCAACCGGGTTCGCCGGAACGGACTCCGGACGGCGTCGAGGTGGAGCTCTACCGCGCGCACGACATCGAAGCCGACGACACCGCCTGCATGCGGGCGCGGTTCGGCGGTTCCACCGCGGTCGTGGTGGCCACCACCGTGTGCGGGCCGCGTGATCAGGACCCCTACGTCGTGGTGCACGGCGAAGAGGGGCGGGCGGCCCTGCACTACGAGCGCGACCGGCTGACCGTCGAAACCCGCGAATCCGGGTCCTGGCAACGCACCTACGGCCGCACCGACCTGCTGGAGGACCTGCTCGCCCACATCGCGGCGGGGCGGTCCACACCGCTGCTCGCTCCGCTGCACCGCAGCGGCGCGTTCACGGCGGTGGTCGACGCGGTGCGGCAGGAGCAGCGGGTCCGGCCCGTTCCCCCTCGGTACTGGCACGACGACTCGGGGCGGGTCATCCACGGCGTCGACGAGTTCGTCCGGAGGGCGGCGGAAGACATGGCGTTGTTCTCGGAACAGGGCATTGAATGGGCGAGCGGGAGCACGTCTCGTGAGTGAGCTGGCGCTGTGCATGACCGCCGATGCCGTCGACGTGGGCTTCGGCGGCACCACCCTGCTGCGCTACCTCTTCCGGCCGGACCTCGCGCGCACCGACTCGCCGCGATCGTACGCGCACCCGGTCCGCACCCTGGCGGGTGACGAGATCACCGCGGTGGGTCCGGAGGACCATCCCTGGCACCTCGGCATCAGCATGGCGGTCGCCGACGTGGAGGGCGACAACTTCTGGGGCGGACCCACCTACGTCGACGGCTCGGGCTACCGGTACCGCGAGGACCACGGCGAGATCCGCCACCGCCGATGGGCGGACGTGTCGGTGTCGGCCGACTCCTGCGAACTCACCGAGGAGCTGTCGTGGCTGGCGGCCGACGGCCGCGTGGTGTTGGCGGAGGCGCGCGTGCTGCGCGTGGACGGCGTCGATCCGCGCGTCGGCAAGTGGGTACTGCACTGGTCCTACCGGCTGCGCAACGTCTCCGACCGTTGCGTGCACCTGGGCAGCCCGGCGACCGCCGGCCGTTCCGGCGCGGGCTACGGCGGTCTCTTCTGGCGCGGGGCGGCGACGTTCCGCGACGGCGCGGTGTCCACTGAGGACGCTGACGGCGAGCACGCCGTCAACGGCACGTCGGCTCGGAGCCTGACGTTCACCGGGAAGACGGCCGTGGTCACCTTCGCTTCGGCGGATGCCGACCCTGCGACGTGGTTCGTCCGAAGCGCGGAGTACCCCGGCGCCTGCCCGGCCCTGGCGTTCCACCACCGCCTGCCGTTGGATCCCGGCGGTGTGCTGACCGGGCGGTACCGCTTCGAGATCACGAGCCGTGCCGAGCCTGGCGCTGCTGCCGCAGGGGAAGATCGGGGCGGGGAGTCCTGATTCGGACCGTCGGAGTTCGGCGGTGACGAGCGGCTCCACCTCAGGTTGTCACGTTCGGTGTTCATCAAGTGCTGTCCAGCGTCTGCTGGCCGCCGTCGTAGACGAGCAGTCCGTCGTCGCGTACCCGTACCCCGCGGATGGGCCGGTGTTCCGTGGTCGAGCCGTCGTGCATCAGGTGCCGCACACCGATTCCGCGGGTGAGTTGCAGGAAGTCGGAGATCATCCGCCGGTGGCAACGCCACCACACGGACTCGCTGCACATGATCGCGGTGGTGCGGGTGCGGGCCTCTTCGGCCAGGTCGTCCGCGGCGTCGACGAACTCCGGAGTGCGCATGTGGCCCGCGTACGCCCTGAACGCCTCGTTCCTCCACATGAGATCGGGCGACTCGGGAGCAAGCTTCCGGAACCCGCCCAGGCGTCGGTCCCAGCGGTAGGCGATGTTCTCCCGTGGCAGCCAGTGCTCCATCGCGGACCTGGCCATGTCCGGATTGCGGCGGCTGCCAGGGGCGGTGCGCACGTCCACCAAGCTGGTCACGCCCGCCGAGCGCAGTAGCCGGACGATCTCCTCCTTCACGGCGGTTCCGTGTCCGACGGTCAGCAGCGTCGCCTTCGTCATGTCCCTGCCTCGCATCGCGTACGTGGTGTGAGTCTGGCTCAACAGCGATGCTCTCGCCGGTCAGGCGCTCCGATCCCTGCGGGTAGCCGGAGGAATCCGCTCGGTCACGTCCGTGCGTGAGGGGTTGGCCTTTCGCTCCGCAGCAACTATCGTACGTCAACCAATTGAGTTGAACAGACGTACGATTAGTGGTGGGGTTTGGTGGACGAGCAGCATCGCGGAACCGGCCCGGGCCGGATGCGCAGGCGGACTCTGCTGGCCGCCGGACTCGGGTTGGCCGGCACCTCCGCGCTCACCAGCGGCTGCGGTGGGGCGGGTGCGGCGCCGCTGCCCGTCGGAGCGGCGACCGGTACGCCGAGAGCCGGCGGCGTGCTGCGCATCGCGCGACCGCCCGCGTCGCAGGCCGAGACTCTAGATCCGGCCAGCTCCCTCTCGGCGTACGAGTACCTGGGCGCGCTGTACAACCGGGTGGTCCGGCTCGGCCGCGACGGCGAGGTCGTGCCGGATCTGGCCGAGTCGTGGGAGTCCGATGCGCTCGGCCTCCGGTGGCGCTTCCGGCTGCGCCGGGACGTGCACTTCCACGACGGGAAACCGTTCACCGCGGCCGACGTCGTGCACACGGTCCGGCGCATCCTCGACCCGGCGATGTCCTCGCCGCAGGAGGGCGTGCTGTCGCCGCTGCTCGATCCCGCCGGGATCACCGCGCCCGACGAGCACACGGTGGAGTTCGCGCTGAAGTCGCCGAACGCGGAGTTCCCCAGTCTGCTCACCGCCTACCAGTGCTATGTGGTGTCTGAAGGCAGCGGCGCGACCATCGGCGAGACCGGGGTCGGCACCGGTCCGTTCCGACTGGAGTCCTTCACCGCGGCCGGTCGCGGGCGGGTGGTGGCCAACCGCGACCACTTCGCCGGGGCACCGGTGCTGTCGGCCATCGAGTACTTCTCCATCGCCGACATGCAGGCCAGGGCGAACGCCTTGCTGGCAGGGCAGGTCCACCTGCTGTCGCAGACCAACCTCGACTTCGCGACCGCGCGGGTGATCAACGCCTCGCCGCGCACCACGATCGCCCGGTCGCCGAACTCCCAGTGGTACGGACTCCCGATGCTGTGCACGGCGCCGCCGTTCACCGATCCGCTGGTGCGCGAGGCATTCAAGCTCGCCTACGACCAGGAGTCGGTGTTCGGCGTGGCGATCCAGCGGGCGGGTTCGCCGGGCAACGACAACCCGGTGCCGCCGGGGAATCCGATGTGGACCGACTACCGGGTGCCCCACGATCCCGACCGGGCGCGGGCGCTGCTCAAGCAGGCCGGTCAGGAGAACCTCGCGCTCGACGTGTACACCTCGGCCTACGACCCGGTGTTCACGCCGATGGCGCTGGCCTTCGCCGAGTCCGCCGCGGCAGCGGGCATCCGGTTGCGGGTGCGCAACGCGTCGGCGGACTCGTACTACTCGCAGATCTGGATGCGGCAGCCGCTGTGCGCCACCTACTGGTACACCGGCCGGCCGATCGACCAGCTGCTCAACCAGATCTTCCGCAGCGGGTCGTCCTACAACGAGACGAGCTGGGCGGATTCCGCTTTCGACGCGATGCTCGACGCCGCCCGCCGGGAGATGGACGAGGGCCGCCGCCGGGTGCTGTACCAGGACGCCCAGCGCTACCTGGTGGACAACAGCGGTTCGATCACCCCGATGTTCGCCGACAGGCTGGTCGGGATCTCGCGCGACGTCGTGAACTACTCGGAGTACGGATTCGAGTTCGACCACCTCAACATCGGCCTTCGGAGGCAGCCGTGAGCGATCGTCGTCCATTGCCGCTCGCGGTTGCCGACCGGGTGCGGGTGTCCCGCAAGGCACGGGGGAGGCCGTGATGCTGACCTTCGTGCTGAGTCGGCTGGGGTCGGCGGTGCTGACCATCGTGCTGTCCTCGCTGATGGTGTTCTTCGCGGTGCAGGCCCTGCCGGGCGACGTGGCCAGCCAGGTACTGGGCCGCGACGCCACGCCGGAGGCGGTCGCGGCGATGCGCGAGCAGCTGCACCTGGACCAACCGGCGTGGCAGCGCTACCTGTCCTGGGTCGGTTCCGCGCTGCACGGCGACTTCGGCACGTCCCTGGTCTCCGGAGACCCCGTGGCCGCGGATCTGGGGCTGCACCTGCGCAACACCGCGCTCATCGCGGTCGTGACCATCGTCGTGGCGATCACGGTGTCGCTGGCGCTGGGCGTCATCGCCGGGTTGTACCGGGACCGGTGGCCGGACCTGGCGATCTCGTGGCTGAGCCTGATCGGCATGAGCATCCCGGAGTTCGTCGTGGCCACCCTGCTGGTCCTGGTGTTCTCGGTGACCGTGCCGCTGCTGCCGGCCGTCGTGCTCGACGGCCCGAACGCGACCGTCGCCGACCTGCTGCCCGCGATCTGGCTGCCCGCCGCCGCGCTGGGCGTGGTGATGGCGGCCTACATCGTGCGGATGGCGCGGACCAGCGTGATCGACGTGATGGCCACCGACTTCGTCACGACCGCGACGCTCAAGGGGCTCGGGCGCTGGCGGGTGGTCACCCGCCACGCCCTGCCCAGCGCGCTGCTGCCGACGCTGAACGTGATCGCGATGAACATCGCCTGGCTCGTCGGCGGGGTCGTGGTGGTGGAGAACGTCTTCAACTACCCGGGGGCGGGGAAGCTGATGCTGGAGTCCGTCTACAGCCGCGACCTGCCGATGCTGCAGGCGATCGCGCTGCTCGGCGCGTGCGTGTACGTGGTGTGCAACCTCGCCGCAGACTTGGCCGCGATGGCGTTGAACCCCAAGCTGCGGACCAGGGGAGGGAGGGCGTGATGGTGGCGTTGCGAACTCGGCTGCCGCGGTCGGCGACCGCGCGGGTCGGGCTGGCCGTCGTGGGGGTGCACATCCTGCTTGCGGTCGTGGCCCCGCTGCTCGCGCCGTACTCGCCGGTCGCCAACGATCCGGCGCAGGCGCTGCTGGGAGCGAGCTGGCAGCACTGGGCGGGCACCGACCAGTACGGGCGGGACGTGCTGTCCCGCGTCCTGCACGGCGGCCGCTACGCGCTGACGGTGTCGTTCCTGGCGACGGTGTGCACCGTGGGGCTCGGCACGCTGATCGGGTCGTTCGTGGCACTGCGCGGCGGGTGGCTGGACAACGTGGTGATGCGGGTCCTGGACGCGGTGCTGTCGGTACCGCCGATCCTGGCCCTGTTGGTGATCGTCACCGTGTTCGGTACCGGTCCGGGCGTGATCGTGCTGGCCGTGACGGTCGTCTACACCCCGGCGGTGGTGCGGGTGGTCCGCGCCGCCGCACAGAGCGTGGTGCCCGCCGACTACGTCACGGCGGCGCGGGCGCGCGGTGAGCGGACCATGCCGATCCTGGTGCGCGAGATCTTCCCGAACATCATCGACGTGGTGTGCGTGGAGTTCGCGATGCGCGCGTCGTGGGCGGTGCTGCTGATCAGCTCGTTGTCGTTCCTCGGGTTCGGGGTGAACCCGCCCGCGCCGGACTGGGGGCTCATGGTGGCGGAGAACCGCACGGCCATCACCGTCGTGCCGCTGGCCAGCCTCGCCCCGATCGTCGCGCTGGCGACCCTGGTGGTGGGCCTGAACCTGGCCGCCGACGGGCTGTCGAAGGCGTGGGGCGTGGACCGGATCCGGAAGGGGGCGGCATGAGCATCGTCGACGTGCGCGACCTCTCGATCGCCTACCGCGCCGGCCGCCGCGAGGTGCCGGTGGTGCGGGACGTGTCGCTTTCGGTCGAGCCCGGGCAGACGCTGGCGCTGGTGGGCGAGTCCGGCAGCGGCAAGTCCACCATCGCCGGGACCCTGCTCGGGCACCTGCGGCACGGTTCCCGGCAGACCGCGGGCGAGGTCCGGATCGACGGCGAGGACGTGTTCTCGTTGTCCGGCAAGCGACTCCGCGCGCTGCGCGGCCGCACCGCGGCGATGGTCGCGCAGAACGCGGGCTCGGCTCTGACGCCGTCGATGCGCATCGGGCGGCAGCTCGACGAGGTCCTGCACGGGCAGGGGCTCACCGCCGCGGCGCGCCGGAGCCGAGCCCTCGAACTGCTGGACCAGGTGCGGTTGCCCGAGCCCGATTCGCTGGTCAAGCGCTACGCGCACCAGCTCTCCGGTGGTCAGCAGCAGCGTGTGGCGATCGCGATGGCGATCGCCGCCCGGCCGAAGGTCCTGGTGCTCGACGAGCCGACCACCGGGCTGGACGTGATCACCCAGCGCGGCATCCTCGACCTGCTGTCCGCCTTGGCTGACGAGCTCTCCCTGGCCACGGTGCTGGTCAGCCACGACCTCGGCGTCGTGGCGGCGGTGGCCGACCACGTCCACGTTCTCCGCGCGGGCCGGACCGTCGAGTCGGCCCCGTCGCGGCGGTTGTTCTCGGCGCCGGCCGAGCCCTACACGCGGCAGCTGCTGGCCAGCGTGCCGCGGATCTCCGACCGCGGTCTGGTCGAGGTCGGCGCGGACGGCGAGCGGCACGCCAGACCACGTGCCGAGGTGGCCGACGCCGAGCCCGTGGTGGACCTTGACGAGGTTCGCGTCGGCTACGGGAAGCGCACCGTGGTGTCGGACGTGTCGCTGCAGCTGCGGCGTGGTGAAGTGCTGGCGCTGGTCGGGGAGTCGGGAAGCGGCAAGTCCACGCTCGCCGCGTCACTGGCGGGGCTGCGCGCTCCGGCCTCCGGCCGGGTGCGCTACCTGGGCGAGACGCCGGGCGACCTGCGCGTCCCGGCCGGCAAGCGGCCCCGGGACCTGCGGCGCAAAGTGCAGCTGGTGTTCCAGAACGCCGACACCGCGCTCAACCCCCGCCGCAGCATCCGGGATTCGGTGCGCAGGCCGTTGCGCCTGTTCGGCATCGTGCCGCGTGCTCAGCGCGCCACCCGGACCACCGAGCTGATCGAGTCGGTGCGGCTCGACGCCGCGTTGGCGGAGCGCCTGCCCGCGCAGCTGTCCGGTGGCCAGCGCCAGCGGGTCGGGATCGCCCGCGCCCTTGCCGGAGCGCCGGAGGTGATCATCGCCGACGAGATCACCACGGCGTTGGACGTCTCGGTGCAGGCGCAGGTGCTCGCCCTGCTCGACGACCTGCGCCGCGAACACCGGCTCGCCTGCCTGTTCATCAGCCACGACCTGGCCGTGGTGCGCGGCATGGCCGACCGCGTCGTGGTGCTGCACCAGGGCAGAGTGGTCGAGCAGGGCAGCACCGAGGCGGTGTTCGCAGGCCCCAACCACCCCTACACGCGAGCACTGCTCGACGCCGCGCTCGAACCCGACCCCCAGGCCACCGGCACCGCGGGCCCGGCCCCGGCCTGGGCGCACGACGACCACGAAGAGACCTGGACCGATGCCGGCGAGGGGCACCTGATCCGGCGCTGGAAGGAGATTCGGTGAAGTACCGGGAGCACTTCGACCGGGAGGTCGCGGTCGAGGAGCGCTGGATCCCGATGCGGGACGGGACACGGCTGCACGCGCGGATCTGGCGACCGGCCGACGGCGAGCCGGTGCCCGCGCTGCTGGAGTACCTGCCCTACCGCAAGGGTGACTGGACCGCGCCGCGCGACGCGCAGCGGCACCCGTACTACGCAGGGCACGGCTACGCCTCGGTGCGGGTCGACCTGCGCGGCAGCGGCAACTCCGAGGGCGTCATGCTCGACGAGTACACCGAGACCGAGCTCTCCGACGGCGTCGAGGTCATCGAGTGGCTGGCGGACCAGCCGTGGTGCACCGGCAAAGTCGGGATGTTCGGTATCTCCTGGGGCGGGTTCAACTCGCTGCAGATCGCCGCGCTGCGCCCGGAACCGCTGAAGGCCGTCGTCACGGTGTGCTCCACCGACGACCGCTACGACAACGACGTGCACTACACCGGAGGCGCGGTCCTCGGCATCGACATGGCGGCGTGGGCGGGCACGATGCTCGCGTTCACCGCGCGCCCGCCGGACCCGGCGGTGGTCGGCGACGACTGGTCGAAGATGTGGCGGGAACGCCTCGAATCCGTCGCACCCTTCCTGCACACCTGGCTGGCGCACCAGGAACGTGACGGCTACTGGCGGCATGGCAGCATCTGTGAGGACTACTCGGCCGTGCAGGCCGCGGTGCTGGCCGTCGGCGGATGGGCCGATCCGTACCGAGACACCGTTTTCCGGCTCGCCGAACACCTTTCCGCGCCTGTGCGCGGCATCGTGGGCCCGTGGTCGCACCAGTACCCGGACCGCGGGCTGCCGCCCGGACCGGCGATCGGCTTCCTGCAGGAAACCCTGCGTTGGTGGGACCACTGGCTCAAGGGCGCCGACACCGGTGTCCTGGACGAGCCGCTGCTGCGGTCCTGGATGCAGGAACCCGCCGCGCCGAGCACCTTCTACACCGAGCGGCCCGGCCGCTGGGTCGGCGACGACGCCTGGCCGTCTCCGTCGGTGCGGCCGACGCGCTACGGATTCGACGCGGAGCTGACCGGCTCGCAGGTCGTGGTGTCCAGCCCCGAGCACACCGGGATCGACGCGGGCCGGTTCTTCCCGTTCGGCAACCGCAGCGATCTGCCACCGGACCAGCGGGAAGAGGACGGCCGCTCGGCCTGCTTCGACTCGGCTCCGCTGGCCGAACGCGTGGAGATCCTCGGCAGGCCCTGCGTCTCGCTGCGGATGAGCTGCGACGTCGAGCGCGCCAACATCACCGTGCGGCTGTGCGACGTGGCGCCCGACGGGTCGTCGACGCTGGTCACCAGGGGAGTGCTCAACCTGTTGACCCGCAACGGCCGGGAACGCGCCGAGCCGTGGCCGCCGGGCGAGGTCGAGGCGGTGACCGTGGACCTGTCGGCGATCGCCTACGCCTTCCCGCCAGGGCATCGCATCCGGGTGGCGGTCTCCACCGCGTACTTCCCGTGGGTGTGGCCGCACGGCGAACGCGCCACCGTCGAGCTGGACCTGGCCGCGAGCGCGCTGGTGCTGCCGGTGCGGTCCGCGCCCGAGCGGGCGATCGCATTCGCCGAGCCCGAGCACGCACCGCCGCTCGAGGTGCGGACGGGAAGTGCGCCGCAGCGCCCGGAACGGGTGGTGCGCCGGGACGTGGCAGGCCGCGAGTGGGTCCTGGAAGTCGATCCCAACTACGGTGGTTCCCGGACGTTCCCCGACGGGCTCACCTACACCGAGAGCGCCACCGAGACCTACCGGATCCGCGAGGACGACCCGCTCTCGGCCACCGCGACATCACAGTGGACAATCAGGCTGCAGCGCGACGACTGGCTGGCGGAGGTCAACGCCACGACCGAACTGCGCGCGACCGGGGAGGAGTACATCGTGGACAGTCGGCTGGACACCTCCTCCGGCGGGGAGGAAGTGGTGTCCCGCAGCTGGAGGCAGCGAATCCCGAGGACCTCGGCATGACCGGCCGCCGGGCCGTGCCCGCCGAGAAGCGCAGCAGGCACCCCACGGAGGTGCGTCGCCGCCAGGTGGTGCGCGCAGCCCTGGAGCTCATCTCCGAGCAGGGCATCGCCGGTGTCAGCGCCCGCGACATCGCCAGGCACGCGGGCGTTTCGCCGGGCACGATCACCTACCACTTCTCCGGTGTCCGGGAGATCGTCGCCGAGGCGATAGCGCTGGAGATCGACGAGTACTACATCCCGCTGATGGCGCAGTTGCGGACCCTGGCCCCGCGCGAGGCGCTGAGCAGGCTGGTCGACGCGTTGTTCACGCCGGAGACCGAGCGGCACTGGCGGATGTGGTTCGAGTACTGGCTCGCGGGCCTTCACGACGACGACTTCGTCGACCGGCAGGCCGGCCGCTACGCCGCCTGGCAGGGACAGATCCGCGACATCATCGTCGCGGGGCAGGACGCGGGTCTGTTCACCAGCGGCGACGCGGCGGAGGTAGCGGTGCGGTTCGTCGCGCTCACCGACGGCCTCGCCCTGCAGTGGCTGCGCGGTGTCCCACCCCTGACGGGCGAGCAGGCGCGAGATCACCTGCGCCGCTTCGCCGCCGATGAACTGGGGGCCTGAGTCCCCGCGGCGGTGCCGGTCGCGGGGTGGGCCAGGCAACAACAGGTCAGGGCTGGAGGTGGGCCCACACGCTCGCAGGACCGCGGTGGCGGAAGTTCCCGCGCCACTGGGTGCTCCCGGGCGCCACGGTGGTGGACGGGTAGTGGCGCAGCACCGCGGCGACACTGCTGGACAGCAGGTGGTAGCTCAAGGCGGTGGCGGGGCAGTTGTGGTCACCGCGCCCGAGCGCCAGATGCGGGTTGGGGCTGCGTGTCAGGATGAGTTCGTCCGGGTGGTCGAACTGCCGGGGATCCCGGTTGGCCGCTGCCAGGGACAGCAACAGCGTTTGCCCGGCCCGGACGGGGACTCCGGCGATGTCGAGATCGACGAGCGCGAAGCGCGGCGCCGCCAGTCCCTGGGGGGTGTCGAACCGCAGTGCTTCGGCGGCCGCGACGTGCCGGGCCGCGGGGCTCTCGCGCAGCACCGCGCGATGCCGGGTGTCGGTGAGCAGCCGCAGCAGGACCACGCCGAACGCGTCCACGAGTGGCTCGGTGGGGACGAACAGCAAGTAGAACACCTGGGCGGCCAGCTCGTGCGCGCTGAGCCGGCCGTGCTGGCAGGCGGCTTGGAGCTCACCCAGCAGACCGTCTCCGGGGACGGTGGTGGCGGTCTGGATGATCTCGGCCATGCGTCCCAGCGTGTCGCGGGCCCGCACTTCGACCGCGTTCTCGTGCCGGCGAGGGGCCAGCAGAGCGTCGTGCGCCCATTCGGCGAACGCCTGGTGAGCAGGATCGGGCAGGGGCAGCACCGCGCGGACCGCAGTGAGTGCCAACGGGAACGCGAGCTCGGCAACCAGGTCCACCGGCTGCTCTGGGGCCAGCGCGGCGACCAGGCGGTGCGCCTCTTCCTCCACCACTTCGGCTGTCCGATGTAGACCGTCCCCGGAGAAGGGTGAGGAGATCAGCTCCCGCAGCCGGTCGTGCTGGGTCGCGTCGACAGCCAGGAGGTGCGGGCGCAGCTGCGGTGGCAGCTCGAATCCCGCGTAGTCCTCTCCCGCGCTGTGGTCGGGGTTGACCGACAGGCGGGTTTCGTCGCGCAGCAGGTCGCGCACGTCCGCGTACCGGGTCACCAGCCACGCCGGGGGTCCGTCCGGGGTTCGTACGCGGACTGCCGGGCTCTGCTCCCGGAGCGTGGCCAATCCCGCGTGAGGGTTGGTCACCTCGTCCAACACTGCCTGTTCAAGCATGGGTCACCTGGGTTCGGCGAGGGCGTCGGTGGCACGGTTTGCCAGCACGGCGGCTACCAGCGGGTGCGGCAACCGCCAAGCACGGCCGATCTCGCAGAGGGCGCTGACCTCCATCGCGAGCCGGTAGTCGGGATCTCCGGGCGGGTTGCGCCACAGCAGCGCGCCGTGCGCGGCCATGTCCGCCTGCCCGGGGTCGGCGTCGACGTGCTGGTACTCGCGGATCATCGTCGCGCCGTCGAACTTCTGCCCGGCGGCGTGGGCGCGCAGGCCCGCCGCGATCCGCGCCGCCTCGATCGCCGCGTGCCGGCCCCGCCCGTCGAGGCCGAGCCGGTCCGCTTCGGCCTGGGCGAACCGGTCGACCTCCGGAGCCAGGTGCGGACGCAGGGCTCGCAGCAGGTCGTTGGTGGCGATCAGCCGCCGGTACAGGACGGTCACGGCCGGGGTGTTGTCGGCCAGGGCGGGGTTGACGACCCGCAGCGCCGCGTACAGGGGACGCAGATCCCGCCAGGTGCGGACCCGCAACGCCCACCGGGGCACCAGCGGAACGGACCAGCCCAGCGCCATCGTCACCGCGCCGAGCGTGGCCAGCCCCGGCGCCAGGGCGGTCGACACCCACGTGAGATCGGCACCGGCCCACGCCGCGGCGACCTGGGCCGCCTTGCCGACCGTGTAGCCCAGGGCGATGACGCAGCCGATGGGAACCAGTCCCAGCCCGGCCCGCAGCCACGGCAGCCGGCTGGCTCGCGCGGTGCGCCGGCAAACCCGCGCCAGGTGCACGAGGTTGGTGGAGTAGGCCGTCCACCAGGCGAGCTGGAAAGCGACCGCGAGCGGGTCCAGGGCGTAGTGGGCGTCGAAGTCCAGCGGGTGCGAGGCGTCGTGCACGTCCGCGAGAGCGAACAGCACCGCCATCGCGGCGACGGCTGCGGCGGTCACCACGAGCTGGCGGCGACCGGCGGTCCGCGCCCGCTGCTGGGGCATCTCGAGCGCGTGGTGGCACACCACGGCGGCGCCGAGACTGATCGTCACGCCGCTGTAGACCACGAGCGTCGCCAGGTTGGGAATGCCGGTGAGCCGGTCGATCGACTCGTAGTTGGTCGGGATGGCGCTGACGAACGCGATGGTCAGCGCCAGGTGCGCCACGGCGAGGCCCAGGACCCGCACGTTCTTGGGATCGAGGATCAGTGCGCGTGTCTTGGAGGCCACCACGGCCAGCATGAGCGCGCCGGCGAGTGCGTAGCCGAGTGTGTAGAGCACTGTCCCTCCCTACCCGAGAAGATCCTGGAACCGCTGCAACGCGGCGGCCACCTCGGCGGGCATGTCCTGGCGTTCCTCGGCGGCCCGCCAGGACGCCATCCGGACGTGGCACAGCGCCGCCAGCATCTCCGCTTCGATCTCGTGCCCGTGCTCGCAGGTCGTGCGGCTCAGCACCTGTTCCAGCACGTCGTCGGGCAACGTCGGGAACATGGTCCGCAGCGCACCCATGGAGTCCGGCTCTGGCGTGCCGACATGGCCCCACACCAGGTGCATGAGCTCGTGGAGCCAGACGTGCCAGCGGTGCGATGTCCGCAGCTGGGCGTCGGCGACGACCAGGATCGCCTCACCGGTGGTGAGCACCAGTCCGCTGGGCGCGGACGCGGGCAGGTCGACCACGCCGAAGAAGATCGGCTTGCCGAGGCGCCTCTCCAGCGCGCCCCGCAGGTGTTCCATGCGGAACCGCCGAGGTATGCCCAGCTCGCGCAATCGCCGTCCACTGCGCCACCGCAGTATCGGACGCGTCCACAACCAACCGGCGTGGTTGCCCACGGTGTCTCCCGCTCCCCACGTCGTGACCTTCATCCATCGCGCCGTCGTTCGCCCTCGTCAGGGGCGGGGTCCGGGCGGGAACGGAACGCCTCCAGTACCGCCTTGATCGCGCCCGCGAGCTGTTCGCGCGACTCGGGGGCGACATCGGCGGTGAGCTGGCGCAGTGCCAGCTCGCGGACACCGAGCGAGCCCACCAGGGCCAGCCGGTCCAGATCTTCGCCCTGGGGCCCGGGCAGCAGCGCGCTGGGGGAGACGCCGAAGAACCGGGCCAGGAGCTCGATTTCGGTCAGTCTCGGCACGGCCCGGCCGGTGAGCAACTTCCACACCTGGGTGTGGGAGATCGAGTGGCTGGTGTTCGCCCGGATCCAGTCCGCTGCCTGGGCCGCCGTGTACGGCCGCCCGGTCTGCGGGTTGGTCTGCTCGAACAGTGTCCGTAAGCGGGTGCGGAACGCATCCGCCAAGCTCTCGTCGGTCACCCCAGGGTCGTTCATGCTTCTGAGCCTAGGCGCGCCGGTCGGCTGGGTCACGGTCGACCTCCCTCGAATTTTTACTCGTGTTGAGATCTGGGCTCGGAGTTTCACAAATGTTGATGTAGGGTGATCGCGCCTGGGATGTGGGCAGCGCGTAGATGGCCAGGCACGTTGTGGCACCGGTGCGATCAGCGAGCACGGGCGATGCGGTTCGTCGGCGGAGTGCGCGTGACCGAGCTCCCGGCGCCGCGGGTCCGCGTCACCCGACTTTCGCGTGGTGCGCCGGAATCGGTTCTGCCGAGGCGGTCTCGACGCCATGGGGGTGCGCCGAGACCGCCGGCCACGACTGACTTCGGGGACGGGTGCGCTGACCGCGCTCATCGCCCCGCCGTTCGAGCTGGGCTCCAGCCGCGCCGGGCGGTGCCGTGGAGCTTCCCTTCCCCCTGCTTCTGGACTGCCCGGCTGCCCGCCGGTTACGTCTTCCTGCGTGACGACCAGGCCGTGTCGCCCGCGCTCCACCGCGAACGCCGCAGGGATGAACTGACGCGGCGGTTCCCAGCGGGACACGCATCCGGCCCGCTGCCGGAGCCCAGATGTGCGGGTCTGGCCGCAAAGCCTTCCCGAAATCGTCGGGAACCACAGGTCAGGCCCTCGGCCGGGCGGTTGCGCCCGCGCGGCGCCGACTGACCGCTGTGGGCGGTCGGCGAAGTTTGCGCTACAGCCATTGACAGGGGGGAGGCGTTCGCTACGCTGCTGTAGCGAACACGACAGAATGATGTAGCCGGTAGTTGTCGCTACCAGATCGGGAATCTGATGACTCGTCAGTCGCGCGGCCTCGCCTCGGCCGCCGGTCCGGCCGCGCCGCCGGCGGCGGCGCCTCGGCGCGGCCGTGCCGTTCTGGCCGGGTCGGCTGGAAATCTCGTCGAGAACTTCGACGGCGCGCTCTACGCCTTCCTCGCCCCGTACTTCTCGCAGCAGTTCTTCCCCTCGCACGATCCCTCGTCCGCTCTGCTGCTCACGGTCGGCGCCTACGGCAGCGGGTTCGTGATGAAACCGGTCGGCGCGATCTGGTTCGGCAGCCTCGGTGACCGCCGCGGCCGCCGGACGGCGCTGTACCTCTCGATCGCGGTCATGGCGATCGGCAGCCTGATGATCGCGGCATGCCCGTCGTACGCGGTGATCGGTCCGCTGGCGCCGATCGTCCTGGTGCTCGCGCGGTTGCTGACCGGGTTCTCCACCGGTGGTGAGTTCGGCTTGTCCTCGGCCTACCTGGTCGAGTACGCGCCGGCCGGACGGCGCGCGTTCGTCGGCTGCACGCAGCAGGTCACCGTCATCGCAGGCACGCTGCTGGCTTCGGCGTTCGTCGCCGGGCTGGCGCAGGTCGTTCCGGCCGGTGCGATGCACGGCTGGGTGTGGCGGGTGCCGTTCGCCGTGGGGGCGGTGTTGTGCGCGGCCGCCGCGTGGCTCCGCTTCAGGGTCGACGAGACGCCGAGCTACCAGAGGGTGGAAGCGGTCGAGGCGAAGGCGGCGCATCCGGTGTGGGAGGTGCTGCGTTGCCACCCGCTCCAGTCGCTGCGGGTCGTCGGCCTGTCCGTCGCGGGGATCATGACCTACTACGTGTGGTTGCAGTTCCTGCCGAGCTACGCGCACCAGAGCACCGGGATCAGCCTCGCCGACGCGCAAACCGCGAACACGGTCGCGCTCTTGCTGATGCTGCCGGCGATTCCGCTGGCGGCGTTGCTGTCGGACCGCATCGGCAGGCGGCCGACCCTGCTGATCTTCGGCATCGGAATGGGCGTCCTGGTGTATCCGATGCTGGCGATCCTGCAACTGTCGCTGACCGGGTTCGTCGTCGCCCAGCTCGGTGGCGCCCTGCTCATGGCGTTCTACATGGCCAACGGCCCGGTGGTGAAGGCCGAGCAGTTCCCCGCGTCGGTGCGGGCCTCCGGGATCTCCTTCCCGTACTCGCTGGCCAGCGTCGTCTTCGGTGGCTCTGCGCCACTGGTGACGGGGGTCTTCGCGGGCACGGGGCAGTTCGTGCTGTTCGGCGTGTACGTCACGGCCGTGTGCCTGATCAGCTCGGTGGTGTTCTGGCGGATGCCGGAAACCAAGGACGTGGAGCTGGACTGATGGAATCGAGGAATCCGATGACCGGCTTCTCGGAAGCACCGCGATGGCCGGGCGGGGCGCGCTGTGCGGTCATGCTCAGCTTCGACGTGGACGGCCCGACGTTGTGGGTCGACAGGTCGACCGGGCGGTTCGAAGACGTGCGCGGTTTCTCCCTCGGCGCCTACGGGCCCTACCGCGGTGTCCCGCGAATTCTCGGCATGCTCGATCGACTCGGCGTGCCGGCCACGTTCTTCGTGCCGGGAAAGACGATCGAGCAGTGGCCGGCCGTCGTCGCTGACATCGCCCGGTCCGGGCACGAGATCGGTCACCACGGATGGCTGCACGAAACCTTCTTCGACCATCCCCCAGCCCGGCAACGCGACATCATCACGCGCAGCCAGGACCTTCTGCACGAGGTCACCGGAACCCGGGCCGTGGGCTTCCGCAGCCCCAGCGGGGACATCGCGGTCGGCACCCCGGGCCTGCTGGCCGAGCTGGGCTTCTCCTACTCGAGCTCGATGCGCGGGGACGACCGTCCGTACCGCTGGTGCCTCGACGGCCGCCGCTCGGACCTGATCGAGATCCCCGCGCACTGGGAGCTCGACGACTACCACCAGTTCGTCTACCACGACGATCCCGCGCAGCCCCGGGGCCTGGACCGGATCTCGTCCACCGCGGCCACCTTCGACATCTGGCGTCGTGAGTTCGACGGCTACCACCGGTTCGGGCTCTGCTACGTGCTGATGATGCATCCGCAGGTGATCGGCACACCTGCGCGCATGCACGCGTTGGCCGAGCTCGTCGCATACATCCGCGCTCATCAGGACGTGTGGTTCGCCACCGGTGAGCAGATCGCCGCGTGGTGGCGGGACGGAGCACGGCAATGATCACCTGGCCCGGACAGGCGCGGTGCGCTGTCGCCGTCACCTTCGACCTCGACGCGGAACTGTTCTGGCACCGGCTGCATCCCGGTGCCGCGGAACGGCCGAAGACGCTCTCGCTCGGTGAGTACGGCATCACGCGCGGGACTCCGCGTTTGCTGGACCTGCTGGGTGAGTCCGATGTGCCGGCATCGTGGTTCATTCCGATGTGGACTCTCGAACGGCATCCGGTGGCTGTGGAGCGAATCCGGGAGCGGGGACACGAGATCGCCTGCCGCGGTGTCGCCGACGAGGTTCTCGGCGCACTCGAACCCGAGCGGCAGGCGGAGACCGTCGACCGTGCCGCGTGCGCCCTGGAGAAGGTCACCGGATCGCGCCCACGTGGTTTCCGCGCGCCACCGGGCAGGGTCGGCGAGGGGTTCGGCGACGTCCTCGCGCAGCTCGGGTTCGGATGGTCGTCGACGCTCTTCGGCGACGACGTCCCGCACTACCTCGAATCCGGTGGCACCTCGACGGGAGTCGTCGAGGTGCCGCGGCGGTGGGAGCACACCGACCACCCGTACTTCGCCTACAACGGAGGCCCGGTCGCGTTTCCGCCAGGCCGTTCCCGCATCGCTTCCCACGAGGTCGTGCTGGAGGAGTGGAAGACCGCCTTCGACGCGTACCACCGGGAGGGTCTCTGCTTCGTGCTGTGCCTGGAGCCGCAGGTCATCGGGAAGCCGGGCCGGGCTCTGCTGCTCGAGGAACTGCTCCGGCACATCCGGTCCCGTCCTGGGGTCTGGTTCGCCACATGCGGTCAGATCGCCGAGCACTTCCGCAGGCACGGCGGCCAGAACCCGCCTGGGCATCCGGAACGGGTGCGCGCCACGTGGACCGAGAACTGATCATTCCAACAGCTCTTCCAGGGAGGACCGACTCATGCGACCTCTGCGCCGGGACGGGTGGCGATGACTGATGCGAAGACCACTGGCCCTTCTCACCGCCTGCCTGCTGGTCACCGGATGCGGGAGCACCGCGGATCTCGGCACCGTCCGGCTGGTGTCGACAACCCCGCCCGCGGGGGCGGGGGCGGGTGAGGTCACCTGGTTCCTGGACTCCGAGCCGCTCACGGTCGACACCGACTACCAGAGCGGAACGACCGAGGACACCGTGGTGGCCAACGTCTGCGAGCGGCTCTACCAGCTCCAGCCGGACTTCACGGTTCGCCCGTGGCTGGTGGACGAGCCGGTCATGCCCGACCCCACCACGTTCGTCTACCGGGTCCGCGACGGTGTCCGTTTCCACGACGGCACGGCGGTCACCGCCGAGGACGTCGCGTTCAGCCTGCGCCGCCACGCCGAGGACGGCAACGACGAGTCCGACGAGTTCAGTGGCGTCGAGGCCATCGAGGTGACCGGGCCGATGCAGGTCACGGTCCGGCTGGAGGAACCCGACGCCCAGTTCAAGTACCGGATGGCGGGAGACGCCGGGATCGTGCTCAACGCCGACCTGGTGCGACGGCTCGGTGACGCCTACGGCAAGCCGGGACAGCCGGACGCCTGCAGCGGCCCGTACTACCTCGACCGCTGGGACGCGGGCTCCGGCCTGACGCTCAGGCGCTTCCGGGACTACTGGAACCCGGAGCTGCGGCCGTTGACCGAGAGCGTCCGGTTCGTCTGGGGCGACGAGTGGGCTGTGGTCAACAGCCTGCGCACCGGCGCGGCCGACGGCGCCTACCTCGACGACCCGAGCATGGCGCCCGCGCTGAGCAGCAGTTCCCAGGTGTCCCTCCGCTTCGGGCCGACCACGTCGGCGTGGCAGCTGATCCCCGCCGGAGGCGGCGCGATGGCCGACCGGCGTCTGCGGACCGCGCTGTCGCTGGCACTGGACCGCGAAGGCATGGCACGAGCGGCGTTCCGCGGTGCCGCCGAACCCTGGAAGCTCCCGGTCGGTGCGGGCACCTTCGGCGCGGGCAGGGGCCTCTTCGAACGGTCCTACCGGCAGCTCCGGGATGTTCCCGTGCGGCCGGTGGAAGCGGACCTCGAGCGGGCCCGGCAACTGGTCCGGGAGGCCGGTGACCCAGCGGAACCGATCGTGCTCGCCAGTGACGGGACCGCGGTCGGCAACGTCCTGGCCAACGGGGTCCGCGACGCGGGCGTGCGCCTGGGCCTGGCGATGGAGATCCGCACCGTGCCGCCCGCCCAGTTCTCCGAGCTGTTCGCCTCGTCGCGGGCGCGGGCCGATGTCGACCTGATCATCACGGACTGGTACCTGTCCAAACCGGACGGTCTGGGCATGTACGACAACGTGCTGCCCGGCAGCGTCAACAACTACCTCGGTTTCCGCGACGAGCAGTTCGAGCGCGTGTTCGCCGAGGCGGCGGGCACCTACGACGACGTCCGGCGGGCGGAGCAGGTCGTCCGGCTGCAGGAGGTCTACCTCGAACACATGCTGTCCATCCCGCTGGTGATGGCACCGACTGCGCTGGCGATGAGCACCCGGCTCACCGGGCCTCCGGTGACCAGCGCCTACCTGACCTATCCGTGGGTGGCCGATCTCGGGAGGCGACCGTGACACCGCTGCTGCGCTGGCTCGGCCAGGTGCTGGTCACCCTGCTGGTCGCGTCGTTCCTGATCTTCACCGCGATGTATCTCGCGCCGGGCGACCCGGCCACCGTGCTGGCCGGTGGCGCGGACAACGTCAGCGACCGCACGCTCGCCGCGATCCGCGCCGAGTACCACCTGGACCAGCCGTTCCTGGTGCAGTACCTGCTGTGGCTCGGCGACGCCGCGGGTGGCGACCTCGGCCGGTCGTTCGTCTACGGCCAGGACGTCAGCTCCCTGATCGCCTCCCGCCTGGGCACCACGCTGTGGCTGGCGCTGTACGCGGCGGTGCTGACCATCGTGGTCGGAGTGCTGCTCGGCGCGTTGTCGGCCGTGCGCCGCGGCTCGCTGGACTCCGTCGTGTCCGCCGGAACCGCCCTGCTGGCGGGGACTCCTCCGTTCGTCGCGGCCGCGGGGCTGATCGCCGTGTTCGGCGTGGGACTGGAATGGTTCCCGGTCACCGGGGCGGGTGACGGCTTCCTCGGGCGTCTGCACCACCTGACGTTGCCTGCCGTCTCGCTGGCGGTGGCGTCGCTGGCGACCATCACCCGGATCACCCGTCAGTCCATGGCGGACATCCTGATGCAGGACCACGTGCGGGTGGCCCGCACGCGGGGCATACCGGAACGGCGTGTGATCACCCGGCACGTGCTGCGCAACGCGGTCGGCCCGATCGCCACCATGGCAGGCATGATCACCGCGGGCCTGCTGGCCGGGACCGTGGTCGTGGAATCCGTGTTCGGGCTCAGCGGTGTGGGGTCGTTGCTGGTCAACGCCATCAACACGAAGGATTTCCCGGTCACGCAGGCCGTCCTGCTGTGCATGGTGCTCGCTTACGTCGTGACCACCGGGGTGACCGAGCTCGTGCAGCAGCTGGCCGACCCTCGGCTGAGGCGAGCCGGGAACACCAGGAGCGGTCGTGCATCGGCTTCCGCCGGTGACGAACACCAAGCGGTTGCCCCACAAGACGCAGGAGCGGTGTCATGACCCCGTCCACCGGTTCGTTGGCCACCAGCGCAACGGCGGCCGTCGCAGCGGCCGGGAGGCGCCGGCACGGCCCGCTGTTCTGGACCGCCGCGGGAGCGCTCGCGGCCCTGGCGGTAGCGGCGCTGGCCGCACCGCTGATCGCTCCGCACGATCCGACCGCGACCGACTTCGACTCGATCCTGGTACCTCCGGTACCCGAGCACCTGCTGGGCACCGACCAGCTCGGCCGCGACCTGTTGTCCCGCGTCCTGCACGGCGCCCGCACCAGCCTGGTCGCACCGCTCGGGGTGCTGGTCATCGCCACGGTGATCGGCCCCGTGCTCGGCGTCGTCGCGGCATGGCGCGGTGGCTGGCTGGACGCGGTGTTCGCCCGCGCCACCGATGCGCTGATCGCGTTCCCCGGCCTGCTGTTCGCGGTGCTCACGATCGCCGTGCTGGGTACCGGGGTCACCGCGTCGGTGCTGGCCCTGGGGTTGGCGTACTTCCCGGCGGTCGCCAAGGTCACGCGCAGCGCCGCGCGGGCCGAGCGCAAGCGCCCCTACATCGAGGCGTACCGGGTGCAGGGCATGAGTGGTGCGGCGATCTGCCTGACCCGGCTGCTGCCGCGCGTGATGCCGCTGGTGCTCGGCTACGTGGTGGTGCTCTTCGGCGATGTGCTGCTGGCGCTGGCCAGCTTGAGCTACCTCGGGTTCGGGGCGCAGCCGCCGTCGCCGGACTGGGGCCTGATGGTCTCGGAGGGCCAGTTCGCGATGCTCGAAGGCGCGATGGCTCCGACGTTCGTGCCCGGCCTGGTCATCGCGGGAACGGTGGTGGCGTTCAACATCGTCGGCGTGGGCATCGCCGACCGGCTCGGCAGGACGGAGCGGTCATGAGCCTGGTGGAACTCGGCGACCTCACGGTCACCATCGCGGGCGCGGCGAGCCCGATCCTGCGAGGGGTCGACCTGCGCGTCGGCGCGGGAGAGATCGTCGGACTGGTGGGGGAGTCCGGATCCGGCAAGTCCACGACCGCGCTGAGCATCGTGCGCATGCTCCCGAGCTCGGCGGCGGTGTCCGGACGCATCGCGGTGGACGGGCGGGACGTGCTGGGGATGAAACCGGCCGCGTTGCGCGAGCTGCGGACCCGCACGGTCGGAGTGGTGCAGCAGGAGCCGCGCGCCGCGTTCAACCCGCTGCGACCGGTCGGGTACTTCCTGACGGAGCAGTTGTGCACGAACCTGCGCTGGTCGGCACAGGACGCGCGTGCGCGGGTGGTGGGCTTGATGCACGAGTGCGGGTTGCGCGAACCGGAGCGGATGCTCGCCCGGTATCCGCACGAGCTCTCCGGAGGAATGCTGCAGCGCCTGGTCATCGCGGCCGCGCTCGCGGTGGAGCCGGAGCTGCTGCTGGCCGACGAGGCGACCAGCGCTCTGGACGTCACGACCCAGGCCGAGATCATCGCGATCCTCAGCCGGATGCGCCGCGAACGAGGTCTCGGGATCCTGTTCATCACCCACGATCTCCCCCTCGCGGCGGCGTTCTGCGACCGCGTGGCGGTGATGCGCGCGGGCGAGGTCGTCGAGGAGCAGGCCGCACGAGAGCTGTTCGCCCATCCGGAATCCGCGTACACGGCTGAACTGCTCGCGGCTGTTCCGGTACTCGAAGAGGAAGGAGAGCGGGCATGACCGAACTGCTTCGAGTGGCCGGCCTCCGCAAGAGCTTCCACTCCGCGGCCCGCGCCGTCGACGACGTCGAGCTGACCGTCGCCGAGGGCGGTTCCCTCGGCCTGGTGGGCGAGTCGGGCTCGGGCAAGAGCACGGTGGCCCGCATGCTCGCGGGCTTGGAGCGGCCCGACAGCGGCGAGATCACGCTGGCCGGCGAGTCGCTGGTGGACCGGCCGCGGGGCCGCAGGGGGCGGTTGGCGCGGGCGAAAGCGGTCCAGATGGTCTTCCAGGACCCGTACCTCTCGCTCGATCCGGCGGTGACCGTCGGAAGGTGCCTCGACGGGGTGCTGCGCCTGCACGGCTGGTCCGATCGTCCGCAGCGGCACGTACGGGTGGTCGAACTGCTGGACCAGGTGGGGCTGGAGGCGAGCAAGCAGCACGCGCTGCCGCGGGAGCTCAGCGGGGGACAGCGGCAACGGGTGGCGATCGCCAGAGCGGTCGCGGTGCAGCCGCGGCTGCTGGTCCTCGACGAGGCGGTGTCGGCGCTGGACGTGTCGGTGCAGGCGCAGATCCTGCGGCTGCTGGCCGGTCTCCGCCGCGAGACGGGCACGGCGCAGCTGTTCATCAGCCACGACCTCGCTGTCGTGAACGAGGTCACCGACACCGTCGCGGTGTTGCTGCGCGGGCGGGTCGTCGAGCAGGGCGCCACCCGGGATGTCCTGCGGGCCCCTCGGCATCCCTACGTGCGCCTGCTGAAGGATTCGATACCCCGCGTCGGGTGGGATCCGGCCGACATCGCGTCCCGGCGTGCTTCGCTCCTGGGTGCCCGTCCTTGAAGCCATGCGCGGCGGCGCGGGTGGCGCCCGGTCTCAATCCCGCATGAGGCGTTCCCGCAGGGTGGTCAGAGTGGCGCGGGTGGCGATGGCCCGTGCTTCGTGCATGGCGGCCACTCCGTGGACGAGGAGGTCCGTCAGCGCGATGGCCGAGGTGGACTCGGCCGCGATGCGGCCCGCGCCGCCCGCCGCGTAGAGGGAGACGTCCAGCAACGGGCGCAGGCGTTTGGCCAGGTTCCGCTCGGAGATGAGGATGCGTCGGGCGCCGACCGACCGCGCGTGGTCGAGCAGCACCTCCAGCTCGTGCAACGAGCGACCCGGCAGGTAGACCACGAGGACGTCGTCCCGCCCGAGCGGCAGCAGGTCGTCGGCGAGGCGGAACCCCGTGCTGCCGACGAACCTGGCGCGTTGTCCCAGCCGGTTGAGGCGCAGCGCCAGGTGCCGCGCCCCGAGTTCGGAGCCGCCGACGCCGAAGGCCATCACCTCGCGGGCGTGGGCCAGCAGGCTGACGGCCTCGCGCACGTCGTCGACGTCCAGCGCGGCCTGGGTGTTCTCCAGGTCTTCGCGGGCCTCGGTGAACACCGTGGACACCGCGCGTTCCAGGTCCGGGCCGATGGCCGCCAGCCGCTGCTCCAGCCGGGTCGCGGGGGCCACCGTGTTCACCAGCGCCCCTCCGACCTCGCGCTTCAACGCGGGAAGGCCGCTGTAGCCGAGCTTGCGGGCGGTGCGCACCACGGTCGCGTCGCTGGTACCGGTGTGCTGTCCGAGCTCCTCCGCGGTGGCGAAGACCAGTTGCTCCTGCGGCATGTTCAGCAGGTAGCGGGCGACCTTCTGCTCCGCGCGGGAGAGTCCGCCGAGGCGCTCCCGCACCCGCGAGCCCAGGTCGTCGCCGGCGTCCGGCGCGGGCTCGTTTGTAGTGTTCGCTTCATCGCTTGACCCGGATGTCATACCCGCTACAGTCCTTGTAGTGCTCGCATCTGATTCGAATATTCTGTAGTGCATACTACGACAACGGCTGAGAGACCGGATGGACAACCTGACACTTCCCACCGTGGAACTCCGCGGCACCCCCCGAGAACGCGGTCACCAGTACGGAGAGTTCGCTCGTACCCAGATCGGCAGCGCCCTCGCCTACTACGCCGACGCCTTCGGCGGGGCCACCGGCCTGACCTGGCAGCAGGTCGTCGACAGGGTCGGTGAGCTCCTCGAACCCTGCCGGAGGTTCGCGCCCGACCTGGTCGAGGAGATGGCGGGCATCGCGGACGGGGCCGGCGTCGAACTCACCGACGTCCTGGCGCTCAACGCGCGCGGCGAGCTGGTCCGGGACAGCCTGCCCGCCGCCGACGAGGATCTCGGCGCGGACGGCTGTTCGTCCTTCGCGCTGTTGCCGGAGGCCAGCGGCGACGGGCACGTCTACTGCGGGCAGAACTGGGACTGGCGGCACGGCATCCGCGACACCATCGTGGTGGTCCGGATCGTGCAGCCGCCGAAGCCGACGGTGGTGATGCACCTGGAGGCCGGCCAGGTCGGCAGGCAGGGCGCCAACTCCGCCGGACTGGCGCTCAACGCCAATGGGCTGACCGGACGTTTCGGTGCCACGCGCGGCGTTCCGCAGACGCTCATCCGGCGCAAGGTGCTCGACTCGGCGAACATGCACGAAGCGCTCGAGGTCCTCAGCGGCGCCGACGCGCAGATCGCCAGCAATGCGCTGCTCACCCACCGCGACGCCTTCGCCATCGACATCGAGACGACACCCAAGGCACACGGGTGGATGTATCCCGAGAACGGGGTCCTGGTGCACGGCAACCACTACCAGGCCTTCGTTCCCCCGCAGATGGCCGCCGAGTACCGGCCGCGGCCGGTGGACTCGCTGTTCCGCGTGCCGCGCATCCGCGAAGGTCTGCGCCCGGCGGGCGCCGCCTCCAGCGGCGAGGCGGTGCGCAAGGTGATCAAGCAGGCGTTCTCCGACCACTTCGGGTACCCGGAGTCGGTGTGCACCCATCCGGACGAGCGCAGCGACGCCCTGCGCCAGTGGTCGACGGTGCTGCACAACTGCGTCGATCTCACCGCGGGGGAGTACTACATCGCGGCGGGCAACCCGTGCAGCGAGGAGTACCGGCTCGTGCCGTGGAACCTCTACGACGGGCCAGGTGGGGACGACTGACCTCTGTACCGGATCCCAGGACTTTTCCGCATGGCGTCGACGAGCATCTGATCGGTGTGCGCCCCATGAAGTGACGGCGCGACACCCGGTTCCGGGCAGTCGCGGCATTCCGGACGATGGCGGAGAAAACGTCCGTGGACGGATGCGATCCTGGTATATGCCAACGGTTTTGGCATTGGTGGGGCGTTGGTGTGGCGTTGGTGACCTGGGCGAATATTGATCCGTTTGCCTTGTTCCCACACTCACCCGGGATGGTTGCGCTGTGACGAATCCGCTGGTCGCCGAACGCAAGGACTCGACGCAGGGGTTCAGCGGGGTTCCGATCCTGGAGTCGGTGGACGAGACGCGCAAGGCGATCGAGTCCGGTGACTGGGCGGCCGGGGTGCTGGGTGCGGTGGGGACCGGTCTGGATGCGCTGGGGATGGCGTTGGATCCGTTCGGGGCGATCCTGGCCGCCGGGGTGGGGTGGCTGATGGAGCACGTCGGCCCGGTCTCGGACGCGCTGGACTCGCTGACCGGGGATCCGGACGAGATCAAGGCGCATTCGGAGACGTGGAAGAACATCGGTGCCGAGCTGGCCGCGATCGCCGCGGACATGACCGATTTGGTGGACAAGGACACCGCCGGCTGGACCGGGCAGGCCGGCGATGCCTACCGGGCCCGCAGCGCCGACACCGGCAAGCTGATCACCGCCGCGCAGAGCGCGGCGGAGGGGGCTTCCAGTGGGATCGCCACCGCCGGTGAGGTGGTGGGTGCGGTGCGCACGTTGGTGCGCGACATCATCGCCGAGTTGGTCGGTCATCTGGTGAGCTGGGCGTTGCAGGTGGTGGCCACGCTGGGGATCGGGTTGACCTGGGTGGTGCCGCAGGTGGTGGCCGAGGTCGCCAAGGTCGCCGCCAAGATCGCCGACATCACCATGAAGCTGGTCAAGGCGATGAAGTCGTTGATGCCCATGCTCAAAAAGCTGGGCGGGTCGTTCGACGAGGCGGCCGACGCACTCAAGAAGATCAAGAACGACAGCAGCACCGCCCCACCGCCGAAGCCCGGTGAAGGGACCCGTGGCCCCGCTCCCAACGGGCCCGACTCCGCCGGGCCGGGGCCGAACCCGTCCGGCCCGGGGCCGAACTCCGGCGGCCCGGGGCCGAGCTCGACCTCGTCCAACTCCGCCGGGCCGGACTCCACCACGTCGAACTCCGCGGGACCGAACACGAACCCCCCGCCGGATTCGTCGCGGGGCGGCAACGGCCCCGGGGCCGACACGCCCAGTGGCGGAAACGGCCCGGGTCCCGCGAACACCAGGTCCGCGGGAGCCGACGGGCCGCCGTCCGGCATGCCGAACCCGCCGCGCAACGGCGCCGTGTCCGCAGAGACCCGCCCGTGCAAGGGCGACCCCGTGGACGTCTCCACTGGAGAAGTCGTCCTGGTCCAGCGCGACCTCGCCCTGCCGAACCCTCTCGAACTCGTGCTGGAGCGCACGCACCTGTCCGGCTACCGCGCGGGACGCTGGTTCGGCCCGTCCTGGACGTCCACCGCGGACCAGCGGCTGGAGGTCTACCGCGAGCACGTCTGCTACTTCGCCCCGGACGGGGTGCGGCTGGTGTATCCGCTGCCCGCCGTCGGCGCGGAGGTGCTGCCGCTGGAAGGCGCGCGGTGGGCGCTTCGCCGCCGGACCGCCGACACCTACGTCCTGAGCGAAGCAGGACGGGAACGGACGCTGGAGTTCGCCCCGCGGGGCCGGGGCGCGCTGCCGCTGGTGCGGATTGCCGATGACGCCGGCAACTCAATCGACTTCGAGCACGACGAGCGCGGTGCTCCGCGGCGGCTGTCGCACTCCGCCGGCTACCTCGTCGACCTCACGACCTCGGACGGCCGGATCACCGCCGTGCGCGTCCTCGATCCTGGCTCCGACCTCGCGGTCGCCGTCATGCGCTACGACTACGACGGCCGTGGCCGCCTGGTGGGCGTGACCGACTCCAGCGGCGTTCCGCAGCGGTTCCACTACGACGACGCGGGCCGCATGACCGGCTGGGAGGACCGCAACGGCGGCTGGTACCGCTACGTCTACGACTCCACCGGCCGGTGCGTGCGGACCGTGGGAGACCGCGGGTTCTTCGACGGTTCGTTCAGCTACGACCGCGAGCGCCTGGTCACGACGTTCACCGACTCCCTGGGCAACAGCACCGAGATCCACCTCAACGCCGAGAACCAGGTGCTGCGCGAGGTCGGTCCGCTGGGCGCCACCACGTCCCGGACCTGGGACCGCTACGACCGGCTGCTCTCCCGGACCGACCCGCTCGGCCGCACCACCGGCTACGAGTGGGACGCCGAGGGCGAGCTGGCTGCCGTCGTACGGCCCGACAGCAGCCGGGTGCGGATCGAGCGCTGGACGCAGGACGCGCTCGACATCGCGGTGGAGGGCCCCGACGGACGGACCTGGCGCCGGAGCTACTCCGGCGACCATGTCCCGGACCCCCTGACCACGCAGCTCGGTGCCGCCGAAGGCGTCGCCGACTCCGGCGCGGACACCGCTCCGGCCGACGCGCTCGCCGACGAGGTCACGGCCGGCAGCGCGGACGACCGCACCGAGAGCGACCTGTTCGGGCGTCCGCGGGTGGTCGTGGACCGCGACGGCGGCACGACGCAGCTGACCTGGAACGTCGAGGGACGGCTGCTGTCGCGCGTGCTGGCGACGGGAGCCCGCGAGCAGTGGCAGTACGACCGCGAGGGCAACCAGCTGCGTCACGTCGGCGCGCTCGGCCAGGTCACCGGGAACGAGTACGGGCGGCTGGACCTGCTGACCGCGACCGTGGACGCGACCGGCGCGCGCACGACCTACGACTACGACACCGAGGCACGGCTGGTGGCGGTCACCAACCCCAACGGCCAGACCTGGCGCTACACCTTCGACGCGGAGGGCAGGATCGTCGAGGAGAGCGACTTCGACGACCGCGTGACCCGCTACGCCTACGACGCGGCCGGACAGCTGCTGCGGTCGGTCAACGCCGCGGGTGAACAGGTCGAGTACGGCTACGACGTGCTGGGCAACGTGGTGTGGCGGCGCACGCCCACCGAGGTCGCCACGTTCGCCTACGACCCGGTCGGCCGGCTCGTCGAGGCGGCCAACGGCGACGCCACGATCACCGTCGAACGGGATGAGCGGTCGCGGGTCACCGCCCACACCGTCAACGGGCTCACGGTGGCGTTCCGCTACGACGACGGCGGCGGCGTGCACCGCCGCACACCGTCCGGTGTGGACAGTTCGTGGACCTTCGACGACGGCCGTCCCGCCGCGCTGCGCTTCGGCGGGCACCACGTCGCTTTCACCCACGACGAACGCGGCCGCCAGACCCGCAGGCAGGTGGACGACGCGTGGGTGCTCACCCAGACCCACGACGCCGAGGGCCGCCTGACCGGGCAGGCCGTCACCGCCGCCGGGAACGAGGTGGTGCGGCGCTCGTTCGGCTACCGGCCCGACGGCGCGCTCGCCGCCGTCGACGACAGCGGAGCGGGCTCGACGCGCTACGAGCTCGACGCCGCGGGCCGCGTCACCGAGGTGCTCGCCCCCGGGCGTTCGGAGAGCTACCGCTACGACGGCACCGGCAACCTGACCGCATCGGACACCGGCGGCGGGCTGGTGCGGCACCGGTACCAGGGCAACGCGCTGGCCGGACTCGGTGCGGTGAGCTACGAGCACGACGCGCAGGGCCGCTTGGTGCTGCGGCGGGTCAGGGACGCCGCGGGCGCCGAGCGCGTGTGGCGGTTCACCTGGAACGCGCTCGACCGGCTCACCTCGGTCGTCACCCCGGACGGGACGTGGTGGGCCTACCGCTACGACCCGCTGGGTCGGCGCATCGCCAAGCAGCGGCTGGTCGTCCAGGCGCCGGGGGCCGTCCCGGCGGTGGCCGAACAGGTCGACTTCGTCTGGGACGGCACGGTCGTGGTCGAGCAGCGCACCGGTGCCCACGTGCTGACCTGGGAGCACCACCCCGACGACGGCCACCCGGTCGCCCAACTTGAGCAGTCGCCCGCGGGCGGGGCTCGTTTCACCGGTGTGGTGACCGACCAGGTCGGCAGCCCGGTCGAACTGGTCGACGCCGGGGGCAGCGTCGTCCGGCGGGCACGCTGCACCCTGTGGGGCCTGGTCACGGGCTCGGAGGCCGCCGCGACGCCGCTGCGCTTCCCCGGCCAGCACCACGATGCCGAAACCGGGCTGCACTACAACGTCTACCGCTACTACGACCCCGTGACCGCGCGGTACCTGAGCCCAGACCCGTTGGGGCTGGAGCCGGCGCCGAACGCGGTCGCCTACGTGCCGAACCCGCTCGTGGCCTGCGACCCGCTCGGTCTCGTGTCGCAGGGGTCGTCGTGCGCCACGGGCGGCGACGGTGGCGGCGGAGGGCGGGGGCAGAAGCGCCGCAACGCCGACGGAGACTCGAACCACGCCGCCGACACCAGAGGGGGCCCGCGGCGCAGCGACCGGCAGCGCGAGCAGAACATCCGGCGCCAGGAGGAGAGCGGCGGTCGGGTCACACGTCACGGTGGCAGCCGCCCCGCGCCCACCCAGGAGCCGTCCCAGCGCGGCACGTGGAACGAGCGGAGCAGGCCCGGCTACAACGACGGGACCAAGGACGAGGTCCTCGACCGGATGGAGCGCAACGACCGCGGCGACTACAAGTGCCAGGGCCAGTGCGACAGGTTCCTCCCGGAGCAGGACATCACCATCGACCACGTCCGGGACTGGAAGACCTGGATCAAGGACACCGCCGCCCCGGACGAGAGCGGGAAGATCACCTCGCAGTCCGCCAAGGACGCCTACAGCGACATCCGCAACCTCGAGGGCTTGTGCGGTCCGTGCAACAGCTCGAAGAACGGCCCCAAGGGAGTCCACGACTGAGGTTCGGCGAAAGTGTTGCTGCGCGGGCGATCGACCGTGGCAATGCCGAGGCTGTCTTCCCCTGCGCCCGCTGACCTCATCCACGCGCGTCGTCGAACGCTTCGTCCGTACGTGGTGTGAGCCGCCCTCGTCAGCGGGACCGGTGGTCGCTGGATGGGGGTGCTGCCGTTGCGAGTGCTGGGTTTTCGGGCTGCTGTGGGGGTCTCCGGGGCCCGATGCCCCGGGGCGTGGTGTTCCACGGTGCACGACCGGTCAGATCGTGAGGAGATGATCCGGATGAACGTCTGTGTCGAGCGTGTGAAGTCAGCGGAGATCGAGGGTGTTGCCGCCGAGGTGGAGGCGCTGGTCGACTCCGCCGAGCCGCGAGGGGAGTTCCGGGACAGCCCGCTCACCAACTGGCTCCTCATTGTTTCCGCACCTCTTCCGCGTCCGAAGAAGAAGTGACCGGGTGCGTGGTTGATGGAACGCGCGAGCACTGGTGCCCGTCTGGCTGAGGCGGTCCAGAACTGCGCGCTGTCGGTGGTGTCCGTCCTGCGGGGCGGACACCACGGCGGCGTGTTCGAACAGGCGGGCGTGCCGGGTCCGGTGATGGCGGGGGCGGTGCGCGTGCTGGGCGCCGATGTGCTCGCCCCGCGGGCTTTCCTCGGCCTCGCTCCGTGCGCCACCGACCTGGACGTCGTGCGGGCGGTGGCTCGGTGTGGTCTTGCGGAGGGGGCGTCGGTGCCGGTGGCGTGGATGCACTGGGGCCTGCGCGCGGCACTGCACGCGGCCGACGGGGAGCGCGCTTTCGCCGCGCCGGTGGGAGAACCCGAGTCCGCGTGGGTGCCAACGGTGTCGTGGCCTGCGCTGACGCATCGCTTGGCGCAGGTGGCCGCGCTGGCCACGCCGGGTCTGGAGTGCGCGCTGGCCGCGCAGGCGTCGGCGCGGGTGCCGGATCTGGCAAGGGGTTTCGCGCGCGCGGTGCGCCGCGGGGACTGGTTGCAGGCAGCAGGGGCGGGCCGGTGGCTGGCGGCTCTGGGAGGCGCTCCGGCTTCGCTGGGGCTGGCCAAGGGGCTGGAGTTCGTCGAGCACTTCGGCGCGGCGGGCGACGCACGGGTGCGGCTGCACGTGCAGGCCGCCCGACTGCTCCTGGAGGCGAGGCCGTGATGAGCTCACCGGCACTGCTGCACCAGGTCGGCGCACGGGCCTGGGACTGGTTGGCCGTCCACCGCGAGCACTTCCGCCCCCGCCCCGGCGAGGACGATCCCGCGCAGGCGTTCAAACCGGTGGGGGAGCTGGCGATGGCCGCCGCGGTCCTGCTGCGGGAAGGGGTCGCCGGCTCCCAGCAGGCCGCCAGTGCCCGCAGCCTGCTGGACTTCGCCTGGTACGAGGCGCTCGACGCGGGCGACATGCTGGAACGCGTGCAACGCGAGGCGCCGCTGACCTCGGCGTGCATGGAGGTCTACGTCCACTTCCACGAGCGCGGCTACCGCCATCCTGGGCTCGAAGACACCCTGCGAGTTCTGCGGACGCTGCGTGGCTGTTCGACGGCGGAGACACTGCCGTATCGCAGGCTGGGGATCGCCCTCGCCGAGCAACGGCTCGGGCTGGCCGTTGCCGGCGTCGACGATGCTGTGCGGGCGACGTTGCTGGGCGGGGTTCCTGAACCGTGGACGGTCGACCACCACGTGGCCTACGACATCGCCCACACCGTCTTCTACCTCACCGACTGGGGCGCCCGTCCCGAGCAGGTGCACCACGAGATCGCCGACTACCTCGACCTGTGGTTGCCGGTGTGGATCGAGGAATGCATCGAGCGCCGTCAGTGGGACCTGCTCGGGGAACTGCTGGCCACCGACGCGTGCCTGCCGCAGCCCGCTCTGGACGCCGAAAGCTGGCAGCACCTGGCTGTCGCGCAGACGCCCGACGGCGCCCTGCCCGTCACCGGCAATGTCCCGACCGGGGACGCCGACGACGTGTTCGAGCTGGTCTACCACCCGACCCTGGTCGCGGCCTTCGCCGCCACCCTGGCGACCTCCCGCGCGCTCACCGCTCTGGCAGCCAACCCGTGACCGCCCAGCCGGCCACTACGCTCGCCGACCGGCTCCAGCAGGCCGCCGCCGGCATGGACGCCCCCGACGTCGTGTTCGCCTGCTCCGAGCGCGGTCACCGCACCGTGGCCACCTCCGGCACCGCGCCCGCCCACCGGCCACGGGAGCACCTGCACTACGAGATCGGCTCGGCCTCCAAGACGTTTCTCGGGCTGCTGCTGGCCGACCTGGCCACGTCCGGTGTCCTCGACTACGACACCCCGGCCCGGGACTGCCTGCCCATCACACTGAGAACGCACCGGGTCAGCGCGGCGATCACGCTGCGGCACCTGATCACCCACACCTCGGGGCTGCCCAGCGTCCCCCTGCAACCGGCCTTCTACCGCCACCTCCTCTCGCGCGCCAATCCCACCAACCCCTACGCCGCGTTCACGCAAGAGCGGCTGCTGGCCGCGTTCCACCACCACGGCGCCCGTGCCCGGCCCGGAATCCGCTGGCGTTACTCGAACTTCGCCGTCGCTGTCCTCGGCCATGCCCTGGCGCAGGTGACCGGCACCGCCTACGACGACCTGCTCGCCCAACGCATCCTGGCGCCGATGGGGCTGCGCCGGACCCGGCTGGCGCCCGGGCCGCCGGACACCGATGCCCCGGGCCATCGCCGCAACGGCACCACCCCGGTGCCTCCAGTTGAGCTGGGCGCGGTCGCCCCGGCAGGTGCCGTCCGCGCCACCCCGGGCGATCTGCTCACCTACCTCGAAGCCCACCTCACGCCCGAGAACTCGCCCCTGCACGACGCGCTGCACGCCGTGCGAACCCCGCATGCGGTGTCACGACCCCGCCGCGCGCCCGCGCGCACGCTGACCTGGTTTCTCGACGAAACCGAGCACGGCCCGGTCTACTTCCACGGTGGCGCCACCTTCGGTCAGACCGCCTACCTCGGTTACCGGCCCGCCACGCACACCGCCCTGGCCGCCATCGCCACCCGCCGCCACAACCACCGCAACGTCCTGGTCAACACCGCGCACACCCTGCTCACCAGCACACCGGCCTAGGCACAAGGCGAGGGTTGTCAAGAACAGGAGCGAATCCGAGTCAGCGCGCGAGCCATTGCCGGTAGGTGGTCTTGGCGATGACGGCGTCGTCTCCGGCGATGAGGGCGTCGCCCGTGACGACGGCGAACGCGCCTGCGCTGTTGTCGGTGACGACGGTGCGGTGGTCGTCGCGGGCGGCGAGGACGATCTTGCCCAGCTCGTCGAGCGTGAAGACTTCGGGACCGGCGATGTTGCGAGTGCCCTGCAGCGGGGCGCCCACGCTGACGTCGGCCACGGCCTGGGCGACTTCGGCCGCGGCCATGGGCTGGATGAGCGTCGCGGGCAGTCGGACGGTGTTCTCGTCGGCGTTCCAGGACAGCGCCGTGTTCATGAACTCGAAGAACTGCGTGGCGCGCACGATCGAGTACGGCACCGGGCCGGCCTTGAGGATGTCTTCCTGCCGCACCTTGGCGCGGAAGTAGACGCCATCCGGCACCCGGTCGGCGCCCACGATCGAGAGGACGACCGCGTGGCCGACGCCGGCGTTCTCGGCGGCCGTGAGCAGGTTCTCCATGGTCTGCTGGAAGAAGTCGACCGAGGCTTCGTCGAAGGTCGGCGAGTTCGTCAGGTTGACCACGACGTCGGCTCCCGCGAGCGCCTCGCGCAGGCCCTGCCCGCTGAGCAGGTCCAGCCCCGTGGACGGCGAATGCGGCACCGCCTCGTGCCCGCTCGCGTCCAGGATCTTGACCACCTGCGATCCGATGAGCCCCGTCCCGCCGATGACAGCGATCTTCATGTCTGCGACCTTCCCTGTTCTGGCGGGACTGTCCGGTCCTCGCGGTCAGTCCGTGCGCGGGGCCCGGCGGTCCTGACGCTGGAGCAGTTCGTCCTCGTCGACGAGGACGAGCATCGGTTTGCCCGGCTCGCAGTGCATGGTGACGACGAAGCGCACAGGGATGTCGTCGCGGTTGTTGCCGTCCTGGTAGTGGATGACGTCGCCGCCCGGTTCCCAGAACGCCGCGCCGGCCGGGACGACACGCGGCGGTCTGCCTTCGAGTTCGAACACCATTTCGCCTTCGAGTACATAGCCGAAGGCCGGTCCGGAGTGGCGGTGCGGTGGGGTGCCGGGATCGCCAGGTGGGAACTCGACGACGATGGTCATCGCGTGCGCACCCTCCGGTATAGGGGGCGGTTCCGCCTCCTGCACCACGGTGATTGCCGACTTCCACGCGTCGGAGCGTGGCTTCTGCCCGGTCGACTCGATGTCCGGCATGGATGGACCTCCCTCGGCGCTGCCCGCGAATCTCGATCCTCTTGATCGCAACCGGCATGAACCCGGCGCAGCTGGGTGAAGGGCATGCGTCCCTCCAGCATGCCGTTGGCGGCGGGGCGGCGAGTGGGGGCTTTGGTCCTCATCGACGTGCGACCGGGCCGAATCCCGGCTAGCGGAGCAGCGGGTGCTGGAGCAGCGCGGTGAGCAGGTGCGGCAGTGTGGCCGGGTCGGTGACGATGACCGGGACCAGCAGCAGGAGCAGCACGAACCGGCGGAACCGGTGGGAGTCGCGCAGCACGAGGCGGGCGTGGACCTCCAGTGGAAGATATGGGTCGCCGACGGCCGAACCATGTGGTTCGACAGCAGCACCGAGGACTCTGAGGAGCTGGCCGACACCGTCATCGCCGCGTGGCAACGGGAGCAGGGCCAACGATCGCGTTGAAGTGCGGTGATCGAGGGTTGGCACGCGGTCGGCGTGTATGACCGCCGCGGTCTGCCGTCCCGGCCGCATGCGAGACGAGTTTGCGTTTGGCGCTCTTGCGAAGGGGCGAGGTTGCCCGGACGCCGTTGTCTAGAGTCGGGCGCATGGATTTGGACCTTTCCGGGCGTTGCTTCATCGTCACGGGCGCCAGCAAGGGACTGGGTTTCGCCACGGCACGGGCACTGGTGGAGGAAGGCGCGAACGTCGTCGTGTCCTCCTCGTCCGAGGAGAACACCGCCGCCGCGGTCGCCGAACTCGGCGAGGCCGCGCGCGGGCTGGCCGCCGACATCACCGACCCCGCCACCCCGCACCGGTTGATCGAGTACGCGCGCGAGCGGTTCGGCCGCCTCGACGGGCTGTTCGTCAGCCACGGCGGCCCGCCCGCGGGCCTGCCCAGCGCGCTGGACGACGACACCTTGCGGCGCGGCCTGGAGATCGCCGCCATCGCACCGATCCGCATGGCCCGCGAGGTCGCCGCCGAACTCGGCGACGGCGGCTCGGTGCTCGTGCTGACCTCGACCTCGGGCGCGGAGCCGCTGACCGGGCTGGCCAGCTCGAACGTGGCGCGGCCCGCGACGCAGGGCTTCGTCAAGGACCTCGCCAACGAGGTCGGCGCCCGCGGTGTGCGGGTCAACGCGCTGCTGCCGGGCCGGTTCGACACCGAGCGCGCCCGGGAGCTGTCCCGGGGCAACCCGCAGGCGCGGGAAGCCGCGGAGCAGGCCACGGCGTTGAAGCGCTCGGGCGATCCGGCGGAGCTGGCCGCCGTCGCGGCGTTCCTGCTCTCGCCCCGGGCTTCGTACGTGAGCGGGGCGGCGTGGACGGTCGACGGCGGGCGGCGCGCCGAGATGTGAGCACCGTCGGAAGGCTTCGTCAAGTCACCACCGCTGTCGGAGTCCGGCGGTGGTGACTTGGCGTGCGGGTCCGATCCGGCGTGGTTAGCGTGATGCGGTGAGGAACTTGCGCGTGGGGCCGTCGCCGTCCCAGTGGCGCGCGTGAGCCGCCAGACCGCGACGCTGGTGCTGCTGGCGTTCGCGATGCTGATCGTCTCGCTCGACCAGTACATCGTGGTGGTCGCGCTGCCCGAGATCGGGCGGGAGCTGGGGTACTCCGCGCAGTCGCTGCAGGCCGTGATCAGCGCGTACGCGGTGGCCTCCGCCGGGTTCCTGCTGCTGGGCGGCCGGGCGGCCGACCTGGTCGGACGGCGCAGGGTCTTCCTGTTCGGTCTGGTGCTCTACGGATGCGCGTCGCTGGCCGGGGGACTCGCGCCGACGCCGGCGTTCCTGCTCGTCGCCAGGGCGGTGCAGGGGTTCGGAGGCGCGTTCGTCTATCCGGCCACTCTGGCTCTGGTCAACGTCACGTTCGCCGAGGGCCGCGAGCGCAACCGCGCCCTGGCCGTGTGGGGAAGCGCGGGCGCGGCGGGCCTGGTGATCGGAGTGCTGCTGGGCGGCGTCCTCACCTACGCCCTCGGGTGGGAGGCGGTGTTCTTCGTGAACGTGCCGCTGGCCGGTGCCGCCGTGTTCGCAGCGCTGCGGCTGATTCCTCCGGATCCGCGCCGGGACACGCGCCGGAAGTTCGACTTGCCGGGAGCGCTCAGCGCCACTCTCGGCGTCACGCTGGTGGTGTTCGCGCTCATCGAGGGTCCGAGTTTCGGCTGGGGATCGCCCGTCATCCTCCTGGGCGCCGCTGCGGGGGTGGTTCTGCTCGTTGTGCTCGTCGTCATCGAGCGGCGCAGTCGCGACCCGCTCGTGCCACCGCGGCTGCTGGCCAACCGCAGCCTCGACACCGCGGTGGCGATCGCGTTCCTGTTCATGGCGACCTTCGGTTCCGTGCTCTACTTCCTCTCGCTCTACTTCCAGGACGTGCACGGTTACGACGCGCTGGAGACCGGTGTCGGGTTCCTGCTCCCGACCGCGGTCGTCGTCGCCGGCTCGGCCCTGGCCGGCCGGGCGACGACGCGGTTCGGCCTCAGGTCGACGCTGGTCGTGGCGTTGTCGATCGGGGCGCTCGGCGCCCTGGCACTGGGGCTCACGATGTCGCACGACAGCTCCTACGCCGCGCTGGTTCCCGGGCTGATCGCGCTCAGCATCGCCGACGGCGTCGTGTTCACCACGATGTTCATCGCCGCGGGCACCGGTGTGTCCGACCGCGACCAGGGCATCTCGTCGGGGATCGCCTCCACCGGAGCCGGGGTCGGCGCCGCCGTCGGACTTGCCCTGCTGGTCCTGGTCGCCAACCGCGGCACCGAGGGACTCGATGGTGAGGCGCTGCGCATCGCCACCGCGGACGGTCTCAGCGCGGCCGTGCTCGTCGTCGCGGCAGGCATCGCGCTCACGGTGCTGGCAGCTCTGCCCCTCCCAGCCGCCCGCGCGGAGTCCACGAACGTCCCCTGCCCACGTCGGCTGGCCGCGCCCGCACCGCAGGAGCCCACCCCTTGAAAGTGATTTCAGAATGCGTTGCTCGGGTGGTCCTTTTGCCTAGCTGGTCATCCAAGACCACGAGCTTCGCTCGTTCTGGAAGCATTCCTCAACGGCTGATCCCCACTTCCCGGCCGACCAGGCGGTCGGAGGTGTCGACCGCGATGGTGTTGCGGCCCGCGTTCTTGGCCCGGTAGAGAGCCCGGTCCGCGGCGGCGAACAGGGCCGGGAGCGTGGTGGGGCCTGCCGCGACTCCGACGCTGATCGTGGGGCTCGGCCCGCCGCCGAGCTTGGCGTGCCAGTCGTGCTGCTGCACGGCACGGCGGATCCGCTCGGCGACGGCGGGACCTTCCTGCTCGGTCCGCTCGCGCAGCAGCAGGACGAACTCGTCGCCGGCCCACCTGCACAGCAGGTCGTCGGGGCCGCACTCGCGCTGCACGAGCCGCCCGGTCTCCTGGAGCACGAAGTCGCCCACGAGGTGCCCGAACCGGTCGTTGATGTCCTTGAACCGGTCGACGTCGAACAGGATCATCCACGGCGTACCGCCGTGGGCGACCGCGCGACCGACCAGCGCGGGCCCGCGCCGGTCGAAGCCGAGCCGGTTGACCAGTCCGGTGAGCGGGTCGCGGGTGGCCGCCCGGTCGGCGGCTTCGGCCCACTGCTCGGCCTGCGCGGTGAGCCGGTGCTGTTCCAGGGCCTGACCCAGCCCGGCGTGCAGGACCTGCAAGGTCGCATCGCCTGCGCGGATCGCGCGGCGCAGTGCCGACACCTCGCCGGCGTGATCGCCGAGCTCGGAGCAGACAGCGGCGAGGTCCTGGGAATAACGCCTGGTCAGCAGCGCGTCCCGGATGTTTTCGGCGAGATCGGTCGCCGAAGCGGCGAAGTCCCTGGCCTCCACCAGCCGCCCCTGGGTCCGTCGAACGCAGGACAGCGTCCAGTGGGCGACCGAGGCGCAGAAGAGGTCTTCGGACCCGCCTTCGGCGTCCAGCGCCGCCCGCGCCCTGTCCTCGGCGCGGGCGTGCTCGCCGAGCGCGGCCAGCACGCGAGAGCTACCGGCCAGCGCGCGCCGTCGCACCGCTCGGCCGCCTGGCAGCGACAGCGTCTCGTCGAACAGGACCAGCGCCCGCGCGAGCTTGCTGACCGGGTCGGGGTCTTCGCGGTTCAGGGCCCGGTGGGCGTAGGCCGTGGCTTCCAGCAGCAGGCAGTGGGCGAGCGTTTCCCACGCGCCGGCCTCGCGTGCCATGCGGACCGCGGTGCCCAGCAACTCCATGGCGGCGGCGCGGTGTCCTTCGAGGAGGTAGCCGAGCATGCCCAGCGTGTGCGCGGCGGCGGCCTTCGCGGGCCGTCCTGTGTGCACCCCCGCCCACGCCTCGGCGGCGAGTTCCAGCGCCAGCAGGATGCGCCCGAGCCGCCAGGCGAGGATGGCCCGGTGGGCGAGCACCGCCGAGCGGTCCCAGCCCGGTTCGATCGTGTTCGGGGCGGCGGCGATGGCATCGTCGAAAAGCGCTTCGGACTCCTCCAGCCGACCCGCGTCCAGCAGGAACCGGACCTCGCGGTCCCGATCGGGGATTTGCCTGGCCAGCAGCGGGTCGGTGTCGTGCACTTGCGCTCCTCGGAGTCCGGTGCCCGGGGCATCCGAACCATGCCGTTGTGACACACGCTACGGGAAGGGTGGCACTACGGGAAGTGATGATCGAATCGAGGGTGCATTCCTCCCACATATCCGAATTGTTTTCGGAATGGTTGTGGAATCGTCGAGATCGGGTGTGGCCGGTTTCCGGGCGAGAGTCTGTCGAGTGAGGATTCCGTTCAGCTATGGTTCGCCGCCTGATCGTTTTCCGGTGTGATTCTTGGGTTTCGGACGCGGGGCTGGAGCCGGCCCCGCTAGAGGTCCGGCTCCCGGTGGATGATGTGTCCATTCAGGACGGTCATGCGAACCGGGAGTGCCGAGAGTTCTGCGTCGGGTGTGGTGAGCGGGTTGCCGGAGAGGACGGTGAGGTCGGCGCGGTAGCCGGTCCGGAGAAGGCCGGCCTCGTGTTCCTCGCCGGCGGCGTAGGCCGGGTGCAGGGTCATGGCCTGGAGCGCCTGCAACGCGGTGAGCGCCTGGTCGGCGTTGTGCGGGGGCAGCGTCAGGTCGCGGCTGGGGCGGCGGTGGCGCGCCCCCGCCATGACTCCCAGCGGGGGATGAGGCGCGATCGGCCAGTCCGAGCCGAGCACGACGGTGGCGCCGGAGTCCCAGAGGTCGCGGCAGCGCCACGCGCGCGAGGCGCGTTCCTCGCCCAGGCGGCGCGACCAGTTGTCGGTGTGGTCGGCCCGGGTGAAGTCGCAGCAGTGCGTCGGCTGCATCGACGCGATCACCCCCAGCTCGGCGAACCGGTGCAGCGTGTCGTCGGGAACGGTCTCGATGTGCTCGACGCGGTGCCTCGCGCCCGCGCCTGAGTGGGCGAGTGCCCGCTCGACGGAGTCGAGCGCGTGCCGCACCGCCGCGTCGCCGATGGCGTGGGTGGCGGTGGGCACGCCTTCGCGGTGCAGCTCGGCGATGACCTGCGCGTAGGCCTCCGGGTCGGGCCAGAACGCGTGCGTGGACTCCCCGTGGCAGTCCGGGCGTTCCAGCCACGCGGTGCCGTTGTCGATCGTGCCGTCCATGAAGAGCTTCACGCCGGCCGTCCGCCAGAGGCGGCCGCCCGTGCCCTGCTGGGCGACGAGGTCCCGCAGCGAGTCCACGTCCGAGCCGGGCTGGCACCACGGCGCGACGCGCAGTCGCAGCGGGAGGGCGTCGTCGGCGTCGAGCTCGGCGTAGAGGTCGAGGCTGTCGCCGTTGGCGTCCATGGCGTGCCCGCCGGTGAGCCCGGCGGCGGCCATCTCGCGCAGCACCTCGGCGAGTCGGGCCCGCCGTTCGGCGCGCGTCGGCCGCGGGGCGGCCCGCTCGACGAGCGCGCAGGCCGCGTCCTCCAGCAGCAGGCCGGTCGGGCGGCCCCGGTCGTCGCAGACGACCTCGGCGGCCTGGTCGAAGCGGCGCGGCCCGTCGACCCCGGCCAGCTCCAGCGCGCGGTCGCTGGCGAGCACCGAGTGCGCGTCGAAGAGCTGGAGCATCGCCGGAACGCCGGCGAGCACGGGCTCCAGTGCGGAGGCCGCGACCGGCCGATCGCCGAAGACGTTCGGGTCCAGGCCCCAGCCGCGCAGCCACGCACCCGGTGCCAGCGACCGGGCCTCGGCGGCCAAGCGTCCGCGCACGTCGTCGATATCGGCGCAGCCGGAAAGATCCAGTCCGCGCGTCAGCTCGGCACCGGAGACCGGGTGGAGGTGCCCGTCGACGAGACCGGGTGTCACCACGGCGCCGCCGAGGTCGACCACGGTCGTCGCGGAGCCGGCGAGCGCCCGGATGTCGCGGTCGTCGCCCAGCGCCGAGATCCGCCCGTCGGAGACCGCCATGGCCGTTTCCGGCAACAGCTCTCCCGATGCCGGATCGAGCAGTCGGGCGGAGAGCAGAACCAAACTGACGCGCACAGGGGACTCCTCGGTCGGGTTCGTGGTCGGGCGGATCATTCGGCCGCGTGCCGGAGAGTGCCGCTCGCGAGGCCGAGTTCGCGTTCGGCGGTGGCGACCGCCATGGACGTCACGGCGTCGGGGTGGCTGCTGCTGTCGGTGTTGGCGTGCGCCCCGAGGCCGTCGACGACGACCAGGATCCGCATCGCGGAGACGTGCGGGTCACCGGCGCTGAACTCTCCACTGTGGACGCCGTCGTGGATGAGGTTGGCCAGCCGGTCGCGCCACCGGGACTGCTGGTAGCCGACCCGGTCCCGCAGGGTCGTGCGGTAGCGGCTGAGGTGGCGGGCGTTGAGCCACAGGCGGCTGATGTCGTCGAAGCTCTCGCCGGTGGCGAGGGCGAAGAACCGGGCGAGGTGGTCGGTCGGCGAGCCGTCGCCGCGCTCGGCGGGCAGGAGGGCTTCCAGTTCGGACTCGGCGGCGCTGCCGAACGCCTCGGCCACGAGGTCCTCCACGGCGGGGAAGTAGTGGCTGATGAGTCCGGGTCGGACGGCGAGCTCCTCGGCCACCCGGCGCAGCGTGACGACCTCCAGTCCTTCGCTCAGGGCGACGGCCGCGGCCGCGGCGACGATTTCCGCGCGACGGTCGGCCGGAGACTTGCGAGTTCGCTTCCGCGGAACGCTTGACGGCATGCCGGGGATGCTATTGAGTGTGCGACCAATAAGCAACCAGGTGCCCAGGCGGTCATCGGAGGACTCCATGGCATCAACGCATTCCGCACCTCGCGCGGACGTCCCCGATCCCACACCGGGCGACCGGGCGGGCCGGATCGAAACCCGCGGCATCGACCACATCCCGGAGTCCGAACGGCACGGCCGCCCGCGCGAGCTGTTCACCGTCTGGGCGGCGGCCAACGTCAACTATCTGAGCCTGGTCGTCGGCGCCAGCCTCGTGCTGCTGGGCCTGGCGCTGTGGCAGGCGCTCGCGGTGATCGTGGTGGGCAACCTGTTCTGGTTCCTGGTCGGCCTGCTGGCGGTCTCGGGCCCGGCGTCCGGCACGCCCAGCGAGGTGGTCATGCGGGCGATGTACGGCGTGCGCGGCAACCGGGTCAACATCGCCATCACCGGATGGGCCATCCTGCATCTGCTACGTCTCGCTCAACCTCGCCGCCGCCGCGCTCGCGGCGTTCTCGCTCGTGCGGCAGGCGGGCGTGCAGACCGGAACCGGGCTCAAGATCGGCATCGTCGCGGTCATCGCCGCGGTCACCCTGGCCATCGGCGTCTACGGGCACGCCACGATCGTCAAGCTCTACGTGCCGATCACGGTGTTGCTCACCGCGGCGTTCGCCGTGGTCGCGGTCAGCGTCGTGACGCACGCCCACTGGGACCACACGCCCGGCGCCCCGCTGCACGGAACCACGTTGTGGACGGCGGTGGCAGCCGGGGTCACGCTCATGGCATCGGGACCGCTGTCCTACACCAACAGCGCCGACTTCGCCCGCTACCTGCCCACCGGCACATCACCGGTGGCGGTGGTGGTGTGGACGGGACTCGGCGGCTTCCTGCCGAGCGTGGTCGTCACCTCCGTGGGCGCGCTCGCCGCGACCACCGTCGACATGAGCGACCCGCAGGCGGGGCTCGAGACCATCCTGCCGGGCTGGTTCCGGCCGGTGTTCCCGCTCGCGCTCGTGCTGGGCTCGATCGCCATCAACGCGATGACCACCTACAGCTCCGGGCTCGCGCTGCAGGCCATGGGTGTGCGCATCCGCCGGTCGCTCAGCGTCCTGGTCGACGGCGTGCTCGCCGTCGCGCTGACGCTGTACGCGCTGCTCGTCTCGAACTTCCTCGACACCGTCAGCAACGTCCTGCAGCTCACGGTCGTCCTGCTCGGACCGAGCATGGCCATCTACGCGGCCGACATCCTGTTGCGCCGCAACCGATACGACGGCCCGGCGCTGACCGACGAGGCTCCGGGCGGACCGTTCTGGTACACCGGCGGGGTCAACTGGGCCGGTGCCACCGCGCTGGTCGCGGGTACCGGTGCGGCTTCCCTGTGCGTGAACACGCGGCTGTACACCGGTCCGGTCGCCCACGCTCTGGGCGGTGTGGATCTCGCGCTGCCAACGGGAATCGTCATCGCCGTCGCGACCTACGCGATTCTGCTGCGACCACGTCCGTGATCGGGAAGGTCCGCGGCCGTTCTTGGCGGTGGGCGCGGCCTCCCGCCGCCCTGAGAGCGGCGGGAGGCCGGCGACGGTCAGCCGTCGCCCAGGACGCGGAGCTTCGTCGTGACCGTGCCGGTGTTCTTGCAGTCGGCCTCGACGTCGAAGGTGCCCGGGTGCTCCGGATCCGCGACGGCGGTGCCTTCGAAGTGGCCGGGCCCGACCTGCCTGCCACCGACACCGCCGGGGAACGCCTCCGAGAAGATGCCCTCGACCTCGTCGTTCTCGCAGAACGCCTCGACCTTCACCGTCGCGAACCGCGGGGCGGTGTCCGGCGAGACGACCACCCGCGAGCCCGGCGCGGGGGCGTCGACGGCAGCCCTGCCGTCTAGGGCCTGCTCGTCGGCGGCGTTGGTGGCGGCGTTGGCCGCCACGACACCGCCGGAGAGCCCGGCCAGGGCGACGGCGGCCAGAGCGCCGGTGATCAGCTTGCGCATGGGGTTTCCTTCCGGTCGGCCCGGCACTGTCGCCGGGATCTACCGGGGTTTACGCAGCCTCCGCCGATCCGGTTCTCGGCACTCGCGGTCTAGTTCCGGGTGGCTTGCCGTTGGTGGGTTCGGGACCACCGCAGCCGCTGGGGAAGATCGTCGGCGGTCGTCGGTTCGGTTTCGAGCCAGCGCGTCAGTGCCCTGAGGTCTTCGGCGGTGTGCACCGGCCCTACGGGCATGACGGCGCCCAGTGGCTTGCGGGCGCTGGTACATGGCTGCACGAGCACGATGGGTCCTCGTGCCCGTGGTGCTGACGTCTTCCGGGCGTGGCAGGAGAGCGGCCCGAGGGGGCAGTTCGCGCGTACGAGCACCGCGTGGGGACAGCGGCGGATCGTGTCTCGCAGAGTGGCGAGGACCGGCAGTCGTCCGTCGTCCTCGCAGTCGTCGCAGAGGACGACGGTGAAGCCGGTTCGCGCGTTGGTTTCGGTCCTGCGTTGTGGTTGTCGATCCATCACTTCCCCTCGGATCGTGCCGGCGTTCCGGTTGCGCCCAGGTTCCTGCGTGTCGCTGCGGTACCTGCGAGCGCATAGAAAGTAATGATAACCATTTTCGTTAAGTGCCGGGAAGGGGGCAGGAAGGACTGGATGCCGGAGATTGCGGACGGGTCGATGCGAGCGCCGGTAGGGCCGCAGCACCTGTTCCGCGCTTCGCGGCTCGGCGCGGTGAAACCGTCCTCGCCTGCGCGGGCGACGAGTCCATGGATGGCAGGCGGCCGGCGACGGGGTCGCGGCGATGAAGCGAAGCGCGAACCACGGCGCAACCGGCCGCCCACCACTACACCGGCTCAGGAGTCCTGGGACTCCTCGGGGCGTTCGGAACCCTGGGGCTGCTCGCCCTGGGGCTCCTCGGGACGTCCGTCGATGCGGTCTCCGTCGTAGCGCCCTCCCTCGCACACCTGGAAGCTGACCTGCAACACCGAGCCGACCCCTTTCCTGTCGTTGGAGGACCTGCCTCCGGCGTCCACGCACTCCGTTTCGGTCAGGGCGGCTGCGGTGCTCGGGGCCGTGAGTACCCCGACCGCGACCAGGCCGCCCAGAAGGGTCGCCGTCAACGCGCGACGCATGCTGATCAACTCCTTGGGAAGGTGCTACCGGCGCTTCCTGGTGGAAGCGTGATCTCACCCTGGCCCTGTCGATCTCGGTCCGCTCGGTAGATCACCGCAACCGGCGACGCCCGGTCGGAAACGATCACTCGACTTCGCTTCGCCCGCTCGGCGCTCGGCCCGCCTCGCCGATTCTGCTGGTGGCGTAACCAATTTCCGCCACGCGGCCGCAGGCCTACGGTGGTCGGCATGCAACCACCGATCGCGGGCACGGCCGCGGGCGTGCCGTTCACCGCCTTGCCGCCGGCCGACGACGGCGGCGCCGCGCCGCTGATCGTCACCTGGCACATGCTGGACGCGCCGAGGTCGGACGCCGCGTTCGCCGCCGCGTTGCCGATGGACGGCCTGCCCGCGTGGCGGGTGCACCTCGGCATGCCGATGTGCGGAGCGCGCATGGTCGACGGCAGCATGGCCGCGGGCTTGGAACTGCTTCGCGAAGACGTCCTGATGTCGGCTTTGTACCCGTTCGTCCGGCAGGCGGCCGAGGAGTTCCCGGCCGCGCTCGCGTCGATCCGTGCGCAGCTGCCGGTCGACGACGGCCCGATCGGCGTGCTCGGCGGCTCGCTGGGCGGCGCTGTCGCGCTGCGGGTCCTCGCCGACACCGAGACACCGGTCTTCGCCGGCGCCGTCGTGAACGCCGCCATCCGGATCCGGTCCGTCGTCGACCTGTTCCCGGGCGACTACCCGTATGACGCCGAGTCAGGGAAGGCCGCCGACAGCCTGGACTTCGTCGCCAAGGCGGACAGCATCGCCGGCCGCGCGCCGCTGCTGGTCGTCAGCGGCGAGCTGGACCACCCGGCGCTGCGCACCGACGCGTTCAGCCTGGTCGACGCATTGGGGGAGCGGTCCGAACTGCTGTCGATCCCCGGCTTGGCGCATCCGCTCGCCGACGAACCCGGCATCGAGCCCGCTCCACAGCTGCCATCGGCCCGCGAGGTGGACGCCGGCCTGACCGCCTGGTTCCGACGCCACCTCACGAACCCGGGCTAGGCGACACCGACGACCTGCGTGGTCGCGTGGCGGCCCCGCCCCAGGACACCAGGCGGCCTACCGACACGCCGGAGTGGAAGTCGGTGAGGGCTCCTGGTCCAGGTGCTGCTAGTCCTGCCGCTGCTCCTGGGCAGGACGAGTCTTCAAGAGGTTCGACTGGGACACGAAGTCCAGGAACTCGGCGTAGGTGACGGAGCCGTCGCCGTCCTGGTCGAGCTGCTGCATGAGGTGCTCGACCATCTGCTCGATCTTGCTTGCCGCATCCCCGGCTGCCCCCTCGCCGGCGCTCTGCCGGTCGAGCTCGCTGAGATGTCTCAACAGCAGCGCCGTGATCTCGTTGCGGTCGAGCACACCGTTGGAATCGGCGTCGGACGACGCGAAGAAGGTCTCGGGGTCGAACTCGTACATCCCGGTGTCCACATTCGCCATGCTGGCTCCCATCATGTCGCGGCCGTCGACGACGGTGCCATGATCTCATCGCGAGCGAGTGGTCTCGGTACTCGCCTTCGCCGATGTTCGCGAAGCCGGCCGAATACCTCGCGGAGCTGCTGCCCTGCTGGAGGAGACCAGTTCTTGGGCGTTCCGGGTACCGGGACGCCCCCCGGAGAGCTGTTGGCCGCCGGGAATGCGACCGGCGGCCGACAGCTCCCGGAGATCAGGCCGGGCGTCCTGCCGCGAAGCATTCCGCGGCGCCGCGGCACTGGCGGAGACCGGCCAGGGCCGCGTGCAGTGAGTTCCGCTGCTGTTCGCTCAGGCTCGAATACGTGTTGTTGAGCTGGTTCGGGTCCGAGCGCTTGTCGTAGTACTCGCGATCACCGTTGTCGTACTCGACGTAAGTGCCTTCCGGCGTCCGGATCGCGTAGTAGGTCGGCGGGTTGCCCTGGCGCCGCTTCTGCCGGTCCGGGTCTCGGGGCGCGTGGTTCGGGCCGTGGTGCTCGACCAGCGACGCGGTCCGCCACGGGGCCTGCCGCCCGTGCAGTTGCGCGGCGAAGCTTCGTCCGTCCACATCGGGCGGTGTGGGTGCTCCGGCCAGCTCGGCGAAGGTCGGGCGCAGGTCGGTGTTCTCCACCTGCGCCTCAGGGCGGGAACCTGCGGGCACGCCGGGCCCGGTGATCGCCAGCGGCACCACCACGTCGGTCTCGAACGCCGTCTGCTTGCCGTTCTGCAGGCGGTGTTCGCCCATGTGGAACCCGTTGTCCGAGCTGAACACCACGTAGGTGTTGTCCGCCTGCCCGGTCTGCTGGAGCGTTTCCCGGATGTCGGCGAGCATGTCGTTGACCGACTGGATGGACTGCGCCCGCAACCGGTACTGCTCGTCGATCTTGGCCTGCTGCTTCTGGCCGAGCGGCGGCATCCCGCGCAGCCAGCCGGGTTTGTCGCTCATGTCGGCCTCGTTGTAGGCGGGGCCGCGCGGAGCGGTGAGCCCGGGGAAGAGGGTCTCGTGCCTCGGCGCCGGTGTCGAGGGCCCGTGCGGGCTGAAGGTGTTCAGCTGCAGGTAGAACGGCCGGTTCGCGGCGGCGTTGGAGCGGATGAAGTCCGTTCCAACGCGGTTGAGCACGTCGGTCAGGTAGTCGTGCGGGGCGTGGCCGTGCTCGACGATCCGGCCGTTCTCGTTGAGCTGGTAGTCGTACTGCTTGTAGCCGTCCCCGGCCACTGCCCAGGTGTTCCACCCCGGCGGCACGTAGTTCGGCTTTCCGTCCACGGTCCCGTCGGGTTGGTAGCCGTTCATGTACTTGCCCATGAACGCGGTCTGGTACCCGGCGCCCTGCAGCTGGGTGCCGATCGTGGACTGCTCACCGCCGGTTTCGTGGAACTTGTGGAAGCCGCCGTCGGCGCCGGAGTTGGTGAACACGCCGGTGTTGTGCGGGTACTTGCCGGACAGCAGCGAGGAGCGGGACGGGCAGCACAGCGAGTCGGTGACCGAGTACTGCGGGAAGTCGGCGCCTTCCCGTTGCATCCGTTGCACCTCCGGCAGGTACCGGACCAGGTCGGAACTCAGGTCGTCGGTCAGCACGACGACCACGTTCGGCTTCGCCGCGCCAGGCGGCCTCGGCGGCGCATCGGCGGCCGGGTTCGCCGGCGGGGATGCGGGTGCGTTGCCGCACGCGGCGAGCACGAACAACGCGCTGGTCGCGGCGAGGAACCGGGTGAGCAGATTCCGAGATCGCAAGGCGGGCCCCAAATCATCTGTGAGGTGTTCCCGCTCCAGCGTGAGGGGAGAAGCTGAAGACGACCTGAACTCGCGGTCATCCAGGCAGGGTGAGGCGGAAGACCGCACCGTCTCCCGGGTGATCGACGCAGCTCAGCTCTCCGCCGTGCGCTCGTGCGATACCTCGGGCGACCGGCAGTCCGAGGCCCGCGCCACCGCCGGACCGGCTCTCGTCGAGACGCACCCAGCGGTCGAACACGCGCTCCTGCTCGCCGGGTGGCACGCCTGGCCCGTCGTCGGCGACGGTGACCTCGGCGAAGCGCTCGCCGCCGGTGACGCGAACCCGGACGGACCCGCCGTCGGGGGTGTGTTTGCGCGCGTTGTCGAGCAGGTTGGTCAGCACCTGGCCGATCCGGTCGGCGTCGGCGCGGACCACCGTCGGCTCGCCTTCGACGTGCCACCGCAGGGACGGCGCGAGCAGCTCCATCCGCTCTGCTTCGCGGCGGGCCAGCTCGTCCAGGTCCACCGGCTCGCACACGAGCTCCAGACCGGCATCGATCCGGGCGAGCGAGAGCAGGTCCTCCACCAGCCTGCCGGTCCGCCGTGCCTCGCCGATGAGCAGTGCGGTCATGCGCTCGCGGGTCTCCGGGTCGGCCTCGGCATGCAGCAGCGCTTCGGCCGCGGCCCGCACGCCTGCGGTCGGCGTGCGCAGCTCGTGCGCGGCGTCGGCGACGAACCGCCTGGTACGCGCGGCGGACTCGCGCGCATCGCGCTCGGCTTCTTCGAGTGCGCCCAACGCCTCGTCGAAGGCGGCGGCGACCTGCCCGATCTCGGTGCCGGGACGATCCGGGTTCAGCCGTCGGCCCCGGCTGCCCCGGGTGATCGACCGCGCGAGCGTCGTCATCGCGTCCAGCGGGCGCAGGGCCACGCGCACGGTCAGCAGCAGCGCCAGCGCGGTCACCGCCACCGTGGCCGTGACCACCACGAGCAGCAGGCGGTGCAGCCGGGCCGTGGCGGCATCCTGCTCGGAGGTGCTGCTGAGCAGGGTCAGCACCGCCCCGCTCGGCAGTGGCTTGGTCCGGGTTCGCTGGTTCGGCGACGGATCCAGCAGGGCGGCCGGGCCGACCACGTGACCGTCAGGTGCGGTGATCTTGGCGAGCACGCCTCGGCCGCTGACCCGCCGGGCGATCTGCGCGAGCGGCACGTCGCGGCGGTCCATCTGAGCGGCCATCACCTCGCGGTCGGCGAGCTGCTGGCGGGCGTCGGCCCGGGACTGCGCGGTGAACAGCGAGGCCACCGCGATCGCACTGGCCACCAGCGCGCACGTCAGCACCCCGAGCACCGCGAACGTGATCCTGCGGCGCAGCGACGCGGTAGGGAGCTGTCCGCGCCCGGGGGTCACGGCTCCTCCGCGCGCAGGGCGTAGCCGCGCCCGCGAACCGTGTGCACAAGCCTGCGGCCGTGCTGCTCCAGCTTGCGGCGCAGCGCGCTGATGTGGACCTCCACCAGGTTCAGGTCCACGTCGAGCGACTGGTAGCCCCACACCCCGGTGAAGATCTGGAGCTTGCTGACCACCCGGCCCCGCTGTGCGACGAGGTAGCACAGCAGCCGCCACTCCGTCGCCGTCAGCGCGAGCACCGAACCCGCGCGCACCGCCACCCCGGCGTCCTGGTCGATCACCAGGTCGTCCACCTCGACGGTGGCCGCCACCCTGCCCATGCGGCGCAGCACCGCCTCCACCCGGGCGACCAGCTCGGCCGTGTCGAAGGGCTTCACGACGTAGTCGTCCGCGCCGGAGCGCAGCCCGCGAAGCCGGTCGGGCACGGAGTCGCGGGCGGTGAGGATGACGACGCCGAGATCCCCACCGGAGCGCAGGATCTCCAGCAGCGCGAAGCCGTCACGGCCCGGCAGCATCAGGTCGAGCACCACAACGTCGGGCCGGAAGGCGCGCACCACTTCTTCCACGCCGCGACCGTCCGGCCGCAGCTCGACGGTGTGGCCCGCTGTGCGCAGACCGGCTGCGACCGCTTCCCGGATCGGCGCCGAATCCTCGATCACCAGCACGCGCGCCGCCATCACGTCCGCCCAGTCCCGACCGGCCCGGTCGGCAGTCCGGCGTCGATCGTCAAAGCCATGTCCGGCGCTACCCCGCAAAGCGTGTGCGAGCGACATCGTCGCGAGCGCGCGCAGCGTACCTCAGGGGCGACCTGGTCGGTACTGGCCAGAGGATGGGGTCCAGTGCTCCGAACCTTCAGCGCAGGAGTAGCGGGACCTTGCCCGCGCCCGGCCTCCAGCGGCAAACCGAACATGCGCCGGCTGAGCAGGGCTGCCGCACATGACGTGTACCAACCGGCCTATCGCGATCTGCTCCAAGCTCGCTCAGCGCTCCGCGTCGAGAACCGCAGTGAGGGCCTCGTACGTCCGCTGAACCGCTCCCACCTCACTGGTGAGGACGGTCGCACCTGGTCTCCCCGGATCACCTCGGCGAGCTGGTCGTACATGTCCGCGAGGTGGGACGGTCCACCCTGCCGCTCCACGGCCTCCTTGACCTGCTGGTGCCAGGGCGCGTCGTCGTCCTCGCCACGGAGCCCGAAGCGCACCGTTGAGATGGATGAGACGCGGCACGCGCAGAGTCTAGGGCTGCACAGTGTCGGAACGCCGGAACGCCGTGTTGGGCCAGGTGTTCGACGGCGGTTCGCGGCGGTGTCGACTCGCGTGCACGGTCGCCGTTAGGCTGAACTGACCAGTACGTTCAGGGCTGGAGGTCCAGATGACCGACGTAGCCGCGAAGCCGGTGGTGGTCGACGTTCGCGACCGGATCGCCACGCTCACGCTCGACAATGCCGCCCGGCGCAACACCCTGTCCGTGGCGACCATGCGGGAGATCACCGCGGCGCTCCGCGAGGCCGGCGGGTCCCAGGAGGTGGGTGCGGTGGTGGTCCGGGCCGAGGGGCCCGCGTTCTCCGCCGGTCACGACCTGGGCGAGATGCTCGACCGCACGGTGGAGGACGAGCGGCAGGTCTTCGCGGTGTGCACGGAGATGATGCAGACCGTCCAGGAGATCCCGCAGCCGGTGATCGCCGCCGTGCAGGGGCCCGCGCTGGCGGCGGGGTGCCAGCTGGTTGCGACCTGCGACCTGGCGGTCGCGGCCGAGACGGCGGTCTTCGGCACGCCCGGCGTCAAGATCGGCCTGTTCTGCTCGACGCCGATGGTCGCGGTGAGCCGGGCGATCGGCCGCAAGCGCGCGCTGCAGATGCTGCTGACCGGGCAGGTCATCGACGCGGCCACGGCCGCTGACTGGGGTCTGGTCAACGAGGCCGTCGCGCCGGAGCGGGTCGACGAGCGGGCACGGGAGCTCGCCGCTCAGGTCGCCGCCGCGAGCCCGCTGACGCTGAAGATCGGCAAGCAGGCGTTCTACCGGCAGATCGACCTGCCGCAGGACGAGGCCTACGCGGAGATGAGCGAGGTCATGGCCACCAACGCCATGACCTGCGACGCGCAGGAGGGGATGAGCGCGTTCCTGGAGAAGCGCCCGGCGGTCTGGCAGGGCCGCTGAGGGCCGGCGAGCAGGTCTGGATGCTCGCGTATTGGTAGGGAATCGGTGTTCATGGCGGCCTGTCGCACCGGCTTGAACGTCAGGATTCCGGCGCTTCCTCGCCGCTGGTCCGGAATCCGGACAAGTTCGCCGAAGTCGGTATCGACTCCATTTCGGTCACAACGCCGCATTCCTGCGTGTGCGCCGCCGGGAGATGCTCCGATCGGGTCGCGTCATTGCGATGTACGTGTGCACTGACCGATCGCGAAGCAACGTGCCCCCGGTGCCGCGCGTCTCCACACACGGGAACACGTTTCCCTCTCGTAAGAAGTCGTCGAACAGATCCAGGCAGGAATGCAGAGATGCTGAGCAATGCGATGAAATCGACCGCGACCGCCGTGATGGTCTCGGGCGCACTGCTGGGGTCGGGTGCGACTGCGTTGGCGGACTCCGCCCCCGAGACCCCGGCGCTCGTGCCGGGCACGCCGTGCACGGTGACCGCCAAGGCGTGCGTCAGCCTGTCCAAGAACCGCGCGTGGCTCGTGCGGGACGGGCAGGTGTACTACGGGGAGGCGTCCGCGCTGGGGGGACGGCCCGACGCCCCCACTCCCACCGGCACGTTCCGCGTGCAGTGGAAGGACAAGGACCACGTCAGCGGGGAGTTCAACGCCCCGATGCCGAACTCGGTGTTCTTCGCGCCCGGCGGGATCGCCTTCCACCAGGGCAGTCTCACCAAGAGGTCGGCGGGATGCGTCCACCTGTCGAAGAAGTCGTCGGAGGTCTTCTTCAACAACCTCAACCCGGGCGACGAAGTCCAGGTCGTCGCCTGAATCACCTCGGCAGTACTGGTTGCGGGGAACGGGAGTTCGCGAACGAACTCCCGTTCCCCGTTTGTCTTGGGAACTGGCGTCAGCTCGCCTCTGCTCGACGGGGCCGGGCGAAAGCGACGGCCACTGGTTCGAGGGTTGTCATGTGCCGGGTGTGCCCTTCCACGTGAAGGTCGCCGAGGTGTTCGCCGGTAGGTCGTAGGTGAACGACTGGTCGCCCCAGTTCACCCGGACGTTCTGGGTGGAACCGGTGGTGTTGTAGGCGATGAGGGCCTTGGAGCCGTCGGGGTTGCGCCACGCCACGTTCTTGACCGCGGCGTTCTCGGTGGACTCGATCCGGTGCGCACCCGGCTTCACGAACTTGGTCAGGTGGCCCATCGTGTAGTACTCGACGGTGAAGTCGACCTGGCCGTGCCGGTCGTCTCCGTTGTGGACGGTGACCAGGCCGGTGCAGACGTCGCAGCCGCCGTTGTGCGGGTTGTGGTTCTGGTCGAGCGCCAGGCTCCACTTGGTGACGGTGCGACCCCAGTTGCGGGTGTAGTCGATGATGTTGTTCATGTCGTCGGAGTGCTGGTTGCCGACCCAGGTGCCACCGGACATCTCGCTGCCGTACTGCGGGAGTCCGGGGTACTGGTTCTGCACCGCGGTCTGCTGCGCGACGTTGCCGCCGTAGCCGTGCCACGCGATGCCACCGAAGTTCGGGTGGTCGCGGATCGCCGGGTCGTCCACTGTCGGCGCGCCGAAGGAGCCGTACTGGTCCCAGTTCCAGTCCAGGGCGAGCACCTTGGTGGACAGGCCCGCGTTCTGCAGGGCGGGCAGCAGGTGGTTCTTGGTGAAGTACTGCAGGCCCGAGCCGTTCCACATCGTCGACGGGTAGCTCCCGCAGCACGTCGGCTCGTTGTTGACCGAGACGAAGCTGATGGGAACTCCCTGTGCGGCGTAGTCCTGGACGTACTTCACGAAGTACTGGGCGAGCGCGGGGTAGTACTGCGACTCCACCCAGCCGAGCCGGTAGTCGTCGTTGTCCTTCATCCACGGCGGCGCCGACCACGGCGAGCCCATCACCTTGATCGACGGGTTGAGCTGCAGGGCCTGCTTGGTCAGCGGCACCACGTCGGCCAGGTCGTGGGCGATGGAGAACCGCGTGAGGTCCGGGTCCGTCTGGCCGGCGGGCAGGTCGTTGTAGGTGTAGCTGAACCGGGCGAGGTCGGACCCGCCCATCGGGTTGCGGATGAAGCTCAGCCCGATCCCGCTGTCCGGGTCGAACAGCCGGCGCATCGTGTCCTCGCGGGTGGCTTGCGGAACGATGTCGCTGGAGTTCAGCAACCAGGCCGCGGAGTCGGTGAAGGACGCTCCGCCGCCCTCGAACGTCTGGTACTGGACGTTCTCGTCGACGGTGATGGTCTGGCCGCCGGAGCCGTTGCCGGGCTGGAAGCTGGTCGGGGTCTGCTGCTCCAGACCTCGGGTGACCACCCGGCCGCCGCCGTCGGAGGTGGTCGTCAGCCAGATGTCGACCTGTTCTCCCGCGGCCTGCGCGGGCGCCATCGGGGCGATCGTCAGGCTGGCGGCCGCGATGACCGCGGTGCCCAGCAGACGTCCCCTGCGCCTCGGCGTTGTCGGAGGCGTGGAACCGAACATGGGATGTGCTCCTCGATCGCAAGGGAACCGTGGCGGCGCTACCGGCGCGGCGGCACCGCCACGGGTTCGCCGGGACTGTCGGGTTATCCGGCCGCACCGCCGCCGACGTCGTTGGTGACGCGCACGTAGTCGACGGTCAGCGTGTTGGGGAACGGGGTGCTGCCGTCCGGGTCGCCCGGCCAGTAGCCGCCGACCGCCAGGTTGAGGATCAGGAAGAACGGCTTGTCGAACACCCACTGCCGGCCACCGAGGTCCGCGGGCGTCCTGGTCTGGTAGACGTTCCCGTCGACCGACCAGACGATCCGGTTCGGCGACCACTCGACGCGGAAGGTGTGGAAGTCGTCGGCGAAGGCGCCGCCGATCGAGTACCCGGCGCCGATCCCTCCGCTGCCGGAGTAACCGGGGCCGTGGATCGTCCCGTGCACTGTGGACGGTTCGAAACCCACGTTCTCCATCACGTCGATCTCGCCGCTCTGCGGCCAGCCGACGTCGCCGATGTCGTTGCCGAGCATCCAGAAGGCCGGCCACATGCCCTGGCCGCGGGACATCTTGATGCGGGCCTCGAAGGTGCCGTAGGTCTGGGTGAACCGGCCTGCCGTGTTGAGCCTGGCGGAGGTGTACTCGCACCGGCCGTACCAGCACTGGTAGTTGTCGGGGTTCTCCTTCCTCGCCGTGATCACCAGGTTTCCCTGACCGTCGTGCGCGGCGTTGCCGGTGCTGTTGGTGTAGTACTGCCGTTCGTGGTTGTTGACGTTGTCGCCGGTCTCCATCTGCCATTTGGAGCCGTCGACCGGGGTGCCCGCCGGCGCGTTGAACTCGTCGGCGAAGGTCACGGCGGCGACCCCGGCATCGGGCATCGCCGCTGGTTGCGGGGTTTCGGCGGCTTGGGTGGTCATCGGCACACCGAGGACCGCGACGGCTGTCGCCGTCAGGAGGAGCGCGAATCGGAATCGTCGGGAGTTGTAGCGGGTGGATGTCATTTACCACCGATCCTGGAATTGTCGGGGGTTGCAGCTGAATAGTGTGTCTTGGTCTAGACCACCAAACAAGCGGCCATTCTTCGTAACGGTCCGCTACTGGTGATCACGCCCGCGACGGGTCGGTGCGGCGGTGTGCGGGAGTGCTGCGGGCCGCCGCCGTGTGAGACCATCGCGGCACCATGGAAGACCTCCTGCTCGACAATCCGGTCATCGCCAGCGTCAAGGACGATGCCGGTCTGCAGACCGTGCTGCGCTCCGACTGCCCGGTGGTGTTCCTGCTGTACGGCTCGGTGCTCACGGTGCCGTCGCTGGTGGACGCGCTGAAGTCCGGCGGCAAGACCGTCCTGGTCAACGTCGACATGGTCGAGGGCCTGAACGCCAAGGAGATCGCCGTCCAGTACATCCGGGAAAAGACCGGGGCGGACGGGATCCTCAGCTCGAAGGCGGTCATGGTCAAGGCGGCCAGGGAGCAGGGCTTGCTGGCGGTGCACCGCTTCTTCCTGGTGGACTCGTTCTCGTACCACAACCTCGGCAGGCAGATCGCGATCTCCAGGCCCGACTACGTCGAGATCCTGCCCGGCTGCGTGCCCAGGGTGATCACGTGGTTGCGCCAGGACATCGAGGTGCCGATCATCGCAGGCGGCCTGGTCTGCGACAAGGACGACGTGGTCGCCGCCCTGGGAGCGGGAGCGGCGGCCATCGCGTCGTCGAACGTGGACGTCTGGTCGATGTGATCCCCGGCGTTCAGCCGAAGATCCGCGCGGAGCGCCGGAAGACCTCGTCGGTGTGGCGGGTGATGTCGCGGTACACCTCGTGCTGGCGCGCGTACAGCTCGTGGTTGATGCTGTCCGGCCGGAACTCCACATCGACCGACACCATCGCGTCCACGGCCTCGTCCACGTCGGCGAACCGGCCGAGCCCCACTCCCGCGCACAGAGCTGCGCCGAGGCCGGCGGCGTTGTTGACCGCGGTCCGGGCTGTCGGTGTGCCGAAGACGTCGGCGATGATCCCCATCATCACGTCCGATCCCGCCCCGCCGCCGGAGACGATCACCCGCTCGAAGCCGGTTCCGAGCCCGTCCGCCATGGTGCTCGCCCGGTCGTACATGGTCAGCGCGATCGCCTCCAGCACCGACCGGTAGAGGTGGAAGCGGCCTTGACGGCCGTCGAAGCCGAGGAAGGCGCCTTTGCGGAAGGGGGCCTCCACCGGCGCGAGCCAGTCCAGGACCGCCATCAATCCGTCGGAGCCCGCGGGAACCTGCGCCGCGCCCGCGTTGAGGTACTCCTCGACGCCCTGGCCGGTCTCCCGGGCCCGTGCGACCACCTCCTCGCCGAGCAGGTCCCGCAGCCAGCTGACGGTCCACATGCCGCGCCGGATGCCGCCGCTTTCGTAGAGGTAGGCGTGCGGCACGCAGGCGAAGTTGGTCCAGAACCCCTTCGCGTCGGTGATGTTGCGGTCGCCGGTGGTCATGCTCGCGATGTAGGTGCCCAGGGAGATCAGCAGCGTTCCGGGATGGCGCAGCCCGCAGCCCAGCGCCTCCACCGCCTTGTCGTTGGCCGTTGCCACGACGGGCAGGCCGCGGGGCAGCCCGGTGTGCTCGGCGGCCGCTTCGGTGACCCGGCCCAGCGTCTCTCCCGGCATGACGAGGTCGAAAAGCATCTCCGCCGGGATGCCTGCGTTCTCCCGCACCTGGGGGTCCTTCGACCACTGCCAGGTGTCGGTGTCGATCGGCCACATGCCCTGGTAGTTGGCGGCCGTGTCGCGGAACTCCCCGGTCAGCCGGTGGGTGATGTAGCCCGACGAGGTGGTGACGCGGGCGACCGAGTCGTCCTCGTGGACGTAGGGCCGGGAGACCCGCTCGTCCATCCAGCTCAGCACCGGCTGGGCCAGGGTGCCGTCAGCGCGCAGCAGCGCCCGGCAGAAGCGGATGGTGCACAGCCCCGCACCGGCGATGTCGGCGGGATCGCCGTCGAAACCGGCCATCGCCTCGCGGCACGCGGCACCCACCGAGGACCACAGGTCGTCGTCGGGGTGCTCGACCACCCCGGGGCGCGGGGTGTGGCTCGGCCGCAGCGCCCGCCGGCCCTGGCTGACCACGGCCCCGTTCTCGTCGAAGATGGTGACCTTCGTGCTCTGCGAGCCGTTGTCGATTCCGATCAGGTAGCGCGTCAATGCCTCTCCCAGCCGAGGTGCGGAGGTGTCGGGGGTGGCGTGACCGCGACGCCGCGGCCACGCCACCGGCTCAGTTCGCGGGGAAGATCGTTCCGCGGTTCATGATCCCGTTGGGATCGAACGCTTCCTTCAACCGCACGAGCATCTGGTAGGCGCTGCCGTGCTCCTGCTCCGTCCACTGCGCACGGTACTTGCCGATGCCGTGGTGGTGCACCATGGAGCCGCCGTGGCGCAGGGCTTCCTCGACGATGATCGCGTTGATGGGCTTGTGGTACTTCTCGATCTCCTCGCGGGGTTCGCAGTTGATCGTGTAGTCGTAGACGAAGTACATGTTGGTGCCGGTCTGATAGCTGTGCGAGGAGTGCCCGCCCAGCATCGTCAGGTCCCCGGCGTGCGGGTACTCGGTGCGGATCCGGTGCATGACGCTGTCGAAGATCGCACCGACGCTCGACCAGTCCGCCGAGACCTCGGTGGTGTAGCCGAGGTGGCGGTCGGCGAGCATGGCCTCCTGCTCGGCCCTGATCTTGTCCGGCCCCCAGTTCAGGTTCTCGAACCACGACTCGATCAGCGCCGGGTCGACGGTGGTGTGCCGGTGCTGTGCGACGACCCGCTCGATCTCGGCGCTGGTGGCATCGGCGATGCCCTTCGGGCCTTCCGCCACGAACACGAGCACGCACCTGCCCCCGGCGAAGTGCGAGAAGTGCTGTGCGGCGTCCTCTTCGGAGTACACCCTGGCCACCGAGGGGCGGAACCCGTTGATGACCACCTCGCGCAGGATCGCGATTCCGGTGTGGACGTCGTCGACCAGGTAGCCGTGGAAGCGGTTGTTCTCCGGCTGGTGCTTGAAGATCTTGACCGTGACCTCGGTGACGAAGCACAGCGCGCCCTCGTTGCCGATCACGATGCTGCGGATGTCGGGTCCGGCCGCGCGGCGCGGGACGTTCTTGATCCGGCTGGTGCTGCCGTCCGGGAACACCGCTTCCAGGCCGACGACCATGTCCTCGATGCCGCCGTAGAGGGTGGAGAGCTGCCCGATCGAGCGGGTGGCCACCAGCCCGCCCATCTGCGCGAGCGGCTTGGACTGCGGGGAGTGGCCGGTGGTCAGGCCCTGCTCGCGCAGAGCGTCCTCCAGCACCTGGAGCGGGACACCGCACTGGGCTGTCGCCTGCATGTTCTCCGGGTCGATACCGACGATGGCGTCCATGTCGGAGCCGTCGAGCACGATGGTGCCTTCGACGCTGGTCTCCAGCCCGCCTTCGGTTCCGGTGCGCCCGGTGCGCGGCACCACGTTGATCCGGTGCTCGTCGGCGAACGCGAGCACGTCGGCGACCTGCCGCGCGTCGGCGGCGCGCACGACCGCCGAGGGCAGCGGACCGTCGAAGATGCCGTGGACCGCCGTGTACTTCTTGAAGCGGTCCACGCTGGCCTCGCGCAGCACCTGCTCGTCGGTCACCACGCGCTGCGGACCCACGAGGTCGCGCAGGCGGGCGACGATCTGCTCCTGGCTGAGTGCTGCTGCTGATGCGGTCAAGGGGTTTCCTCCGGTTCGTTTTGCGGTGTTGGTCAGCGGGTGAGGTAGCCGCCGTCGACGGTGAGCACGTGCCCGTTGACGTAGTCGGACGCGGCGCTGGCGAGGAAGACGGTCGCCCCCATGAGATCGGCGACCTCCCCCCAGCGCGCCGCGGGGATGTGGTCGAGGACCCGCCGGCTGGTATGCGGGTCGGCCCGGGTCCGTTCGGTGATCGCGGTGGCGAAGTAGCCGGGTGCGATGGCGTTGACCTGGATGTTGTGCTGGGCGAGCTCGTCGCAGTAGGCCTTGGTGAAGCCGACGATCCCGTGCTTGGTCGCCGCGTAGGCCGGTGACCACTGGCCGCCGAGGAACGAGAACAGCGACGCGATGTTGATGATCTTGCCGGCGCGTTGCTCGACCATGAACCGCGCGGCTTCGCGGCCCAGCTCGAACGGGGCCGTGAGGTTGACGTCGAGCATCGGATCCCACTGGTCCCGCACGAAGTCCTCGACGGCGGCGGTGCGGCAGATCCCGGCCGAGTTGACCAGGACGTCGACCGAGCCGAGCCGCGAGACGCAGGTCTCGATCACGGTGCGGGGGGCACCGTCCTCGGTGATGTCGGTGCGCAGGAACTCCATCCGGCGTCCCTCGGCCTCGACCAGTTCGCGGGTGGCCCCGCCGTCGTCGAGCACGCTGGGGACGAACACGTCGGCGCCGGCCTTGGCCAGCGCCAGCGTGAACGCCTGTCCCAGACCGCTGTTGCCGCCGGTGACGACGGCGTTCTTGCCCGCGAGGGAGAACACCTCCAGCGAGAAGTCGCGGATGTCCATGGATCGCCTTTCCTGTCCTGGTTCGGTGGTCGGAGATGGGGAGGTGCTCATGCGGCCGGTGCGAGCTCGGGCCGCCTCCCGCGGGGAGCCCGCCGCTGGGAGCGGACGATGACCGTGGTCAGCACCGCCCCGAGCAGCCCTGCCGCGAGGAGGAACGCGAACAGCGCGTCGTACCCGCCGCCCTGCTGGGGGATGCCGGATGCCGGGTCTCCGGTCCACCATGCGGCCAGCGGAGGCAGGAACGCATCCGGGAGGTAGGCGAGCCCGGACGCCAGGCCGATGACACCGCCGCGGTGCCGCTCCGGGATGCCGGCTTCGGCGACGCCGGCCCAGTAGACCCCGCGGCTCATGAAGACCATCAGGCAGAGCGCGAACATCAGTCCGAGCGCGACCCACTTCAGGCCGGACTCCCTCGGCAGGAGCAGGAAGACGCCCGCGATGGCGGCCGCACCGAGGAACGTCCAGCGCAGGAATCCCGCGGTGGAGCGGGTGATCTTGTCCACGCAGAGCCCGCCGAGGGGCCCGCCGATGAACTGGAAGACGTAGGTGCGGGCCACCCCGATGGCCCCGATGAGCCCGGCGGCCATGCCGAACTCGTTCTGCAGCAGCGGCGAGAAGTAGCCGAGCGTGGTGTAGAAGCTGTACATCAGCATGATCGAGACGCCCAGCAGCCAGGTGTAGGGGTTGCGCGCGGCCTCCAGCAGCTGGCGCAGGGTGACGGTGCTGGTCCCGAGCTCGGCGAGCCGGTCCCGGTCCACCCGCACCACCGACCACACGAGCACCGCGAACACCAGGCACAGCACGCCGTAGACCCGGATGAGGCCCAGGACTCCGGCCGACGGAACGACCGCGTTCGCGACCAGCATCGCGCCGACCGCTCCGATCAGCGTGGAGGTGACGCCGCGAACGGCCTCGAGGAAGCCGAACAGCCTGCCCTGCACCGACGCGCTCCCGAGCATCCCGATCGCCTTGACCAGCGCGGACCAGTACAGGGCCATGCCCATCACGGCCATCACGACGTGCGCCGCGAGCACTCCCGCGTAGCCCGGGGACGTCGTGAGGTACAGGTCGGCGGCGCCGGTGCCGACGAGCGCGACCACGATCAGCGACCGCGGCGAGAAGCGGTCGGCGAACCACCCGCCGAAGAAGTACATCACCGCCGCGACGGCACCGAAGACGGCCATCACGTTCCCGTACTCCTGGCCGGTCAGGCCGAGCGCGGTGTAGGTCGGTTCGAGGAACACGAACCGTATGTAGGCGACCTGGAAAATGATTCCCGCCGTCATCGACAGGATCAGATAGCTCGCCCAGTCGCGGGCCGTTGTCATCGCTGCCACCTCATTGTGGTCTCTGGCGGTCGGGGTGCCGGAAAACGCGGTTCTTTTCCGGGCAGAGCCGCATGCGGGGCCGGCACTCGTCCGGCTCCGGGCACAAAAAAAGAGAACAGTCCCCTGTGCAAGCACGGGTTACTGTTCTCTGCGTCTCTAGTAACCACCCGCAGCGCGCTGCGGGCGAGTATTCGGTTGTCAGCCGGGCTCGGCCGGTTGGCGGGTACCGTAGCCACGGCCTCCGGCTCGTGTCAAGCTCCGGTTCGAGCCCGCTGCCTGCGGTGGAGCGGATCGGCATCGCGAAGTGCTCCGGAGATCTCGCTCTTGACACGCAAGTGGTCGCACCGCAAACTTCCGGCACCAAGCTGGAATGCGTTCCAAATTTGGGACAGAACAGTCGTCTTCTTCAGCTGAATTCCCCTTTGCTCTGCGCGCGGCGGGTCGCCGTGCGCTTCTGCCTGCCATTCGCTCAGCCGAGATGAAAGTGAGCAGCCATGCACGTCACCGCCGCCGTGCTCGAGAAGTACGGCGATCCCCTCCGGCTCCGGGAGCTGGAGCTCGACGCACCCGGACCGCGCGAAGTGCTCGTCCGGATCGCGGCCACCGGCGTCTGCGCCAGCGACGCCCACACCAGGTCGGGGCGCATCCCGTCCCCGCTGCCGGTCGTTCTCGGTCACGAAGGAGCGGGTGTCGTCGTGGCTACCGGCGCGGAAGTCACCCACGTCGAACCCGGTGACCACGTCGCCCTGTCCTGGATGCCCAGCTGCGGGCGCTGCCGGCACTGCGAGGGCGGCCGTCCGGTGCTGTGCGCGGTCAGCGCTCCCGCACTGCTGCGCGGGACGCTGATGGACGGCAGCGTGCGAATGCACGACGGGGACCGGGACGTCCACCACTACTCGTTCCTGTCGACCTTCGCCGACCACGCGGTCGTGCCCGCGGCCAGTGCGATCAAGATCCGCGACGACGTACCGCTGGCCGTGGCCGCGCTCGTGGGCTGCGGTGTGCTGACCGGCTACGGCGCGGTGGTCAACCGCGCCAAGGTCGCGCCGGGCAGCTCGGTGCTGATCTACGGCGCGGGCGGGGTCGGCCTGAGCGCGGTCATGGCGGCGTGCAACTCCGGCGCGCTCCAGGTGATCGTGGTCGATCCGCAACCGGACAAGCGCGACGGCGCCGCGGCGTTCGGCGCCACCCACGTCATCGACCCGAGCACGCAGTCGGTCGTGCAGGCCGTCCGGGCCATGACCGACGGGCTCGGCGCCGACGTGACCATCGACGCGGTCGGGAGCGAGGGGGTGCAGGCCGAGGCGTTCGACGCCACCGCCACCGGCGGCACCATCGTCTGCGTCGGCGTTCCCGGGCCCGACGCCTCGATCGCGGTGCCCGGCGCGCGGTTCGTCCGCGAGGAGAAGTACCTGACCGGCAGCCTCTACGGTTCCAGCCGTCCGGGGCAGGACATCCCCGCACTGCTCAACCTCTTCGCGGCGGGCCGGCTTCCGGTGGACAAGCTCGTCTCGCAGACCTACCCGCTGGAACGGATCAACGACACCTTCGACGACATGCACGCCGGAAGGCTGCGCCGCGGCGTCGTGGTGCTCGACGAAGCCGCCGCCTGGTGACCGGGTGAGAGTCGTTGTCCCGCGACGAAGTGGCCGCGACCGGCACGCGCGCTCCTGCGGTGCGCCAGGCGTTCCTCGTGCTCGACGAGCTGTGCGAGTCGCCGGGAGGGCTGCGGCTCAACGAGGTCCTGCAACGGGTGGACCTGCCGAAGAGCACGGTGCACCGGATCCTGCGGACGCTGGTGGAGGTCGGCGCGGTGGTGCACCAGCCCCGTTCCGGGACCTACCGCATCGGGCCGGGGATGGCCGTCTACTCGCGACACGTGGTCTCCGCGGGCACCGGGCTGCTCGGCATGTTCTACGCGCTCGCCGAGCAACTGCGCGACACCTGGGACGAGACCGTTCAGCTCGGGGTGCTCACCGGAACCGAGGTCACCTTCATCGCCCACGTCGACACCTGCCAGCCCGTCCGCCTGTTCACCCGGGTCGGTCGCAGGCTCCCGGCGCACGCCTCGGCGACCGGCAAGGCGCTGCTGGCCTTGCGCGGCAGTGCCGAGCTTGACGCGGTGCTCGCCACCGGCCTGCCGGCGCTGACCCCGCGCACGGTCGGCGATGCCGAGCAGTTCCGGGCACAGCTGGCCGAAGTCCGCACCCGCGGCTACGCCACCGAGGTCGAGGAGGCCGCGGCGAACCTGTCGTGCTACTCGGCGCCGGTGCTCGGCGGTGACGGGCGAGCACTGGCGGCGGTGACCGTGTGCGTCGCCAACAACGCCGTGCCCGCCGACCGGGCCGGTCAGCTCGCCGACGCGGTCGTGCGCACCGCGGCCGAGATGAGCAGGCACCTGTGACCAACATCGAAAGGACGACCATGTACCAAGATCGTGCGCTGCGAGCCGCGGCCGCGGCGCCGGCACGGCTCTACGTCGACGGCCGGTGGCGTGACACCGAGCGGACGTTCGCCGTCGAGGACCCCGGGACCGGGACCGTGCTCGCCGAGGTGGCCGACGCCTCCGTGCAGGACGCCCTCGCGGCGTTGTCGGCTGCCGCGTCCGCGCAGGAGTCGTGGGCGGCCACGTCCCCGCGGGAGCGTGCGGACCTCCTGCGCTCGCTGTTCGACGCGATCCACCAGTGGGTCGACGAGTTCGCCGACCTCATCACGGCGGAGATGGGCAAGCCGGTGGCCGAGTCGCGGGGCGAAGTGGCCTACGCGGCAGAGTTCCTGCGCTGGTTCTCCGAGCAGGCCGCGCACCGGCACGGCAGCTACGGCCCGGCCCCTCGCGGCGGCAGCCGGATCGTGACGACCCGGCGTCCGGTGGGCCCCTCACTGCTCATCACGCCGTGGAACTTCCCGCTCGCGATGGTCACGCGCAAGCTGGGAGCGGCGATGGCCGCGGGCTGCACCAGCGTGCTCAAACCGGCCCCGCAGACCCCGCTCACCTCCCTGCTGCTCGCCGAGGTGGCCGAGCGGATCGGCCTGCCCGCCGGGGTGTTCAACGTGGTGCCGACAACCCGCGCGGCCGAGGTTTCGGCTGCTCTCATGGGAGATCCGCGCCTGCGCAAGGTGTCTTTCACCGGCTCCACGCCCGTGGGGCGCACGTTGCTGCGCCAGTCCGGGGAACACGTGCTGCGCTCGTCGCTGGAACTCGGCGGCAACGGGCCTTTCCTGGTGTTCGACGACGCCGACCTCGACGCCGCCGTCGAGGGCGCGATGGCGGCCAAGTTCCGCAACGGCGGGCAGTCGTGCGTGGCGGCGAACCGCTTCCTCGTGCACCGCGACGTGATCGACGACTTCACCGATCGGCTGGTCGAGCGGGTGCGCAAGCTCAGCGTGGGCCACGGGTTCGACGGGGCGAGCACCCTCGGGCCGCTGATCGACTCGCGGCAGTGCGCGAAGGTGGCCGGGCTCGTGGAAGCCGCGGTGTCGGAAGGAGCCGTCGCCGTCACCGGAGAGACCGCGCCCCGGGGAGAAGACGGCTACTTCCACCCGCCGACGGTGCTGGCGGACGTGGCGCCGGACGCCGCGATCCTGCGGCAGGAGATCTTCGGGCCGGTCGCACCGGTCACCGCGTTCGACACCGACGAGCAGGCACTGCGGCTGGCCAACAGCACCGAGCACGGGCTGGCCGCGTACCTGTATACGAGGGACCTGCACCGCGCCGTGGACCTGGGAGAGCGGCTGGAGGCGGGGATGGTCGGGATCAACCGGGGCATGGTCTCCGAACCCGCGGCGCCCTTCGGCGGGATCAAGGAGTCCGGCCTCGGGCGGGAAGGCGGGGCCGAGGGCATCGAGGAGTACCTGGAGACGACCTACCTGGCCGTCGACCTGGCTGCCGCCGGGGCGGGCCGATGAGCCGCGGTCAGGCGGTGGCGGACCGCACCCCGGGGATTCCGCCCGGCGACAACCGCCGCAAGCGGCTGCTCGTCCGCCTCACCGCCGCCACCAGCGGTGGCATGTTCATGGACGGCTTCGTCTTCGCCTCGATCGCGGTGGTCATGGCCGGGCAGCTGTTCCGCGACGAGCTCGGTGTGAGCTCCCTGTGGCAAGGACTGATCTCGGCGTCCACATTGGTCGGAACGATGGTCGGTGGTCCGATCGCGGGGTACGTGACCGACCGGTGCGGGCGCAGGCCGATGTTCACCGCGGACCTCTGCCTCTTCGTGGCCGCGGCGGTGCTGATGTACTTCGTCCAGGCCCCGTGGCAGGTGGCCGCGCTCGGCCTGGCCATGGGTGTCGCGGTCGGGGCGGACTACGCGATCGGCTCGCCGATGCTCAGCGAGTTCACCACCGCGGACGAGCGCGGGCGGTACCTGACCGTGCTGGAGATCTTCTGGAACGTCGGCTACGTGGTGGCATTCCTGGCCGGGTTCCTGATCACGCAGGCCGATCCGCACGCGTGGCGGTGGGCCCTGGCCGCGGGAGCGGTGCCCGCCGCGATCATCCTCGCCGTGCGACACGGACTGCCGGAGTCGCCCCGGTGGTTGCTCGCCAGGGGCAGGCGGGAGGAAGCGCACCGAATCCTGGAAGACGCCCTCGGCATCGCTCCCGACGATCCGGAGTTCGCCGACGAGGCCGAGGAGCAGGTCTCGTGGCGCTCGCTGTTCGGCCCGCGGTACCTGGCGCGCACGGTGTTCAGCTGCGTGTTCTGGATCTGCATCGTGCTGCCGTACTTCGCGCTGACGTTCTTCCAGGCCGACGTGCTGCGCGCCCTGGGGATGCAGAACCCGGTCGCCAGCGCGTTGTTCGGCACGGCGGTGGCGCTCACGGGTGCGGTCACCGCGTGGTTCCTGGTGGACCGCGTCGGGCGCAGGAAGATCCTGATCGTGCCGATGTTCGTCACCGGCGCGACGCTGTCGGTGGTCTCGCTGGGAAGCGCGCTGCCGACGACGGTGACCGTGCTGTGCTTCTTCCTCTACCTGTTCTTCTACGGGATCATGAGCGTGCTGCCCGGCGTGTACCCGCTGGAGCTCTTCCCGACCTCCGCGAGGACCACCGGTGTCGGCATCGCTTCGGCCGCGTCGCGCGTCGGCGCCGCGATCGGCACCTTCCTGCTGCCGCTGACCATGAGCGCCGTCGGGTTCGGCCCCCTGATGCTGGTGATGGCACTGGTGTGCGTCGCGGGAGGCGTGTGCTCGGTCTTCATGGCCCCGGAAACCAATGGAAAGGCCCTCTCCGAGACGGGTGGGCATGGCTCGATCAGCACACGAGGAGCATCGGTATGAGCACACCGCGCGATCTGGACGGCCGCATCGCACAGGGGTGGGGCGGGCGGAAGCCCAACGGCTGCCACGTCAACGTCGTGCTGGCCCGGCGGGGGAGTGCCACCGCCGCGGCGATGATCACGACCTACACCGCGCCGTCGGAGGGTTTCACGCCGATCCTGGTGTCTGTAGGCCCCGACCAGCCGTCCTACGAGACGCTGAACCCGCCGACGCTCATGATGAGCAAGACCGCCGGGAACGCGAGGCTGGTCTCGGGAGCCTGCCAGGTCGGCATCGCCCAGGGCGTTCTGGACGCGGTCGGCGAGGACCTGCTGGTGGCGGACCAGGAGACGCTGGTGTTCGTCTCGGTCTGGCTCGATCCCGACGCCGACGACGAGACCGCGGCGAGGTGCTCCAGCAGGGAGGCCACCCGCGACGCGGTCCGGGAGGCGGCGGCCGGACGCGATCCTGCCGCGGCGCAACGCCTGGTCGCCGACCGGGACCGGCTGACCCATCCGTTCTACGGTGGGGACTGACACCGGGGCTACCGCTCATGCGGGAGCGGGCAACTGCGCGGCGATCGCCGACAGGAGGAGTTCCAGGGTCGTGTGGAACGGGGTGCTCCGCATCTGGACGCCGAGCTCGTCCGCTCCCGCCGCGATGTTCGGGAAGTGCTCGGCGGGGAGTTCGCGGTACACGTCGTGCCAGGTGGCCGCTTCCGCGCGCTGCTGTTCGGGATCGCCGGCGTGGATCGTGGAATCCAGTGCCGAGAACGCCAGCACCAGGTCGATGAAGCAGTGGTAGTGGCGGACCGCGTCCGCCGGGGCGAACCCGGCGCCACGCAGGATGCCGAGCATCGTCTCGATCGCGGCCACCTCGTGCCTGCGGCCGGTCACCCGCGAGGTGACCAGCATGGCGGCTCGGGGATGGGCTCGGTTGGTGCGGTAGATCAGCTCCGCCGCGGTGCGCAGGTCCGCGACCCAGTCGCCGCTGGGGTGGAAATCGGCGAAGGTCCGCCCGATCAGTTCGTCGGCGATGGCGAGCACGAGTTGGTGCTTGCCGTCGAAGTAGCGGTACACGGCGGTGGCGTCGGCGCCGAGCGCAGCCCCGAGCCTGCGCATCGACAGCCCGTCGGCGCCGTGCAGCTCGATCAGCCGCAGGGCGGTGTCCACGATCAGCTCCTCGGACAGGACCTGGCCGCGGCGGGTGGGACGGCGGCGGGTGCGGTGTTGGGGTACCCGGCGGGAAGTCACGGCCGGGAGCTTATGTCAACGCCATTGACCTAACCAGTGCGCGAACGTTCACTTTCGGCGGACGTGACCATGACCTGGACCAGGAGTTCGGAACAATGGGAAAACTGGGTAGGCGGACATCGGTTCTGCTCGCTCTCGTGCTCGTGCTGGCCGCCTGCGGCGGGCGCCCGCCCGCTGAGCAGGACGACGAGATCGCCGGTGCGCGGGCCGCGGAAGCGGCCAACGCGCTGCCGCGCAGCGCGCTCTACGACACCCCGCCCGGCGCGGCGGTACCGGGCTCGGTGCTGGGTTCGGAGCGGGCCACCGGGTGGCAGTTGCCCGAGGGCGCCGCGGGAAACCTCGTCGTCTACAACTCCCGCTCGGCGCAGGGCACGCCGGTGGCGGCCTCGGCGGCGGTGCTCACCCCGGCGGGCCCTCCGCCGCCCGGCGGGTGGCCGGTCGTCGCTTGGGCGCACGGGACGAGCGGTGTGGCGCGGCAGTGCGCACCGAGCCTGATGAAGGACCTGTACTACCCCGACGAGATCGCGCACTGGCTCGAACAAGGGTACGCCGTGGTCGCCGCCGACTACTCGGGGCTGGGTGCGGGCAGCAGGCACGAGTACATCACCGTGACAGCCAACGCCAACGACGTGCGCTACTCCGTCGCCGCGGCACGCCAGGCGGTGGCCGGGCTGAGCGAGCGCTGGGTCGCGGTCGGGCACTCCCAGGGCGGCCAGGCCGTGTGGGGCGTTGCCCGGCAGGAAGCCGCCGAACCCACCGGCACGTTCCTCGGTTCGGTGGCGATCGCCCCGGTGACGCCGTACGACCGGCTCCAGCGCGAGGTCGCGGACAACGAGGGCCAGGGCCAGTACCTCGCCTACGTCGCCAGCTCGATCGCCGCGCAGTACCCGGGGTTCCAGCCGTGGAACGTGATCAGCGACAAGGGGATGAGCAACTACGAGCGGTACCTCCACGAGGGCTGCTGGACCTATGGGCGCGCCCTCAGCGGCACGGGCACACCACGAGAACTGCTGCGCCCCGACTGGTCGCAGGACGCCGTTGTCCGCGAGTTCATCGAGCGCAATCGCTATGCGAACGCGCCCCTCGCGGGGCCGATCTTCGTCGCTTCCGGCGCAGCGGACACCGACGTCGCCGCGTCCACTGTGGCGGAGGTAGCGGCGGAGCAGTGCGGTCAGGGCACGCCCGTCGACTACCACGACTACCCCGGCGACCACGAAACCGTGATGCGGCAGTCGGCCGCCGACCGGTCGCGGTGGGTCGCGGACCGGTTCGCCGGTGCGCCGGCACCGAACACCTGCTCCGTCCGATGAGGACTCCCGGCGGCGTCGCGGTGTCGATGGCGTGAGTTGTCGACCTGGTCTACGAGGCGTGCTGGCAGGAGCAGCCCTCGGGGACCGGAGGTGACCGCGTCGATGCCAACGGCGCGGTCACCTTCTGCGCTGCCAGGACGGCGAGGAGCACGGACGGTGAGCACGGCGGTCCTCCCACGGCCACGCTCGGTAGCTGCCTTCGGCTGAATGCGGCGCATGCGGGGGCGGTCGTCACGGCGGCCCTGGTTTGCGGCGCCAGGACGGCTCGGTCACCGTTGCCCCAGGGGAGTCCACATGAGCGGGGCGGAAGTTCTCATCTGCGGGCTGCTGGTGTCGGTGGCGGTGCTGGCGGCCTTGGCGCGGCTGCTGCCGATCCCGTACCCGATCGTCCTCGTGGTCGGGGGAGCGGTGATCGGGTTCCTGCCGGGGCTGCCGCACGTCCACCTCGATCCGGAGATCGTGCTGGTGGTCTTCCTGCCGCCGCTGCTGTACTGGGCCGCGCTGTCGGCGAACTACCACGACCTGCGGGAGAACCTGCGGGGGCTGACGCTGAGCTCGGTGGGCCTGGTGCTGGCCACGGCGGGCGCGGTGGCCGTGCTGGCGCACGCCCTCGTGCCGGGGCTGTCCTGGCCCGCCGCGTTCGCGCTCGGAACGATCGTCTCGCCCACCGATCCGCTCGCGGCCGGGCTCGTCATGCGGCGGCTGGGCGTGCCGCGACGGCTCGTCAGCGCCGTGGAGGGCGAAGGCCTGTTCAACGACGCGACCGCCCTGGTGGCCTACCGGGTGGCCGTGGCGGCGATCGTCGGAGAGACCATGTCCTTCGGGAAAGCGGGACTGGCCTTCGTGGCAGGCGCGGCCGGCGGTGTCGCCATCGGACTGGTGGTCGGCTGGCTGGTGGCGCTGATCCGCCGCCACACCACCGACGCCCAGGTGAGCCTCACGATCTCGCTGCTGAGCGGGTACGCCGCGTTCATCCCCGCGAACGCGCTGGGCGCGTCGGGAGTGCTCGCGGCGGTGACCACCGGCCTCTACATGGGCGTTCGCGGCGTCACCACCCTGCCCGCCCGCACCCGGCTGCAGGGCCTGCTGGTGTGGGACATCCTCAACTTCCTCATCAACGCGGTGCTGTTCGTGCTCGTGGGACTCCAGCTCCGCAGCGCGCTGGAAGGGCTCGCCCGCTACACCGCCGCCGATCTCGCCCTGTACGCGCTCGCGGTGGCCGGGACGGTGGTGGTGGTCCGGCTGGTCTGGTTCTTCACCGTCCCGTACCTCATCCGCATCCTCGACCGGCGGCCCGGCCAGCGGGAGCGCCGCGTCGGGTCGCGGTACCGGCTGGTCCTGGCGTGGAGCGGCATGCGCGGCAGCGTCTCGCTCGCCGCGGCCCTGGCGCTGCCGCTCGCCGCCGCGCCCGGGGTCCCCTTCGCGGCGCGGGACCTGATCATCTTCCTGGTCTTCGCGGTCATCTTCGCCACGCTCGTGGTGCAGGGCCTCTCGCTGCCCGGTCTCATCCGGTTGCTGCGGGTCACCGACGAAGGCGCCGAGGAACGCCAGGAACTGCGGGCCCGGCTGGCGGCGACCGAGACCGCCCTCGCCCAGCTCGACGAGCTCGCCGCCGAGGAGTGGACGCGCGATGACAGCGTCGAGCGGATGCGCCGCTTCTACGAGTACCGGGGCCGCAGGCTCGGGGCCCGCACGGACCAGGACCCCGCCCACGACTACGAGGACCGGTCGCTGGCCTACCAGCAGATGGTCCGCGTGGTGCTCCAGGCGCAGCGGACGACGGTGGTGCGGCTGCGCGACCGCGGGGAGATCTCCAACGAGGTGATGATCCGCATCATCCGCGACTTCGACCTCGAGGAGGCGCGGCTGGAGATCTGACCGGTACGCGGAGGATCCGGTGAACGGCTGCGGAGCCCAGGGCTGAAGCTTTCCGTTGCGGATGAGCGGCCCGTTGCGGCCCGGGTCGACAGGTTCGACGGGGGACCGGTGATCGGCCGGGTGGGAGATTCACCACGCCTGGCCGCTCTGTTGCGGGCTGTCCGCGTGAGTAGGGTGAGGGCGGCCCCCGGAGCGGATGGAGATCGCCGATGACCACTGTGCGCGGAAGCTCCGTGGACGTCCCGACCCCGGACGGCACGGCGGACGCCTACCTGACGCACCCGGACGACGGGCGGCCCCACCCCGCGGTCCTGCTCTACATGGACGCCTTCGGGGTGCGCCCGCACCTGGCGAAGATGGCCGACCGCCTCGCCGAGGCGGGCTACACCGTCCTGGCCCCCAACGTCTTCTACCGCCACGGGCGGGCCCCGGTGGTCGAACTGCCCGAGTTCATCGACCCCGGTGCCCGGCCGGATCTCTTCGAGCAGATCATGCCGATCATGCGGGACCTGACGCCCGAGTCGGCGATGCGCGACGCCGGCGCCTACCTGCGCTGGCTGGCCGAAAGCCCGCTGACCACCGATGGGCCGGTCGGCATCACCGGCTACTGCTTGGGCGCCGTGCTGGCGCTGCGCACCGCCGGCACCTACCCGGAGCGGGTCGCCGCCGCGGCCGGGTTCCACGGCGGGAACCTGGCCACCGAGGCTCCCGACAGCCCGCACCTGGTCGCCGATCGCGTCACCGCCGAGCTCTACTTCGGCCACGCCGACCAGGACCACGCGCTGCCGCCGGAGCAGATCGACCGCCTCGAGGAGGCGCTCACCCGGGCCGGTGTCCGCCACCGCTGCGAGGTCTACCCGGGAGCACCGCACGGCTACACCCAGGCCGACACCGCCGCCTACGACGCCGAAGCGGCGGAACGCCACTGGACCGAGCTGCTGGAGCTTTTCAAGCGCAACCTCTGACCGCGCGCCTCGCCGCCCGAACAGGACACTGTGGACGCTGGCTGCGAGCGCCCGTCATCGAACTCGTCTTGCGGCTCTGAGGGAGGTCCGCTCTGAGTTCCGGTTCGGCGGAGGCGTTGTCGGTCGTCTTGCTGCTGGTGGTGCTCGCGTTCGCGGTGGTCCGTCCGCGCGGGTGGCCGGAGGCGGCTGTCGCGGTGCCGGCGGCGGTTCTGGTGGTGGCGGTCGGGGCTGTGCCGTTCCCGGTCGCCGTCGCCGAGGCCGAGCGGATGGCACCGGTCGTCGGTTTCCTGGTGGCCGTGCTCGTCCTTGCCCGGTTGTGCGATCGCGAGGGCCTCTTCGAGGCCGCGGGAGCGCTGATGGCGCGCACCTGCCGGGGCCGGCCGCGCCGCATGCTCGTGCAGGTTTTCGCCATCGCCGCCGTGACGACGGCGGTGCTGAGCTTGGACGCGACGGTCGTGCTGTTGACCCCGGTGGTGCTCGCGACCGCCGCCGTGGTCGGTGCCCGGGCGAAGCCGCACGTCTACGCGTGCGCTCATCTGGCGAACTCGGCCTCGCTGCTGCTGCCGGTGTCGAATCTGACCAACCTGCTGGCCTTTTCCGCCGCCGGGGTCTCGTTCATGCGCTTCACGGCGTTGATGACGATGCCGTGGTTGGTCGTGGTCGCCGCCGAGTACTTCGTCTTCCGCCGCTTTTTCGCCGCGGACCTGGCCGCGCCCGGTGAGGGAACCACGGAGGTCTCGAAGCGCGGGGTGCCGCTGTTCGTCCTGTGCGTGCTGGCGCTGACTCTCGCCGGTTTCGGCCTCGGTTCGTTCGTGGGGATCGACCCGGCGTGGGTGGCGTGCGCGGGTGCTCTCGTGCTGGCGGTTCGTGCCCTGGCCCAGCGGCGCACGTCCTTCGCCGAGATCGTGGGCTCGGCCAACCTGCCGTTCGCGGCGTTCGTGATCGCGCTGGGCGTCGTGGTGCGGGCCGTGGTGGACAACGGGTTGGCCGCCGCTGTCGGGCAGGTGGTCCCGGATGGTTCGGGGCTGCTCGCGCTGCTGGGGCTGGCAGCCGTGGCGGCCGTGCTGGCGAACCTGATCAACAACCTGCCCGCCGTTCTCGTGCTGGTGCCGCTGGCAGCGTCCGGGGGAGCGGGCGCCGTCCTCGCGGTCCTGCTCGGGGTGAACATCGGTCCGAACCTCACCTACGCCGGATCGTTGGCGACCTTGCTGTGGCGTCGAGTACTGCACGAACACGACGCGCGGGCCGATCTCGGCGAGTTCACCCGGCTCGGCCTGCTGACCGTTCCGGTCACGCTGGTGCTCGCCGTGCTGGCGTTGTGGGGCGGGTTGCAGGTCATGGGCGCATGAACGCCATCAGCTCAGCGCCCGGAGACGGAGTCCTGCCGTCCTCCGGGAAGTCCGAGAACCGGGCCAGGGGCGGTTTTCTCGGTACTGGGTGTTGAGCCGGTCCTGACCCGCTGCGGGGATGCTTCCTGGGTCGCCCGGGCGCCAACCGCCCAGGCGGCCTCGGGTGGTACGCGGGACGCCGGGGCGTCGAAGGCGGCGCCGCTGCGGCCGGGGGGCGCCAGCGGGCCGGGGTCTCGGCCATCGTCAAGGCCAGCAGGAGCCAGAACATCATCGCGATGCGTTCCAGGTTGGCCGGGTGGTCCAGCAGGCTCATCAGCATGAACGCGGTCAGGCCGGAGAGGCAGGCGGCCCCGGTGGCCGAGCCGTCCCTGGCGAGACGGGCAGCCGAGACGACTCCGACGACGGTCACCGCGGTGATCCCGAGCATGCCGAGCACGCCCGCCTCGACCAGCCAGTTCAGCCAGAGGTTGTGCACGTGGGAGAACTCGACGTCGCCCGGCGCGCGGGCGTCGATGACCGCACCGGCGCGTTGCAGGCCGACGCCGAGGGGATGAGTGCCCGCGACCTCGATGGCCGCTTCCCACGCCTGCCCGCGGACCCCGAGCGCGGTGCCGGCTCGCGAGCTGATCGCGATCACCAGTCCGACGCAGGCCAGTCCGCCCACACCGGCGGCGGTGGCCAGGCGGATTCCGGAACGGCTGAAGCGGGGCATCAGGCGGCGTGCTGCGGCGAGCACCAGGATGCCCGCGGCGGCGGCGATGTAGCCGGCCCGCGAGAACGTGGTCAGGACCGCGCCGTAGCCGACTCCTGCCAGGATCAGGACGCTGAGCCGGGCCGTGCGCTCCGACAGCAGCGTCGCCGCGAGCGCGGCGATCGGGGTGAGCATCACCAGGAACGCGGCGAGCGTGTTCGGGTTGGCGAAGGTGCCGATGGAGCGGACCAGCGCGTCGGGCCCGCAGTCGGCGTCACCGAGTAGACCGCTGCGGCAGAAGCCGGTCGGCGTCCCGTTCGTCGCCTGGCTCAACGCCACCGCTCCGGCCATCGACACCGACGCCAGCGCGAGCACCGACAGCGCATGCCAGGACTCGGGATGTCGTCGTCGCAGCCCGACGACCAGGTAGTACACCGTCACCTGGGTCAGAAGCCCGCGCAGCGGCGCGCTGGTGCCGCCCCCGACGGCCGTGGCGAGCAGAGCCGACAGCACGACCACGCCGATGAAGACGTCCATCCGGGTGTGGAACGCGCTGATTCCGGCCCCGTCGAAGACCAATCCCAGCAGGCCGAGCAGGATGATCAGGCGCAGCGGCGTGAGAACGCTGACCAACGGGGCGCTGGGCAGGAAGCCGCTCGCCGACTCCAGCACGACAACGGCCACCGCGGCACCCGGCATGACCTGACCGAGTGCGGGGGAGAACCGCTGTGAGGGTGTGGTCGAGCTCCACCGCAGCGGCGGCGTCGACTTGTCGGCGAACACGTCTCAACGTCGCATCCGAGCGTGACCCGCGAGTGACACGCCATCGTGCGCGAGGGAACAACCGCATGAAACGCACCGGCTCTTCCTGCTCTGGCGGGTTCCGGTACGTGCGCATGTCACCTGATGAGTTGATGAACACCCCGTGAAAGGGCTCGCTGGGCGAACGTGCCGCAGGGCAGTATCCACCAAGTGGTGGTGCTGCTCGATGACGTGCGCTTTCCAGAATGAGCCGCTGAGCGGGAGGTCGCGCGTGGAGATCAGGAAATGACGTCGGGAATCGCAGTCCTGCAGATGCTTTGCGCCCTGCTGATCCCACTGGCCGTGGCCCTGGCCGCGGCATCGACCATGGTCCGCGAAGCGGTTCTGGCGCGACGGCTCGGGATCGCCGCCGGCGCACTGGCGGCAGCGGAGCTGGCGCTGGTCGTGATCGTCTCACTCGTCTGACGGTGCCGCCGCGCTGATTGCCGGGGCCGCGGCGAGCTGCTTGTCACCGCGCGTGGCGGCGGCACTCCGTGGGATGCCGAGCAGCACTTCGTAGCTGCGCGGGCGGCCGAACGTCGCGGGCTGCCGCCCAGAGACCGCGAGAGCCTCCGGGCAGCAGCCCGCGACAGGTCACTTGCCCGGTTTCCACCCGTCCTCGCCGGGCCACTTCCAGTCCTGCTGGCCGGGCCACTTCGTGGCGTCCGGCCCGGCGGGCCACTTGGGGTTGCCGTCCGGTTTGCCTGGGCGGTCGCGGAACTCCTCGATCGTGTCGTGGCGTCCGCTCGGGCGGTCGAGCTCGTGGTACTTGTCGATCAGCTCGTCGACCTTCCCGGGCGGAGTATCACCCGGGTTCCTGCCCATGTGGTTGATCTCGTGGCGCACTCCCATCCACTTGTCGTACTCCTCCCCCTTCTTGTCTCCGCCCGGCCAGTCGAAGTCGGCGGAATCCCTCACGTCGTCCAGGAAAGCCTTCCGCTGGACCGGATCCTTGATGTCGTCGGCCGCCTTCATGATCTCGTTGGGGATCTCCTGCCGGAGGTCCTTGGCATACCCGGCTGACTGCTCGAACGCGGCACTCGGGGCCTTCGGCGGCTCCGGCGTGTCCTTCTTGCTCGGGATGAACTCGCCGTCGATCCTCTTCTCGACGACCGGCCACTTGTCCACGACGCTGCCGATGGACGTGTTCACCGGGCCGTTCCCGAGGGGCAGGTTCTCGAACTTGCTGTTCATCCCCTCGAGCTTCTCGGTGTACTTCTTGGTCATCTCGTCTCGCTGCGGGTGCCCCGGCGGATAGTGGTGGTCGACCCAGGACCTGAGGTTGTCGCGCATCGTCTGGAACGAGATGATGTGCCGCTGGTCGTTCTTCGCGCTGTTGTACCCGGTCCCTGGCGGCGTCGACTTCTTGTCAGCCTGGGTCTTCTTCTCCGTGTCGTGGCTGAACGGCTTGCGGTCCCACGGATCGCCTGCCGTCTTGGTCTTCTTGTTCCCGTTGCCCGTCGTCGGAGGCTGGTTGCCCGAACCGTCGTGCTTGCGCTTCGTCCCGCCCTTCGCCAAGCCCAGCGGGTCGGCGGCGCTGTGGGGGTTGTCGACGTAGGCGACCGGGTTCGGTGCCGGGGCGAGGCCCAACGGGTCCTGGCTGAGGTAGCGACCGGTAGCGGGGTCGTAGTACCGGTGGACGTTGTAGTTCAGCCCGGTTTCCGCGTCGGCGTACTGGCCGGGGAACCGCAGCGGCGTCGTCACCCCGTTCGGCTGCACGGGCAGCTCCTTGCCCCACAGGCTGGTGCGGCCGTGCCACGCGAGCATGCCGTTCGGGGCGATGAGATCGGTCGGCGTCCCGACCGGGTCGGTCACGATCGCGAAGAACCGCCGGCTGCCGTCCACGCCGATCTCGTGCTGCGCGACCGGGGTGTCGTCGTCCGGGCGGTGCTCCCAGGTCGTCACCGCGCGCCGGCCCTGCGCGTCGGTGTGCACCTGCTCGATCAGCGTTCCGCCGTCCCAGACGAAATCGACCTGCTCGGCAACGGCGCCGTCGGCGGCGATCCGCTGCTTGGCGATCCGGCGACCGATCGGGTCGTAGCGATACCGCCACAGGACGCCCTCCGGCGTCGTCACCGCGACGAGCTGGTCGTAGGAATCCCAGGCGTAGCGCCAGTTGCGGCCCGCCTCGATGCGCTGCACGAGCCGGCCCTGCGCGTCGTACTCGAACTGCACCGCGCCCGCCGCGACCAGCCGGTTGCCCGCGTAGCGGCGCGGTCCGGCCGCGGCGTCCGGGACGCCACCGGCGTTGAGGATGTTGCCGAGCCCGTCGTACTGGTAGTTCTCGCGCCGGTCCGGGGAGATGACCTCGACGACGCGGCCGGTCCGGTCGATCTGGTAGCGGATGCTTCCCGACAGCCGGTCGTCGGTACCGATCAGTTCGCCGTCGGGCCGGTAGCGGAACGACCGCGCCAGCACGGACTGACCCGAGTGCCCGGTCACGGTCTGGGACACGAGCCGGTGCTCGCTGTCGTAGTTCTCCTGGGCGGTCGCCGCATCGTCGATCTGGGTCCGTGCTACCCGACCGGCCTCGCCTGTGGTGTAGCGCAGCGTATGCCCGCCCATCGACAGCGCGATCGGCCTGCTCGTCCCGTCGCAAGCCCAGGCACTGTCCACCCCGGACGGGGTGCGCCTGCGGACCACCTTGTTCGTGTCGTCGTAGTCGAACGCGACGGTTCGCTGGTTGACCGTCTCGGCGGTGATCCGGCCGTGCTCGTCCAGCTCGAGCTCCAGGACGGCGTCATCGTTGGTCGCCCTGACCAGGTGCCCGACCGGAGAGTAGGTGTAGGTGGTGACCGACGACGGGGTGCGCCATTCGACGAGGTTGCCGAGCAGGTCGAAGACGTAGTCGGTCGCCTCGCCGGCACCGTTGACCGAGCGCACCAGCTGCCCGGCGGCGTCGTAGACGTAGCCAAGCACCCGGCCGTCGAAGTCGGCTTCCTCGACCACCCGGCCCGCCAGGTCGTGGACGTAGCGCCAGGTCTGGCCCTGCGGGTTGGTCACCGAGGTCAGCCGCCGCTCGGTGTCGAAGGTGCGCTCGGTGCGCGCCCCGTTCTCGTCGACGCCGGCCAGCTCCGTCTCGAACGGGCCGTACTCGGCGGCGGTCACACCGCCCATCGGGTCGATGCGCGCGATCTGGTTGCCTTCCGGGTCGTAGCGCCACTGCTCGCGGGCGCCCAGCGAGTCGACCCGCCAGGACCGGTGACCGTCCACGGTCCAGCCGAGCTGGATCCGCGAGCCGTCCGGCGCCGCCGTCTCCCGGGGCCGCCCGAACAGGTCCAGCAGCGGCCGGTCGGGCTGGGCGCTTCGCGGTTCGGAGGTGCCGGTGCCTCGGTCGGAGCGGAGGTCGTCGACGTCCAGATCCGGTGCTGCGCCGACCTTTCCGCCGAACGGGTCCGGCTTCTCGTCGTCGTAGACCCGGGACCAGGTGTTCTCGCCGTCGGTCGCCGTGATCGAGGCAACGGTGCCGTCGGTGTCCAGGTCCAGCTCGACCACGCTGCCGTCCGGGCGGGTGATCCGCCACGGGTGGCCGGCCGGGTCGTACTCGTAGTGCGTGGTCCGTCCCAGCGGGTCCGTGCGCGACAGCAGCCTGTCGTAGCGGTCCCAGCTCGACAGCGTCGTGTTGCCGAGCGCGTCGACCTCCCGCACGAGCTGCTTCGCGGCGTTGAACTCGAACTCCTTCACGCCGCCGAGCGAGTCGGTGTACCGCGTGATCGAGCGCCGGCCGTCGTTGGAGTAGGAGAACTCGGAGTCGAAATAGCCCTTGTCGCCCACCGTGCGCACGACCCGGCCGTGCTCGTCGTAGACGTAGCGGAACCAGAAGCCGTTGCGGTCCTGCCACTCGGTCAGCCGGCCTGCGCTGTCGTACTGGAACCGCAGAGCCTTGCCGGAGGAGTTGATGACCGCGGCCAGCCGGCCTTGGTCGTCGTAGCCGTACTGCATGACCGGCACGTCGGCACCCTGCTGCGGATCGACGACCCGGATCCCGGTGACGCGCTCCCGGGCGCTGTCGATCTCCACCCGGTACCCGTCGGAATGCCGGATCACCTTGGGCGGGCCGAACCGGTGGTGCTCGATGTCGATCCGCCGGCCGTCGTCGGCCTGGACCGCCATCAGCGGCATGTGCCTGCCGCTGGTGACCAGCGGCGCGAATTGCATGGTCTGCTTCCGGTCCGGGGCGTCCAGGCTGTAGCCGCCGTCCTCCCGGATGCGCAACGGCCACCGCGGGCCTTCGACGGGCAGCACCGGGGAGCCGGCCGACGGCAGCGGGTAGACCAGGATCATCCCGTCGGGGGAGAAGTAGCAGACGTTCTCGTCGTCGACCTCCAGCCGCTGGTCCAGCGTCGAGGTCCACGAGGAGCCGAACCAGCGCCCGGCGCGGTACGACGAGACGTACATCCGCTCGACCACCAGGCTCAGCGGACCGAGGATCTCCAGGTCGACCTCGGTCATGACCATGTGACCCGTGGCCATGTCCACCGGTTCGGAGCCGCCGGTGCAGATGCCGTCCGCCGGTGTCTTGCTGTCGACGGGGTTGGCCGGCTTGTTGCTGTTCGAGGTGTTCGGGTTGTTCTTGGAGTTCGACGGTCCCGCCGACGCGGGGCCGGACGACGACGGCCCGCCGGAGTTGTCCGGGCCGCTGGATTTCGGCGGCGGGTCCGGGTTGCCCCTGTCGCCGCCCGGCGTGGGTCCCGGGTCGGCGCTCGTCGAGTTCGTCTGGGCGGGCGGAGGGCTGCCCTTGTCGTTCGGCGGCGGGTCGGGATCGCCCTTGTCCTTCGGCGGCGGGTCGAGGTTGCTCTTGTCCTTCGGGCCGGGCTCCGGCTTCGGAGCGTCCGACTTGCCGCCGTCGGCCTTGATGTCCTTCAGCGACTTGGCCGCGTCGTCGAAGCCGTCGCCGAGCTTCTTCAGCAGCGGCGTCAGCTTCTGCATCGCCTGCACGAGCTTCTGGGTGATGTCGGCGATCTTCGCCGCGGTCTTGGCCACCGCGGTGACGACCTGCGGCACCACCCACGCCAACCCGATGCCCAGTGTCGCGATGACCTGCAACGCCCAGCTGATCATGTGGCCCATGAGGTCGGCGATGATGTCGCGCACCAGAGTCCGGACGGTCCCCACGACCTCACCGGCGGTGCCCATTCCGTCGGACGCACCGGAGGCGGCGCTCGCCGCGGCGGCGATCAGGTTGCCGGTGTCCTCACCGCGTTTGCGATACGCGTCGGCGGCCTCACCGGTCCACGCCGCCGTGTCCGCCTTGATCAGGTCCGCCAGCTCGGTCTTGAGGTCCTCGAGCTCGGTCGAGATGTTCTTCCAGGTCTCGGAGTGCGCCTTGATCTCGTCCGGGTCGCCGGTGAGGTCGTCCAGCGCCTCCGACAGCGGGCCCACGTGCTCGATCAGCCAGCCCACGCCCGCGGCGAGGGCGGCGCCGAACGGGTCCATCGCCGCGCCGAGCGCGTCCAGCGAGGTGCCGACGACGCCCAGCACCCCTCCCGCCCAGTCGCCGCTCTCGATGGCCTTCCTGGTGTCGTCGACCGACTCGGCGATCGCGATGCCGGTGAACGACTTCGTCGAGTCCTTCCGCTCGGCAACCAACGGATTGCTCAAGGACAACTCCCCAAATTCTCGGTTCGTGCGCCGGCGGTCCGGACGACGTCGACGCTGCCGCCGGCACCGGCGGCGACGCGCACCACATCGTTGCTCTGCCGGAGGGTCCGACTGCGGCAAGCGGGATACCTGGAAGCCCGGTGTGCACTCGCCAGCCCGGCGCGGCGCGGTCCCCCCATGACGATCATCGTATCGACCGCCCGCCGGGGCGCGTGGCGAAACAGCCGCGCCCGGATGCGCGCGGGCCCGGCCCAGGGTGGGTGAACTGGGCCGGGCCGGCTGCCCGCTCAGTTCAACGCGGCGGCGAACATGCCGGGCTCGTAGGACCCTCCCCGCTGGTGCACGATCACGGCGAGCCGGTTGGCCGCGTTGATCAAGGCGACCAGGCAGACCAGCGCCGCGATCTGGTCGTCGTCGTAGTGCTCGCGCACCTGGGCCCAGGTCTCGTCGGACACGCCGAGGTGGGCGTCGGCGAGGCGGGTGCCCTCTTCGGCCAGTGCCAGCGCGGCCCGCTCGGCCTCGGTGAACACGGTGGACTCGCGCCAGGCGGCGACGAGGTGGAGCCGGACGGAGGTTTCACCGGCGGCCGCGGCCTCCTTGGTGTGCATGTCGATGCACCAACCGCAGCCGTTGATCTGGCTCGCGCGCAGCGACACCAGCTCCTGCGTGGACCTCGGCAGCGGCGACTGGTGGACCACCTGGCTCGTGTTGGCGAACCGCTTGGCGAACCTGGCGGCGATCTCGTTGTCGAACAGGTCGAATCGGGCGTCCACGGCTTCGTCCTCTCTCGTGGTGTTGCGCTGGACGAACACGAGATGCCCGCCTCCCGCCCCCTGTGACAACGTGTGATGCGCGCCACGTTGAGTCGGTCTGCTGCCGCCCCGGTGTCACAGAACGGCGGGGCTCGGCGTCTGGTGGATGGCACAGCCGAGGACGTAGAGGAGCCACTCATGGCCGGCATGTCGCAGACCGCATCCGGCGATCGCGGAAGGGACAGCCGCGACGACCGCCCGGACCCCGCCACCGAGACGTTCCTCGCCCACCGGAACCTGCTGTTCACCGTCGCCTACGAGATGCTCGGCTCGGCCGCCGACGCCGAGGACGTCCTGCAGGAGACCTGGCTGCGGTGGGCGGGCGTCGATCTCGGCGCGGTGCGGGACCGGCGTGCGTACCTGGTCCGGATCACCACCCGCCAGGCGCTCGCCCGGCTGCGCACACTCGGCCGCCGCAAGGAGTCCTACGTCGGCCCCTGGCTGCCCGAGCCGCTGCTGACCGCGCCCGACGTGGCCGAGGACGTCGAGCTGGCCGACAGCGTCTCGATGGCGATGCTGCTGGTGCTGGAGACGCTCAACCCGACCGAGCGGGCGGTGTTCGTTCTGCGTGAGGTGTTCGACGTCGGTTACGACGAGATCGGCGAAGCCGTCGGCAAGACCCCGGCAGCGGTCCGCCAGATCGCGCACCGGGCGCGGACGCACGTCGCGGCGCGCCGGCCGCGCGGTGTCGTTTCCCCGGCCGAGACCCGCAACGCGCTCGATGCGTTCCGGCGGGCGGCCGAAACGGGCGAGATGCAGGGCCTGCTCGACATTCTCGCCCCGGACGTCGTCTTCCTGGGCGACGGTGGCGGAGTCAGGCAGGCCGTGCTGCGGCCCGTCGTGGGGGCGGGCAAGGTGGCCCGCCTGCTGGCCGCCGGGCTGGGCAGGCTCGCAGGCACGGCGTCGCTGCTACCGGCACAGGTCAACGGCTACCCGGCGCTGGTGCTCCGGCAGGGCGGCGAGCTCGACACCGTGGTGGCGGTGCGCATCGACGACGGCCTCATCACCGGCCTCTACGCGGTGCGCAATCCCGACAAGCTGTCGCACATGGAGCGGGAGACCATCCTGCGCCGCTAAGGGATGCTCCGCGGCGGTGCGAAGTGGCGCGAGCGGTCGGCGCGGTTCGTGAAGCAGACGGCAGTGTTTTCTCGCGGTCAGCCGGGATCGGTGGACCCGGATGCGCGCAGGAGTGACTCCAGGCGGCGCATGACGTCGAGCTGGGCGGGGTTGTAGAGGTCCACGAGGGCCTTGCCGACCGTCTGCTGGACGAAGCGCGCGCCGCCCGGGGCGTCGGCGCCGGCGTCCCACAGCCCGGGGTGCTCCGCGTAGAGCGCGCGGACGTAGGGGACCAGGCGCTCGGCCACCTCCTGCCGGGTCGGTTCGTCGGCGTCGGCGGGCAGCTCGCCGAACTCCGAGGCCACGGGATCGTCGGGAAGGTCCTGCAGCATCTCGGAGTACGCCTGCATACCTCGTGGTCCGAGGACCCGGGTCAGGACGACGACGAAGGAGCGGTCGGCTTCGGACAGCTCCGGAACGGCGGCGGGAGCGAACTCCGCGGGCAGGTCGGTCGGCGCGGCCTTGCGCAGGATGACGGCGAGTTCGACGCGGGCCCGCTGGAGGCGTTCGATGGTGGCGGCGAGCTCGGCGTCGAGGGTGTGCAGGGCTTCGGCCGGGTGGTCGTCCGCATCGCCCATGGCGGCGATCTGGGACAGCGAGAACCCGAGGTCGGTCAGGCGTTTGATCCGCAGCAGCCGCACGAGGTGGGCCACGCCGTACTGCTTGTAGCCGTTGGCGCGCCGCTCGGGCTCGGCGAGCAGGCCGACCTCGTGGTAGTGCCGCACCGCCCGCAGGCTCGTGCCGGCGAGCTCGGCGATCTCACGGGTACTCCACGCCACAACCGTCTCCTCGTCTCGAAAGCGGCTCGGTCGGCGTGCTCGCGCCGACGGGTTCCAGTCGAAACTGTGCCGTAGCGGCATGGTCAAGCACAGTCGCGCCCTGGAGCGCGAAAGTGGTGCGGGTCACGCTTCCTGGGGATTGAGTCTGCCGCGGCGGTCAGGCGTCTCCTCGGCACCGACACGGCACTCTCTGAGCCAACGCCGGCTCAGATGTCCTGGTCCCGTGCCGGGATGTCGAGAATGGTCAGGAAGGCCGACGCCGCCGGTGTGCGGGTGTGGCGGCTCCAGATGACGTACTCGACGCGGGCGGGCGCGTCAGCGACCTCGATGGTCGCCACGCCGGTGAGCTGGGGCGCGTAGGCGGCGGGGAGCATGGCGATGCCGAGGCCCTCCGCGGCGAGCCGGGCCACGAGGTAGGCGCTGGTCACTTCGAAGGCGACGTCGCGGCTGAGCCCGGCGGCCGAGAAAGCCAGGTCGGACTGGGCGCGTCCGGCCGTGCCGGCCGGGAGGTCCACGAACACCTCGGACGAGAGCCTGCGCAGGTCGGTCGTGGTTTCGCCGGCGAGCGGGTGGTCCGGTGCGACCACGGCGACGAGCCGGTCGCGGGCGAGCTCGTGGGCGTTGACACCGTGGAGCCGCGCCGTGGTCGGCAGCCCGAGGAACGCCACTTCGATGGCGCCTTCCTTGACCTGCTCGACGAGGTCCTGGCTCGCGCCCATGCGCAGGTTGATGCGCACGTGCGGGTACTGCTGGTGGAAGTCGCGCAGGGCGCCGGGGATGTCGACCGCGGCGACGGTGGCGATCAGGCCCACGGCGAGCCGTCCGCGTACCTCGCCGACAGCGGCGGCGGCCTCGGCGGCAGCGCGCTCGGCGGCGTCGAGGCACTGACGGGCGGCCGGGAGGAAGGCCGCGCCGGCCGCTGTCAGCCGCACCCGGCGGCTGGTGCGCTCGAAGAGTCTCGCGCCGAGTTCCCTTTCCAGGCGCGCGACTTGGTGGCTGAGCGCGGACTGGACGACCAGACACCGTTCGGCGGCGCGGGTGAAGCTGTTCGTCTCGGCGACGGCGATGACGTAGCGCAGCTGCTGGAGCTCCATGGATCCATCTTCATCCGCGATCGATGAAGTGACAAACATGTGTTGGACTCATGGATCGCTCGCGGGTGAGATTGCGGGCATGACAAGTCCAGCAGCACCGACGGTTGCCGGCGGAACCGGCAGAAGTGCTCCTCATGGGGATCTGTCCCGCACCGCCCTGACGGCGTTCGCTCCCGCGGTGTGGGGCACGACCTACGTCGTCACCACTGAGCTTCTCCCGCCCGGCCACCCGCTGTTCGCGGGACTCCTGCGGGCGTTGCCCGCCGGCCTGGTCGCGCTGGCGATCGGCCGGACGCTGCCGCGCGGCGCGTGGTGGGGGAAAGCCGCGGTGCTCGGCGTGCTGAACATCGGCTTGTTCCTCCCGCTGCTGTTCGTCGCGGCCGAACGCCTGCCGGGAGGGGTGGCCGCGACCTTGGCGGCGGCCCAGCCGCTCGTCGTCGCCGTCCTGGCCGTGGCGGTTCTGCGCGAAAGTCCCTCGGCCTGGCGGTTCGTCTGGGGTGTGACGGGGGTCGTCGGCGTGGGCCTGGTGGTGATCGGGCCGAACGCGGCACTCGACGCCGTGGGGATCGCCGCCGGGCTTGCGAGTGCGGCCTCGATGGCGCTCGGGGTGACGCTGACCAAGCGCTGGGGCAGGCCCGCCGGGGTCGGTGCCACCGCCTTCGCCGGCTGGCAGCTCACCGCGGGAGGGCTGTTCCTGGTTCCGGTCACCTTCTTCGTCGAGGGGGCACCTCCCGCGATCGACCTGGGCGCGGCGCTCGGCTACCTCTGGCTGGGGCTGGTCGGCGGCCTGGTCGCCTACGTCCTGTGGTTCCGCGGGGTCACCGCGCTGCCCGTCACCTCGGTCGCGGTTCTCGGCCTGCTCTCGCCGCTGGTCGCCGCCGTTCTCGGCGCCGTCCTGCTCGGCCAGGCACTCGGCCTCGTCCAGCTCGTCGGGTTCGCGCTGTCACTCGCCGCGATCGTCGCGGGACAGCTTCCCCAGCCCGCCCGCTCCTCTGTTCCACCCGCAACGCCGGAAAGGACATCTCGATGAAGATCACCGTCGTCGGAGCCGCGGGCATGGTCGGCTCGCGCGTCGTCACCGAAGCCGCGAGCCGGGGGCACGATGTCCTCGCAGTGTTCCGGAAGGCAGCGTCGGCAGCACTGCCGCCCGGCGTGACGGCGGTCGAGGGTGATGCGAACGACCCCGACCGCATGAGGACGCTCTTCCAGGGCGCCGACGCGGTCGTGGCCGCGACTCGCCCCGCCCCTGGCAGCGAGGACGGCGTCACCACGACCACGACCGCACTGCTCGACGCGGCGGGTGCGGCCGGGTCGCGCATCCTCGTCGTCGGCGGCGCCGCGCCCTTGCGGGTTCCGGGACGCCCCGGCCTGCTCGTCATCGACAGCCCGGACCACGTGCCGGAAGCCGTCCGCGCCATCGCCGCGGCCAGCCTCGCGCAACTGGAAGCATGCCGAGCGCACCCGGCCGACTGGGTCTACCTCAGTCCGCCGGCCACCCTCGAACCCGGACGTCGCACCGGGACATACCGCCGCGGCACCACGACACTCATCACCAGCGAGGACGGCGCGTCCCGGATCGCAGCCGAGGACCTCGCCGTGGCCGTCGTCGACGAGCTCGAGAACCCTGGCGAAGACAAGCACTTCACGGTCGGCTACCAGGCAGCGGGTGCATGAACAGGTGAGCCCTGTTCGTCCGAACCCGCCACGAGACGTGGACGCAACACCCATACTCGGTGGGGTCGATCTCCGGAGAAGGGGCAGGCATGACCAACCCGCCACGGCCGTCTTCGGCGTCGGACGAGGCTCACCGTCCGCCGGAACCGCGCAGCAACGGCCTGGCCATCGCCTCGTTGTGCGTTTCGGTGGCGGGGCTCGTCACCTGCTTCGGCGCCCTCCTGTTCGGGCTGATCGGAGCGATCCTCGGGCACATCGCGCTGCGGGCGATCAATCGCAACCCCGGTCACTACCGCAACCACGGCATAGCACTCGCCGGCATCATCGTCGGCTGGATCGCGTTCGTGCTCATGGGCATCGGCTCGTTCTTGCTCTTCTTCGTCGTCACGGCGCCCAGCGAATCCGCCGGCTTCCTGAACGGCATTCTCCGGACCATCTTCGGCGGCTAGGCCGGGCGATCCCGATCGGTCGCCCACTCGTCGGCCGGTCAGGAGGCGGGAGATGTCCCGCCTCCTGACCGGAGAGGCCGAGCCGCGGACCTGCCTACCGGGTTCGTGTCAGAAGTGCTTGCTGCGTGCGCATTCGCGCACATCCGGGTCCGGGTGCTCGCGGAGGGCGGTGAGCCGGTCGCGGCACGAGCCGGCTTCGTCGCCCAGCCTTATGCCCGCGAGGACCAGATGGACGGCGAGCAGTCCGGGCACCGACCCGTCGAGCGTGCTGAGGTGGTCGGCGATGGCCAGTGCCGTGTCCAGTTCGTCTGGACGCAGCGGGGGGTGGAGCAGCCCGTACGACTTCCATCGATAGGGGCGTTCGTCGATCGTGGCGACCAGTTCCGCCCAGGCGTCCGGTTCCGGCGGGCCGGAGAGGGACAGTCGTGCGAGGTGCATGAGCAGCGGCACTGCCGCGGCGTGCATGTCCGCGCGCTTGCACGCGTCGGCGAGTACGCGCGCGGCGGCTCCTTTCGCCTCATCCTGCGTGGGGATCGACCAGCAGGACAGCAGCTCTTCCAAGCGCTTGCGGGCCGTGGCCGAGCCGTTGTCGATCTCCGTGGTGAGTTGGCCGGTGATGGCGCGCAGCGCGCGAATACCGTCGTCGTGGCGGGCGGCACGGCAGAGCAACGACGCCAGGGCGCTGAACACCGTCGGAGGCGCCGCAACCGCGGCAACCGGGTCCAGTCCCGCGAGCGCCTCGGGTGCGTACTGCCACCACTCGGCATATGCGCTGATGACCTCGGCTTCGCCGGTGCCGAGCGCACCGGCCAGGGTGCGCGCGAGTACGGGGCGCTGGTCGGCGGTGACCTCGGCGGGGCGGAGGTCGAGCACCGCGGCCCTGACCGCTTCACCGCCTCGAACCGCCTCGCCCAGGATCGCGGGAACGCGGTCGTCCTCGCCGAGCACGCCCACGAGTGCGGCGACCACGGCGGCTCGAACGTCGCGGTGGAGCCCCGGGGACCCCCACGCGGCCACGAGCAGATCCGGGGCGCCCACCAGGCGTCGGCTTGCGAGAAGTCGCACCGCTTCCTTGGCCGCACCCACCGATTTCCGGCCCAGTACGAAAGGACGAAGTGTGTCGATGGCCCGCGAGTCCGGGAGCGAGTCGACGCAGTCCGCGAGGGCTCGGACGGCGGCCCGGCGGGCCGGTCCGCCGGGCTCGGAGGCGTGCCGGAGCAGGACGCGCAGCGCTTGGCCGGCGGGCGCGACGCGGGCCAGGGTTCCCAGTGCTGCTGCGGCGACCGGTGGGGCGGCGCGGTCGGCGAGAGTGGTGAGCGAGTCCGGATCGGACAAGGCCGCGACGGCCGTTTCCCGTTCCGCCGCTGGGAGATCGGCGTCGAACGCCGCCGCCGTCGCGCCGGCCTCGGCGAGCTGGCATTGAGCGGGTGTCCACCTGCCGCGCCGCCCGGCGGGAATGGGCGGCGGCGCCTGATCGTGCGAGAGCACGCGGTCGAGCAGGTCGGTGCGGCGGGTCGCGACCACCTGCCACACGCACTCGATCCGCCCCAGGACAGGATCGTGCTCGATCAGCTCACCGACGCGGTCTTCGCGCGTCGCGGGCGCGGCGATCCACAGCCGCGCCGCTTCGGCGGCTTCCCGCGGGTCGGTGGCCGTCCGCGCGATCGTGCCGAGCAGCTCGTCGAGTTCGGGCACCGACCCGGGTTCCACCAGTGCGGCCAACCGGAAAACGGCTTCGAACCGGCCACTGTGGACTTGTTGGCCGACTCTGGAACGCAGTCGCGACCACAGTAGTCGCCCGAGATCCTGGCCCGTGACGTCCACTGGCGGGCGCGGCGCTCGGACGTCGCTGTGCAGGCGAACCAGAAGGGCCTGCAACTCCTCCGCGCGTTCGCTCGACGTCTCGGTCAACGCCTGGGCGAGGGACCGGGACAGCCACCGGGAGACCAGGCCGAAGCAGTTCTCGGTCGCATCCCGGGAACTGGTCACCGCGGCGACGACCTCGTGCGGCACCGAGGTCGGGACCGCCGACAGCAGAGCGGTGGGCGCGTGGGCCACCGGACGCAGTGCCGCCACCCGGACGAGGTCCTGGTCGTACCAGGCGCGTCGGGCTTCGGCGACCGCGCGGGCGAAGGCACTGCGATCACCCTCCAACACCGCGCATCCCAGCAAGGATTCCCAGGCGACGCGGCGTTCCTGGTAGCGGTGGCTGCCCGTCGCCTCGGACAGGACCGGGGCCGCCTCCGCGTACGGCAGCATTCCGGTCATCTCCAGATGGCGCCATCCGCGGGTGGGCTTCTCGAGGTCGGCGAGGCTTCGCCGGGCCAGCCCGACGCGATCCTCCGGTGGCAGACGGCGAACTTCGTCGACCGTGACGTGCGTCGACACCTCGTCGCGCGGGTAGGCGCGTTCGAGCACACGACGCCGCGCGTGCGGCGGGACTGCTTCGAGCACCCTTCCTCGTACGGGAAGGGCCGCGAACTTCCTCAGCAGTCTCGCGACCTGCTCGACGTCCAGGCCGGCGATCGCGTGCCGGGCGCCGGGCGACAGCCGGACGTCGTGGTGGATCGGCCAGTGCTGCGCGGACGGGGCGTCGAGAAGCGCCTCCGGCTCGATCAGCAGAGCCGAGGTCATCCGGTGGTCCCGGGTCAGCGCGACGTGCCGCAGTCCGGGGTGGTTGCGCAGCACCGAGGCGAGTTCCCGGGGTGCTCGGGTGGCGAGCACGTCCAGCACGCCTCGGAAACCGAGAAACCCCCGGTTGCGCCGCCGCCCGTCCTGGGTGGGCGGTTCGCTCGCCAGCTGTCGCGCGACCACCGCGGGTGCGGTTCGGGCGAGCCTGCGCAGCAGTGTCGTGTTCGACCCGACGAGGGGCAGCCAGTGCTCGACCACTTCCGGCGAACACGCCGGCAACAACCGCGCGATCTCGGCTCGCCCGTAGCGTTCTCGCACCAGCGGCACGAGCGCATCGGCGAGTTCGCGGCGTCGGGAACGTCGCAGCACCCCGTAGACGGCGGCGCGGTCCCGAGGAGTCGAGTGCTCCACCAGCGCGGTCAGTGCGCGGTCGGAGACCGGGAGCCGGATCGACGCGGAGAGGGCGCGGCGGCGCAGGACCGGGTCCGCGAGAGCCCGTTCGACGGCGGCGAGGTCGCGGCGGACCACCGCCAGGTGCAGGCCGATGTGGCGTTCGTAGGAGTCTCCGGCGTCGAGGGCGGTGTGGACCCGCTCGTACTCCGCGGCCGGCATGGCTCGGGCGCGGGCGGCCAGAGTGCGCATTCGCGCGGGAAAGGGAAGGGCGTCCAGATGTTCCAGGATCGGTTCGCCCGCAGGAGGAATGGGAGGTGTGGTCCCCTGCCGTTCGGCTCGGGGTTCGTTGGCGCTCACCAGATGGAGCGGGTGTCGTCCTTTCGCATGATCATGGCGCCAATGATCCACGCCGCCCGCCGGTTTGGCAATCGGCGAACGGCATGCGGCCTCTTCCGGCTAGAGCGGGTAGGGACCGAATCGGCCCCATGCCACCAATATCGGCGGTGCGGCGAGGTAGAGCATTCCGAAGAACGCCGCGACCGGCCCGATCGAGCCCTGCATCGCCCGCCGCACCGGGATCAGCGCTGCCGGCGCCACCAGTGCCAGCGCGGCTATCGGCGTCAGGATCGTCGCCTGGCCGACCAGTCCGGGAACCACGAGCGCGGTCCCGCAGGCGGCCGACAGGACGCCGCCGAGCCGCGCGGCGGGGCTCGGCCCGTCGCCCGAACGGACTTCCATGCCGTGCACGTAGGCGCGCTCGTTCCGGCGCAGAGCGGTGATCAGGCCCGACGGAACGGTGAGGAAGGCCATGACTCCCTGGAGAACCCACAACAGCGCATCCACGACGACTCACCTCGGCCGGGACTATAGCGGCGAAGGTCGGGGAGCGGTCTGGAAATCGGGACGACATCGTTCATGCGTGATCGGGATTCGTGTGCCGTCGTCGGCAAGCCGGTGTCCGGCGAGAGCCGATCGCTGCTGATCGCCTCGCGCGGACGCTGCTAGGTTCTGTTTCACAAGCGGCGGAGCCGCTTGCGGTGTGGGACTCAGCTGGACCACCCGCGGGTTCTCAGCTGTCTTCTCGCGAGGACGGGCTATGAAGAACCTGGCCATCTCGCGGGACCTGCTCACTGAACGTGATGATCCAAAAATGCCGCCTGATCGCCTGCACGGTCCGTGATCGCTGGTCGGGCTGGTCGTCGTGGTGCGGCTGGGCTGCACAGGGGTGGTGATGCGTCGAGGCCCCGCACCTGTGGTGCGGGGCCTCGACGCTCGCGTACCGATCGTTGTATCCGAGGCTCCGTCTCAGGTATCACCACCTTCGGCTTGCTGACAGATGATTGGAAGCGGCCGGTTGGCGGCTGGTGGCGCAGTTCACCAGCGGTGCCAACCGGCCGCACGGACCGGTGCCGGACGGGGGAGGAAGTGCGCAGTGTCGTACGCACCTCGGCACGACACCGGACCGGGCTTACAGCCGCTCTAGGCCGCGTTGAACGCGGGCGAGGAAGCGGCGGCTACGTGCACGCTGGCTCAGACCTACAGTGACCCGCCTGGCGTCACAGAAGCAGTCGGAACAGGCACAGTGCCAGCGGGTGAGCACAGCGGCGTGCGTCTCGGCTCGTACGGCGGTCCAGCGGTGAGCGCCGATGACGCAGTCAGCGCACAGGACAGGCGAGAAGGTCTGAGTGATCTCGGCGGAAGCCAGGCGTAACTCAGTGCTCATCTCTGCACCCGCCGTCCACCGCTCGCTGTTGCTTCATGTACTCCCTGATGCCCTCAACCAGGGCCTCAAGGCCGTTGGCGAGGTTCGTGAGGTCTTCGCTGGTAGCGCTCGTGTCCAGAACTTTTGGTGCGGTGTCCCTGATGGTGGACTCGGCGGCTCGTAGTACGAACGTCAAGTTCGACTGCGGTGAATACCTCTTCACCGTTGGCGAGAAGCGAAGCGAAACGAACTCGCCCTCATCGTTGGCATCACGACCCGAATTCGGATCGTTCGCCAGTGCTGCCATGATGCCTCCTTTGAAGGGCTGTACACCTGAACCAGTACGCGTACTGCGAAGACTGTAGCGCAGTACGCGTACTGACGTGGGTGGTTCTTTCGGGTGGTTGCGTTCGTCCCTGTACTGCGGCGCTTAGAGTCGGCATATGACCTTGCGACGGCAGATGTTGGGTAGGAGCCTCGCCGAGTGGCGTGAACACGCTGGCGTGACGCGGAGCGAGGTAGCCGCCGAACTGGGCTGCACGGCTGACCGCGTCCGCCACCTGGAATCCGGGCGCAACGTGCCGACGCGGCCTGACCTCATCGTGATGTGTGCGCTGTACGGCGTGCCGGACGCTGACCGTGAGGTACTTCTAGCTACGCGGGCAGAGGCACAGAAGCCGGGATGGTGGCAGACGTACCGCCTTCCAAGCTGGCTCGCGTCCTATGTGACGCTGGAGACTGAAGCGGCACGGGTCCGCAACTGGGAAGGTGAGCTGATCCCCGGCCTGCTTCAAACCGAGGGGTACGCCCGTCGCGTAGCGGAGTTGGGTCACCTGGTCGTCTCGTCGGCAGAAGCCGACAAGCGCATTGCCGCACGGCTCCACCGTCAGCAGCGGCTCACTGCTGATCAACCGCTCGCACTGGACGCGGTGATCTCGGAAGCGGCAATCGAGCGTTGCGCCGCTGAACCAGGCATCGCAGCGGATCAGCTCGCACACCTGCTCAAGATGCTTGAGCGACCAAACGTCACGATCCGTGTGCTACCGATCGCAGCCGGTCTACATCAGGCGATGGCAGGCAGCTTCGCCCTGTTGGACTTCGACCCCGGCACATGGCCTGAAACCGGGTATCAGGAGTACGCCGTAGGCGGCCACCTGGTCGACGACGCTGAAGCCGTTTCCACGCTGGGTAGCCTGTTCGCTGAGCTGCAAGAGCGGGCACTGACTGAGTCGGACAGTGCCCGCTTGATCTTGCAGTATCACCAGAGAAGCGAAAGCAGGTAGCCAATGGAAGCACAACCCGTCCGCTGGCGGAAGTCTAGCCGGAGCACGGCGCAAGGTCAGTGCATCGAGTTAAGCGAACCAGTCGGCATGATCCGGGACTCGAAAGACCCGGACGGGCCGACCCTGAAGGCCGATGTGCCAGCCTTCGTCCGAGCGGTGAAGGCTGGTCGATTCGACCGCTGATCGCATAACAATGGTGCCCCCGGTATTCGTACCGGGGGCACCATTGTGTCTGAAAGACGTTGAATGACTCGGCGGCGCCGACGTCCTCCCGACGTGGCGAGCGTATCAGGCGTGACCGGTGTGTCTTCGGTGATCCTCCACGATCGCCCGCCATGTCATATATCGCTGTTCCGGCACGCTGAACGTGCACTCGCGGCAGGCCCAGTCGCGGTTGTGGAAGTAGAGAACGTGCCCGGTGACGCGGTCCAGGTAGTCCTTTCCACTGTTGAACGGGCGTTGGTTGAATTGGAGCCGGACGCTTCCGGCGGGCGCTTGTGTGAACATGTCTGTTCCCTTCAGCCGACCATCCGCAACATTTGGAGCACCATCGGGATTTGGTCGACCATGTGCGGCGGAACTTCGGCGCTTTGCGTCGTGCTGAGCCGGTGATCCGTAATGGTAAGGGTGTACCGTCCTTCAGCTTCCTGGACTTCCGCAGAATAGATGATCACGCTTGTTTCTCCCTTCAAAAGGACCGGCCCAAACGCGGTGTGCGTCTGGGCCGTGCGGGTTGTCAGGTTTGCGAACTTGTCCTCTTGCGCTTGGGTTCATCCTTGTCGACGGTTTTGAACACAACGGCGGTGGTGTTGTTGTCGCCGTCGCGTTCCTTACCCTGTTCGAACTTGTAACCCTCGCGGTTGCTGAGGCTTCGCAGATACGCCAACACCTGGTTAGCGCAGTCCTCACTAGGGACATCAACCCGCTTGGACTTACCAGTCTTCAAGGACTCATCAACCGCCTTGCGCACTTCAGGCGGAATAGGCAGACCAGCGCGACGCGAGCGCGGAATGTCTCCGTCAGCATCACTGATGTTGAAACCCGACATAGAAAGGTGACTCCTCCCCTAACTACCAATGACTATCGGGGCGTCCGACCACTATGAACTGCGACGTGGTCCCGCGCAAGAACTTTCTTGAAACTGCCTTATTTGGCCCGTTGTGTCGTGTTTGCGAATGCGCTATAAAACTGTGCACTAATCACGGGCTAGACGCTGGCTAAACGCTCCCAGTAGCCGGTACCGGCTGTTTCGCAGTCTGGGCGAATCCGTAGTTCTACGGTACACGAATGGAGTAACGATCGATCGGAGCCCGTGGTAGCACGGGTTCCGACCGTGGCGTCTCCGTAGTTTTACGGAGACGGTTCGGCCGCCTCCATCCACGCTGCATCCCGCATCCGTAGTTTTACGGACGGGCGCCATCATGGCGTGCCCTAGGCCACCTCACAACCTCCATTCATCGCCACTTGCGACGTCTGCGACTGCCAGGGAGACCGTGACGGTCACGGCGTTCGGGCTCGGGTTGCCGATGTAGAGGGTCTGGCCGTTGCGCAGCAGCAGGGAGGCCCGGCCGAACTGGGCGATGCCGCCCGGCTGCCCGCCCACCTGGCCGACGTAGGCAGAGGGAGACGCGTCGTCGGTATGCAGGCTGACCCAGCCGCCATGCACGCTGATACGCCTGATGTCCCAGATGCGACCAGGGCGCGGCCCGATCGGCGCTGTGCCGGTCGTCAGGGTTCGCCCGCTGTATCCGGGCAGCGTGACCGTGGAGGCTCGCACCGTGGCGTACTCCGGTGCCCGCATGAGCATCTGGTGACGCAGGCTGATCGCGTCGGCGACGATGCCGCCGATCTCGTCAGGGGTGGCAATGTCGATCTCCCGCCCCGCTTCGATCTTGACTCTCACGATGATTTCCCTTCTGTGACAAAGAAAAACACGCCAGCGGCGATGAACCCGACGCCAAGGAACCCGCAGAAGATGCGGATGAACAGGTTGGGCAGGTTCGCCCAGCCGAGCACCTTCCCCAAGGCGGTGAACGCGGCACCGCCCAACGGATCGGGAAGCCCCAACATGGAACCCGTTCCGAAACCGGCGGGTGTGGCGCCTGGCGGCGGTGGCTGGCCGGTCGGCGGCGGTGCCTGCGGACCGCCATTGAGCTTGAGCTGACCGGATTTGATCTGCCGGTACCAGTTGTTGACGTTGGTCGCATACGCCGCCTTGTTCGCCGGTCGCTGCGAGGCTGCCGCGATCTGTCCCGGCGACCACGTGGGGTGATCGCGGGCAACATCGGCCATCACCGACAACGCCTGATTGGCATTGTTGGCAGGATTGAACGCCCATTCCGGGGTATGGTTTCCCAACTGGCCACCCCGGTGCAGCTGATACAACCCGAACGACGTCCCGTTATCGCCAACCGCACGCGGATTCAGCTTCGATTCCTGGTATGCGGTCGCCAGCGCCAAAATCGGATCAACGCCGTGTTGCTGGGCAACGCTGGTGATGGTTTCAACGATGTTGGCCATCGTGGCTACTTCCGGAAGTATCGGCTTCGGGACTTGGGAGTGGGCTCGTCGGCTGACTCCGGTTCCTCCTGTTGGCCGCCATCGCCCTTATCTTCCTCTTCATCGCCCTTTTCAGCCATATTCGCATCAGCAGGCGACGCGGGGCCGAAATGCCGGATAAACTCGTCGGGAGATCCAGCAAAGACAATAACCTGATTGGTTCCCGCGGACGCTTCAGCCTCGTTTTCTTCGGTGGTTTCTTCAACGCCTTCATCCTCGTCTTCGGCCAACAGCGCAAGCAACTTTTCACGCTCTTTGTCGCTGAGTCGACGCTTCTTTTCAGGCATGAACAGCCCCTTTCGTGAACGCGATTATCGAGCGCCCGCACTCGGGCGGTATTTGCATATACTCAGGCTAGCATCGAATCCGTTTTTTTCGAGGGGTGCAAATCTCATGCCTGATCTGTCCATCACTACTGTTGACGACAGCCTGAATGCGGCGCAGGAACCGACACCGGGAGACAAGCCGCGTAAGCGCGGCAGGCCGCGCGGAAGTACGAATAAGCAGAAGCAGCAAGCGTTCGCCCGTGAACTCGGCGAAGAATTAGACGCAATGCTGAAGATGATTGCGATGCTGTGGTCTACGCGGGACCCGGTGTGTGGTGGCGCGCTGAATGAGACCAGCTCTCTGATCGCGAACGACATTGCGGAATTAGCGGCATCGTCTGCGCGGGCGCGCAAGTACCTTGAACAGACGATGGGACTTGGCAAGATCGTGCCGCTGCTGATGCATCTGACTCCGTTGATCATGACGATTCGCGAGCACCACCTGAGCCCGAAGAACAGCGACGACGAATCGGCGGAGACTCATGGTCGAGCGTATCCCGTGGGATGAGCTAGAGCCCGCGATTCTGGATCATTGGGGTTGGCCCGGCGGAAAGTGGCAACCCGAACACATGGCCGTGTTGGGGCCGACAGGTTCGGGAAAGTCGTATTTCGCGACGCATCTGTTGCATCAGCGCGTGACGCGGTCCGGGGCGCACGCCATCATTGTTGCGACCAAACCGGCCGATTCCACTATGACGCGCATGGCGCGGCAGGGCTGGGTGATCCGGCGGACGTGGCCACCTGACTACGGGCAGAACCGCGTGATCTACTGGCCGACCTCCGGTAAGCCGTCTGAAGGCATCGCGCGGCAGCGTCAAGCTGTGTTTGAAATGCTGGATGAGCTGTGGAAGCCTGACGCCAATGTCATTATCCAGTTCGATGAGATCGCCTACATCGAACACGAATTGAAGCTCTCACCGCTGATCGCGAAGTACTGGCGAGAGTCGCGGGCGCTGGGAATCACGCTGATGGCGATGACGCAGCGACCCCGTTTCGTGTCGCGCTATATGCACTCCGAACCAAGCTGGTCGGTTGCGTTCAGGCCGGATGATGAGGATGACGCCGCGCGGGTTGCGGAGGTGATCGGCGGGCGCAGGAAGTACAAACCGATTCTGTTGGATCTCGAACCGCATGAATTTCTGATCGTGCGACGACGCAAACGCGAGGCATACATTTCAAAACTGCCCGGATAGAGCACCGCGGGGCAATTTTTGAGGGTCGCTTCCGGAGGTGGCCGGCCTCTACACTGAAAGCGATTCTCCCGAAAGCAGTGAGGGGGTGTACTGTGCACGTTCACTTTTCGGCGACTGCGGCAACGTCGGCGTTTTTCTCTGTGCTTCTGATGGGCACGTTGTGGCGTCTGTTGGCCGCGCATTTCGCTAACTCGAATTCGCCCACGTGGCAGCACGTGGGCCGCGCCATGGCGTTCCAGTACTGATCAATATGATTGGAGTTTTCATGCCTGCTGCGACTGTTGGCGGTCCGGGTGCGCCGCCGCCGAACAAGGGCCACGGCGGGGCTGTGCAGATCCCGTTTCTGGTCGGGTCCAGCCATTACGCTGAGAAGATTTTCACTGACACCTACGAAGTGAAGCCGGGCACGAGTCAGGAGTTTGTTCACAACGTGACGCCTGGCGGTTTTCTGCGGGGTGTCACGTTGTATGTGAAGGCGACCGGCGGTGCGCTGGGGCAGGGCAGCATCGCGCCCGATAATCCGTGGTCGCTGATCACGTCGATTTCGCTGGAAAACATCGACGGTAGCCCGATCAAGTACCCGATGTCCGGGTATGCCTATTACTTGGAGAACAAGTACGGCAAGCCGTGGATGGGCGACCCGACGAAGTACAGCGGGTACAACCGGGGCATCAATCCCAGCTTCGTACTGCGCATCTTCCCGGAAATTCGGGACACGGCTGGGGTGCTGGCTAACACCGATGCCCGTGCGCAGTACCGCATTCGCTACACGCTGGCCGGTGGGGACAACATCGCCACCGGCAACGTGTCAGCCTGGCCGAACGTCACCGTGACGGGATTTCTGGAGACGTGGGCGCAGACCGACGCACAGGACTTGCACGGTAATCCGATTGCCCCACTGCCTCCGGGCCTGTCGGTCGGGTCGCTGTTGCGCCACGATGTGAAGACGCTCAATGCGGCCGGTGCGGACAACCTGTTGCAGCTCTCGAACACGGGCAATGAGTACCGCACGATCATTCTGGTGGTGCGGGACTCCAAGGGCGAACGGCAGGACTATCTCAGTGATCCCATTCGTTTCAGGCTCGACGACCGGTCGGTGTTTGTTCGCTCCCCTGAGTCGCTGTTCTCGCAAATGGAGTGGCACTACGATTCGTTGGGTCTGGGGATCGCGGAACGCGAAACCGGGGTGTATGTGATTCCCCGATTCCGCCAGCCTGGTCAGCTCACCGGTTCGTACTGGCTGCCCACGTCGAATGCCACCTACGTGATGATGGAAACCGCGACCGCTGCCGGTGCGAAGAACCTGCCGGGCACGGTCGAAATCATCACTGACGAAGTGGTGCCGATCAACGCGATTCCGCCGGAAATGGAGGGTATCTAAATGGCAGGCCGCTACCCGGGTGGTGCCGCTGATCAGGCCGCGCCCGCTGCTGCGCCCACACCGCCGGTTTCGGGCGGATCAGGCCGACCCTGGCAGCCCACGGTGTCGTATCTGGTGCTGCTGGTACTCGCCGAATATGGGCTGTTGCTCACGCTCCGCTACATTTTCCGCCACGTTCACGGAGGCTGATCTCATGAAGCGCAAGCACATCATTTTGTGGGTTCTGCTTGGTTGGGCAATTGCCCTGCTGTTCCCGCCGCAAGCCTTGATCGGAGCACTGAAGGGGCCGGGCTGATGCGTCCGGCAATCGGTCTGACTCTCATCATCATCGGAATCGCCTTGGAATGGGTGGCGCTGCACGGCTATAACGCACCCGAACCAGGGTTCAGAGGATTCATTAGGGGTGTGTATGGCGGCATCACCCAAGCAGCCGAAGGACAGTAAAGCCGGAAAGGCTGCCAAGACTGCCGCTAAGGCTGCTGGACCGGAAGCCGCTGCGGCAGTCAAGGTCGCCGGAACGGCGGGCAAGGTCGCCCGCCGTTCCGGCCGGGCAGCCTCGCGCAACATGCACAGCGGTTCGGCCTCGCTGCGGACGCTGAAAGGCGAATGGCTGTGCGGAATTCTGCTGATGTGGCTGTATCCGTTGGTGAAGCCGGATTGGGTCAAGAGCTTCAATCAGTGGATAGCGCGGCAACTGCTGTGGTCGGCGGTGTTCGTGGTGCTGTTCGCCATCGGTGGGATTGGGCCGCGTTCCGGGCGCCTGGCGTCCGCGTTCGGCGGTCTCACGGTGCTGATGCTGCTGTTGGCTCCGTTCACCGATGGCACCGCGTTCGGGGTGCGCATGTCCAACCGGCTCAAGGACATGGCGGCCCGAAAGCCGCGTGAGAACGTCATTCCGCGCTTCAATGCACAGGCGTGGATTGATCAGCTCATCGCACCGCCCCCGCCGCCGCCCGATCCGAATGCCCCGCCGTTGCCGCTGCCGCCGGTACCGCCGGGGCCACCCATCCAATCCACGTAGGAATAGGAGAAGAAAGCATGAATAAGGTTGCTGATATCGCCATGGGCATCATCGTGGTCGCCGGAATCTTCGTCATGGTGCGGCCGGGCAGCCAGGGTCCGGGGCTGGTCAACTCGATCGGCGGGGCCTTCGGTGGGGCGCTCAAGGCCGCGACCGGCGGGGGGACCTGGTGATGCGGCATCGGACCTCGCGCCCGCTGCCGCATGCACGGACGCAGCGGTTCTACGACGAACGAACGCCGCGCCCTGGTCGTGCTGCCGGAGGTGTGCCCTTCACGGGGCGCACCTCCGGTGCCCGCCCGCCGATCGAGTACGCGGCCCCACCGCCGGCATCGTTTGACCAGGGCATTTACCGCGAACGCGGTCCGTGGTGGCACACCGGGAACTACATCCCGGCCGCCGATCCGATGCGGTGGACCGATGCCGGTCCGCTGCGTCCGGACATGCACCAGCACACCCACCAGTGGCGCCGCACCTCCGGCGGGGCGCACTCGGACCGCACCGGCCTGCACAGCCCGACACCGAGCACGACCGGGCGGGACGGGCGCAGTGGGCGGGCGCAGCAGCGGCGCCCGGTGCGCTCGCTGCTGACCTTCCCGCGGTTCCGGGGCCAGTCCTATTCGGACACCACGGCGCCGGTCGATCGGAGGGGGGTTGGTGGTGGCTGAGAAATCCTCTGTGCTGAACCGGAATTTCTTCAAAACCGAGATCGCCGGTATCGAAATGTGGACGTGGATGGCCATCGCCTTGGCGGTGCTGCTCATCGCCTCGGCGTACCGCCGCAACCCGCCTGGCGGTGCGCCTGGCGGTCCACCGGGCCAGCGGCCGGAGCAGGTCGGGACGAATCCGTATGTGTTCCTGTTGCCGGAGACCGCCGTGGCGCGTCCGGACGCACCGGGGGTGACCACCACCTACCCCGTGGGGCAGCGGGCACCGGGGACAGGCCCCAGCAGGGCCAACCCGACTGCGTTTGGCTTCGAGTGGTCGCCTTACACGGTGTTGGGCCTGAAGGAAACGCGGAAGTCGCCCGCTGACACGTCCCCGTTCGGGATCGCCACGGTCGCGTATGGACTCGATAAGGATGACACCGCGAACAGCAGCTATTTCGCGAGTCTGATCACGGCCAATAATCCCGGCATCGATTGGTCCCGCCCGCTGCACGCGGGAACGGTCGTGATGATCCCGAAGCTCAACACCGCCCCGCCGGACGCGAAACCCACGCAGTTCAACGGGTGAGCCGATGAAAGACGAAACGCTCAACGCGGTGATTCTGATCGTGGGCACGTCGGCGGCCGTGTATTCGGCGTTCTGCGGTTCGTACTTCGCTGCCGCCGAACACGAGCCGGATGCCGACACGTGCCACCGGATGCGCCTCGGTGAAGGCTTGGGAACGTTCGTCACGGTGGCTCTGGGCATCGTCGCATCAGCCCATGTCGGCGATTCAGTGCCGTTGTGGGTATCGCTCGGAATGGTCGCGTTGTTCGTGTCGGGATTCGAGTACGCCAGTGCGCACACTGGCACGAACAACGCGACCACGCCCGTTAGCACGATCAGCGCGAACAATGCAATTGTTCGCCGCTAGTCGTTACCGAAAAGTGATCGAAATTCTGGTGTGGGCGGATTAGTCTCGGCCACGCTTCGAATCCAACCCGTTGAAAGGCGGACCCACTTATGCCGCGTAAGACCTCTGCTGCCCAGAATGCCGACAACACGGCTGATGAGAACACGGCGGCTGATGTGAACAACGGTGCTGATACGGCCAAGACGAACACGGGGGCACCCGTGCCCGAAGTCATAAAGAATCACAACGCGCTCAGCGAGCGAGAAGTGCGCGATTTCCTGGCCGAAGGGTTCGCGTCGATCTCGTCGCAGGCGATGGAGGCCAGCGCGGTACTGGGACAAGCGTCCCTGCTGGCGGGCGACGACAAGGCAAAGCTGATCGGCGCCAACATGGTGGTGCTCGGATGGCGCTTCAACGAGGGCCAGTTCGCCGACGAATTCGTGAGCGTCCTGGTTCTCACCGAGCACGACGAGTTCTATGTGTTCAACGATTCCAGCGCGGGTGTGTACCGCCAGTTGCAGAACGCCACTGAACGCCTCGGACGCCAGTACGGGCCGATTCACTGCCCGCACGGTCTGCGCACCTCGGACTACTGGTACGACGAGGCGACCGGCGAGACGTTCACGGTCAAGCCCGACGACCGCAAGACGATTCCCGCCCGTACTTTCTATCTCGCCTGACTGGGGGGACATGATGGACACCACGGAAAAGATCAACGAATCCCGTTTCGCGATCCGTGCACACATGGGACTGACTCCCATCTACACGGACTCGATTGAGCACGTGTACGACTACTTGCAGGATGCGATTCCCGGTGTGGACCGTGAACACGGCGCCCTGTTCCTGTTCGCGGTCGGAATCTTCATGCTCACCGCCGCCGAGTGCGACACGATGTGTGTGCACCAGGCGGGCGCGAACATCGCGGCATTGGCCGACCGCATGTTGATCGACCACGCGTGGGAGCAGCAACTCAAGTCGTGATGACACCGGCCGCCGCTTTTCCGAAATGAACGGAAAAGCGGCGGCCGGCCAGCGCCCCGAACTAACAGAAACAGTGTAGCGCCATGAGCCGACAGCGTAAATCATGGGAATCTCTGTCTGATGCGTATCGGCGGCGGCTGGAACGGGGCGGCATTTCCCGCCAGGCATACGAATCGGGTGCGTCCCTGTCGGCAGCACGCGGGCACCGGTCCACACCGGAACGCCCGGCCGACGCGGTGCGCAACCCCGGCCGCTACGCCGAATACCTGGCACGGAACCCGAACGCAGGCAAAGAGTTTCCCGCGTTCGTGTGGCAAGCCGACCCGAACAACCTCCGCCCCGATGTCCGCGACAACTGGTCACGCCGCGACAAAACCACGATCGCCAAACATTGGAATGCGGTTGCGCGACACCGCATGTCCCACGATGACCAGTTCGCACGCCTGCTTGGACGTTTCGAAAACACCTATGTAGGGGGATATGGTGGCATCCCGAAACAACCACTTGAGACTCGTCAATCCGTCATCGACCAGTTCATTCAGCAGCAGACCGAAGACCGATTCGAAACACTCTACGAATACGCCGCACAGCTTGGAAAGTGACTGCATCCTCTGTGGCGCCACACCCGTGGAAATCCACCACGTCGCCTCACAGCACTGTGACGTGACCGTAGCGCTGTGCGTGCCGCACCATCGCGAGATCACGCGGCGCCAGACCGCAACCGGAATCCCGCCGGAACAGTGGATTGATCGGCTCATCGTCGGAGTGTGCCACCTGATTGATGCCGGATTACATCATGGAATGTCGCCCATCACGCTGTCGCGGTATCTCGTCTCATTCACCGGCGACCCCCGTCGTCGTCTACATCTGGAAGTGGATTAGGGAATGGGATCATACGTTCTGGTCTTCGACACCGAAACCACCATCGACACGCGGCAACAACTGACGTTCGGCATGTTCCGGTACTGCTACGTCAATGCCGGTGCGGTCTCCACGCTGGCGGAGGGCATCCTCTACGCCGACGACCTACCGAGCACCGATCCGGACGGTTTCGCGGTATTGCAGCGCTACGCCGCAACACGCCCGGCTGATGTGGACATGTCATTTCAGGATCGCGAGCCCAACCCGCGTATGGAAATGCTCTCGCGTGATGCGTTCGCGAACCGCTGGCTGTGGCAGGTCGCCTACCGGCATCAGGAAACGGTGGTCGGCTTCAACCTTCCTTTCGACTTTACCCGCATTGCGATCGACGCGGGTGAAGCTCGCAAGGACTACCACGGCGGTTTTTCGCTCGCCCTGTGGCGCACCCGCGACGGACGCATTAACGAATACCGCCCGCGGTTGCGTATCAAAATGCTCGACAGCAAAAAGGCGTTCATCTCCTTTTCGGGCATCGACGGGCACAAGCCGTTCGCCGGAAATTTCTGCGACCTCCGCACACTGGCCTTTGCTCTGTCGAATCGGTCGCACTCCCTGGCATCGGCATGTGAGGCGTTTGGGGTAGAACATGGAAAAATGCACACGGGCCAGCATGGTGTCATTACTGACGACTACGCGGACTATTGCCGACGTGATGTTCTGGCGTCCGTCGAACTCTATGCCGCGTTGTCCCAAGAACTCGCACGTCACGAGCTTGACACGGACGCGACCCGTCTCTACTCGCCTGCGTCAGTGGCAAAGGCATATTTCCGGAAAATGCGCATCCCGCAACCGCTGAAGCGCGGCAACATCGCCCCGGACATCCTCGGATACGCCATGTCCAGCTTTTACGGCGCACGGGCAGAGTGCCGTATCCGCCGCCAAGAAATGCCGGTCGCGGTCTACGACTTCACCAGCATGTACCCGACCGTCAACACACTCATGGGGATGTGGGAATTGCTGACCGCCGCCCGAATCGAGGCCACGCCTGCCCGCCAGCAGGTACAAGACATGCTCAACACGATCACCCTCGAATCGTGTTTCGAGCCCGACACCTGGCGGGACTTCGTCGGCATCGCGAAAATCCGCCCGAATGCCGACGTGGTGCCCGTGCGGGCGCAATACTCCGGGGGCGGTGCGCCCAACATCGGGGTGAACTATCTGACCGACGATGACGCCACCTGGTATGCGATCCCCGATTTGGTGGCCTCCACACTGCTCACCGGACACGCCCCGGAGATCCTGGACGCCATCCGCTTTACCCCGCACGGCACGGCAGCAGGACTACGGTCAACGCTGCTGCACGGCACCGTGGAAATCGATCCCGCACGCGATGATTTCTTCCCGTTCATCGTGGAAATGCGAGCCCAGTACAAGGGAACGGCTACCGGCGACTTTCTCAAGGTGCTGGCCAACAGCGGGTGCTATGGCATCTTCGCCGAACTCAACAAACGCGACCGCGACACCGGCGAAGCCCTGTCGTTTTCGGATCAGCCGCTCGGCCAGCGGAAAAACCCGGAAATGCCAGGACCGTACACGTTCCCGCCGATCGCGACCTGTATTACGGCGGCGGCCCGGCTCATGCTGGCCATGCTCGAAAAAGCCATCACCGATGCGGGCGGTGCGTGGGTCTTCACCGACACCGACAGCATGGCGATCGTGGCGGCTGAGACCGCCGGAAAGCAGCACGGAATCCGTGTGTTGTCCTACGACCAGGCCGAAGAAATCGCAGGCCGCTTCGACCGGCTGAACCCCTATGCCAGCATTCCCGACCTGCTCAAGCTCGAATATCGCGGCTGGTGCTATTCGATCTCGGCGAAACGCTACGCCTTGTACCACGTTGAAAACGAGCGGGTGGTCATCGACAAGAATTCCGAACACGGGCTCGGGCACCTGCTCAATCCGACCGACCCGGAAGCAGCCGATACCCGGTGGATTGCCCAGCTCTGGCAGTACCTCATCAGCACCGAAACCGCACGTGAGGCGACCGAACCTGCCTGGTTGGACCGTCCGGCGATCAGTCGCTATTCGGTGTCGCAACCCTCGCTGCTGCGCTCTTTCGACACCCTGAACGACGGAAAGCCGTATTCAGAACGGATCAAACCGGCAAACTTTATTCTCGTCGGCCATGCCCACCCGATCCAGCCGACCTATACGGGAAAAGTGATGCCCATTGCGCCGTACGACCCGGTCCCTGCCCGGTGGACGCACATAGAATGGCAGAACAAACACCACCCCGGACACGGGTTCCGCATCGATACCTTGGGGGAATCCGAAGAGGACATGCTCAGTATTGAAGCGGGAATCGTGTACGTGCAGTCCTATCGCGACGTGTTGCGCCTCTACGCGGTACATCCCGAAGAGAAATTCGCACAGCCGGACGGACGCCCCTGCACCAAGGGCTACCGGGGGCGACTGGTGCGGATGCACGTGCGGGCAGTCGGAACGGGCTACGTCGGCAAGGAAAGCAACGAAATCGAACTAGTGCAGCAAGGGTTGATCTCGGCCAGCTCCGCCACGCGATCCCGCACAATCGGCCGGTGGGAACGGCTTCACCGGCTCCTGCTGCCCGTGATCGGACATCTCAGCATCGATGAGCTGGCGGCAGAGCTGGGTATCCCCAGAACGACCGCAGGCTACGTTCTCGCGGGCAGGAACCCGTCTCCCGATACCGAGAGTGCCCTAGTGGCGTTCGCGTGCTCTCTGGCTGCCTCAGACCTGGGAATCGGCTACGACGACAAAGCAGACCCGCTTATTGTCCTCACCAAATGGAAAGACACGATGAGGTCACAGGGACCGCTGACCATCACAACCGTGGAGGCTGGATCACTAAAATCGGAGTCATGACAGACCCGATCACCGAAACCTTCACCCGAGAATCCCGTGACCCGTCCGTCGTCGTAGTGGACGGGCACGGGATTTCCATCACCGTCAAGAAAGGCGAACTAGTCATCAAAGACGGCATGTGCGGACGCGGACGCACCCGCACCATCGCCCGCAAGGATCGGCACGTCCGCCGTATCGTCGTCATCGGACACACCGGCCACATCTCCCTTGACGCAATGCACTGGATCAAGGGAATCAGCGTCACCCCCCACGGATACCGACGCACTGACCCAACCTCTCTAGTCGTCGTGAACCCCGAAGGCGGGCTGACAATGACGTCCGCACAATCGCCGAGAGATACGAGGGTGCATCGTGCGCAAGCGCTCTTGCGTGGCAACCCTGCGGCGCTCGACATCACCAAGTATGTTCTTGCTGAGAAGTTTCGCGGACACGGGCGCGTACTCCCAGACTGGAACCCTGAACCGTGGATCGATCAACTCATGTCCTGTGGCGATCCCCGATCCATCCGGGCCGTTGAATCCAGAGAAGCACACACGTACTTTCGGAATTGGCGACTGCAAGAACTCACGTTTCAGGGCAAAGTTCCGTATCACTGGCGTGTCTTCGACAGCCGAGTAAGCGAGCTGAACCACAACGCCAACGGAAAGCAGAACAGTCAGAAGAACGCGACCAATCCAACTAACGCGATGTTGAACTATTGCTATGGTGTCGCCAAAGCAGAAGCGGCACTAGCGTGCTACGTCCAAGGGCTAGACCCGGATTTCGGTGCTTCCCATAGTGACGACTACCGGTGGTCGATGGCGTTAGACCTAGTGGAAGTGGTCCGCCCGTACGTCGAATCCTACGTGTTGGATCTCATCAAACACCGCACATTCAGCCCAACCGACTTTGTCGAGAAAGACACAGGCGTCGTGCGAGTGCAGCGCCCTTTAACTAGCGAGCTTTCCGAACAGCGGTTGAACTTCTACCGGCAGGTTGCGCCTCATGTTGAGCACGTATGGAAGTTGGTTAACTCCACCGTGAAGGGACACAAGAACCCGAACTCCACACCACTCACGGGCACGCGTCTTCGTACGGCCGTGCTGAACGGCGTTCCACAGGAGTGAGCCGCCACCCTGGCTAGGGTAAGTAGCCAGGCTGACGGCTCACAGCGACACAGGATAGGTCAGTGAGGCCCCGCACCACAGGTGCGGGGCCTCGACGCATCACCACCCCTGTGCAGCCCAGCCGCACCACGACGACCAGCCCGACCAGCGATCACGGACCGTGCAGGCGATCAGGCGGCATTTTTGGATCATCACGTTCAGTGAGCAGGTCCCGCGAGATGGCCAGGTTCTTCATAGCCCCTTCTCGCGAGGACAGCTTCGACGCCGCGTATCGGAATACGTCAGTCGGAGATCCCGGAGCGAGAAGGCGGCTGAGGTTCCGCCACGCGTCCCACTACGCAAACCACATCTGAAACACGTCCTAGCGAGGGGTCTACCCCACGTCGACCAGGGCGGGGAGATCAAGGGGCGCCCGGACTGTCGCCTTTCCCGTCGTCGGGAATCTCGATCACCGATCCATCGAGGTTGACTGTTGACAGTCGACTGTTGTCCGCGTTGACTGTGCGGCACTGGCAGGACGAAGGGATGCCGATTGAAGACTCAGAAGTCCGAGCTCGGGTGCTCGACCATCTCGTTCCGCCACCGAGCGTTACCGGAAGCGCTCCGCGCGATCACGGGGCTCGGCCTGTCCGGCATCGACCTCGGCGGCCTGCCCGGGGTGTGCGACCACGTCCCCACACCGCTGGGCGATCACGCCGACGATATCGTCCGCGTGATCGCCGAGCACGACGTGCGGACCTGGGCGATCAACGTCGATCCCGGAGCGATGAACGACCCCGGGCTGGGCGACGAAGTCCTCAAGGCCACCGGCGGCGCCCTGGTCTCGCTGGCCGCTCGGCTCGACGCGGCGATCATCGTGCCCTGCGGTGCGCAGGCGAGGGACCCGTTCGTCGACGAGGCCGCGGACCTCGACCGGTTGGCCCGCGGCCTGCGGCTGCTCGGTGACCTCGCCGCCGCGCGCGGCGTCCGGCTGCTGGTCGAGGGCTTGCACCACCACCGCTTCTGCCACACCCGCGAACGCGCCGAAGCGCTGCTGGCGCGGGTGCCGGCCGAGTCGGCCGGGTTCGTGTTCGACGTGAGCCACGTCGTCGCCGGGGAGATCGACGAGGTCGCCTTCGCCCGCGACTTCGCCGAGCGCATCGAGCACGTCCACCTGCGCGACGCGGTGCCGGGGGACATCAACCTGAGCCTCGGCCTCGGACGCGCGGACTTCGCGGGCGTTGTCCGCACCCTCCGCGAGCACGGCTACACCGACCGCTACGTGCTGGAACTGGAAACCCACGACGTCGCCGAAGCCGACCGCGAGGTGGCCGCCGCCCGAGCCGTCGACCTCATCGCCCCGCACCTCGCCGCCTGACGGCGCCCCCCACGAGCAGCCTGACGGCACACCGAACCCCGAGAAGCCTGACGGCGCCCCGGCCCCGACCCGCAAGGAGAGAACCAATGTCCACCACTCGCACCGCCGTGATCACCGGAGCCGGCTCCGAACGCGGCATCGGGCGCGAGACGGCGCTGCACCTGGCCGGTGCCGGGTTCGCCGTCGCCGTGCTCGACATCGACGGCGCGGCCGCCGAGCGCACCGCGGCCGCGGCACGTGAGCGCTGCGGCGTGCCCGCGCTGGGATTGGCCGCCGACGTCACCGACGCCGCCTCGGTCGGCCGGGCCGTCGGCGAGCTCGAGTCCTGCGATCTGCCGCCGGTCGCCGCCCTGGTGAACAACGCCGGCATCACCCGGCCCACCCGCTTCCTGGACATCGAGCAGGCGGAGTGGGACCTGGTCTTCAGTGTCAACGTCACCGGCACGTACCTGGTCACGCAGCGGGTGCTGCCCGGCATGATCGAGCGCGGCTACGGCCGGATCGTGAACGTGTCGTCGGTCAGCGCCGAGCGCGGCGGCGGCGTGTTCGGCGGCTCGCACTACTCCGCCGCGAAGGCCGCGGTGCTGGGGCTGACCCGCGCACTGGCCCGCGAGGCCGGTCCGCACGGCGTGGTCGTCAACGCGGTCGCACCCGGCCTGATCGACACCGACATCACCGGTGGCGCGCTCGCCGGTGAGCGCAAGGCGAAACTGATCGCCGACATCCCGGTGGGGCGCAACGGCCGCACGGAGGACGTCGCGGCCACCGTCACGTTCCTGGCCGGCGAGCACGCCGGCTACATCACGGGTGCGACCTTCGACATCAACGGCGGCTCGCACATCCAGTGAGTCCGCGGGACGGGGCGTGAACAGACGACTCCCCGTATTCGTGTCGTCACCGTCCGGACGAACGCGATCCGGTCGCAGAGCGAGCGCGGACCAGCATTCCGGTCGTGGTTGACTGCCGAGAACCAGGAGACCAGCGCGCTCGAAGAACCACACCGGGAATGCCTTTTCCCGGCCTTTCCTCAACGTCGAGGTTCACGGAAAGACAAGCGTCATGCCCCATTCGATCATTCTTCTGCACACCGCGATCGCGTTGGTGGGAATCATCGCGCTGATCGTGGCGGCACGGCTGAACCCGGTGATCGTGCTGGTCCTGGGTTCCCTCTACCTGGGACTGGCGACCGGTCTCGGTGTCGAGGGGACCACCGAGGCGGTCACCGAGGGTTTCGGCAAGCTCATGGCCGATGTCGGCCTGATCATCGGTTTCGGTGTGTTGCTGGGATCTCTGCTGTCGGCCACCGGAACACTGCAAAGAATCGTGGAGGTGTTCCTGCGGATATTCGGTCGCGGAAAATCTCCGTACGCGCTCGGGCTGGCCTCCGGCGTCGTGTTCCCTGCGATCTACTTCGACGTCGCGCTGGTGATGCTCGCGCCGATCGCGCGCTCGGTGTCCAGGCGCACCGGGATCAGCGTGGCCGCCGTCGGCGGGGCGCTGGCCATCGGTCTGGAAGTGGGCCTGCTGATGATCCTGCCCGGTTCGGCGGCGCTGGCCGTCTCCGGCGCGCTCGGCGCCTCCCTGGGCATGATGCTGCTGGTCGGCGGAGTGGTCGGGATCCTGTCGATCGTCATCAGCGTCTTCCTGCACGGCAAGCTGATGCGGCGCACCTGGGACCCGGCCAAGGACGAGGCCGAGTCCGACGAGACCTCGCTGGGGATCGCCGTCGACGAGGTCGAGGAACCCAGGCGCCGGCTTCCGCTGATCGTGCTGCTGATCCCGGCGATCGTGCCGCTCGTGCTGATCGTGGCCGGGACCGCCACCGAGATCGCGGGCACCGAGATCGGCTGGGTGAAGCTGCTGTCCGATCCGGTGGTGGCGTTGCTGATCGGCTTGCTGCTGGGCTGCGTGATCTGCGGCTGCTCGCTGTCGATGCGGTCGGTCGAGCGGGCGCTGAGCCGGGGCGCGGCCACCAGCGGCACGATCCTGCTGTTCAACGGCGTGGCCGGTTCGCTGGGCGAGGTCATCAGCCGCAACGGCGTCGGCGACATCGTCGCCGGGATGTTCCACGCGAGCAGCTTCTCCCCGCTGGTGCTGGCCTGGGTGGTCGCCGCGCTGCTGCGGCTCGCGCAGGGCTCCGGGTCGGTCGCGGCGATCACCGGCGCGACCCTGCTGCTGCCGGTGGTCGGCTCGCTGGGGCTCGACCCGGTGCTGGTCGTGCTGGCGGCAGCCGCCGGTGCGAGCTTCGGCGGCCACGTGCACGACAACACCTTCTGGATGTTCCGGGGCCTGCTCGGCCTGTCCACCCGCGGCGCGTTCCAGGTCTACACCGTCGCCCAGTCGATCATGTCGATCGTCGCGCTGCTGCTCGTGCTCTGCGCCAGCGCGATCGTCTAGCGGAGGAATCGTGACCCGCCTTTTCAACGATCCGGCCCGGTTCACCGAGGATGCGATGGAGGGATTCCGCGACCTCTACCCGCGGTACGTCCGCGCGGTCGACGGGGGAGTGGTGCGTTCGGCTCCCGGACCGCGGGGCAAGGTCGCCGTCGTCATCGGCGGTGGTTCGGGCCACTACCCGGCGTTCTGCGGTGTGGTGGGGCCCGGCTTCTGCGACGGTGCCGTGGTCGGCAACGTCTTCACCTCGCCCTCGGCGCAACTGGCCTACAACGTCGCGAAGGAAGCCGACCGCGGCGGCGGCGTGCTGTTCGGATTCGGCAACTACGCCGGGGACAACATGAACTTCGGCGTCGCGCAGGAGCGGCTGCGGGCCGAAGGAATCGACTGCCGCACCGTGGTCGTGACCGATGACGTGGCGTCGTCTCCCCCGGGCGAGGAGGAGAAGCGACGCGGCATCGCCGGTGACTTCGCGGTGTTCAAGCTCGCCTCGGCGGCAGCCGAAGAAGGCCGGCCACTCGACGAGGTGGAACGGGTCGCCCAGGCCGCAAACGACCGCACCCGCACCCTCGGCATCGCCTTCGACGGCTGCACCCTGCCCGGGCAGGACCACAAGCTGTTCACCGTGCCCTCCGGGAAGATGGGGCTGGGACTGGGAATCCACGGCGAGCCCGGTGTGTCCGATGTGGATACCGGCAGTGCCTCGGAGGTTGCCGACACCTTGGTCGACGGCGTGCTGGCCGAAGCCCCGCACGGTGCGGGCGGGCGGGTCGGCGTCATCCTCAACGGGCTCGGTGCCACCAAGTACGAGGAACTGTTCGTGGTGTGGGCGCGGGTGGCCGAGCGGCTGCGGGCGGCCGGGCTCGAGATCGTGGAGCCGGAGGTCGGCGAGCTGGTCACCAGCCTGGACATGGCCGGTGTGTCGCTGACCCTGGTCTGGCTGGACCGCGAGCTGGAGCGGTACTGGTGCGCTCCGGCCGACACCCCGGCCTACCGCAAGGGTCCGCAGCCCACCGCCCCCGTCACCGACCGGAGCATCGAGCGCGAGGTCGCCGACAGCGCCGTGCAGTACCCGCAGGCCACCCCCGAGTCGGTCGCGTGCGCATCGACCGTGGTGGAAGTGCTCACCGCGGTGCAGCGGGCGATCACCGAGGCCGAGGACGAGCTCGGCCGCATCGACGCGGTGGCCGCCGACGGCGACCACGGGCGCGGCATGGTCAAGGGCTCGACGGCCGCCGCCGAGGCCGCCGCGGCCGTCTTCGCCGCGGGAGCCGGAGCGCGATCGGTGCTGGCCGAGGCGGGCGACGCCTGGGCGGCGAGGGCGGGAGGCACCTCCGGGGTGCTGTGGGGGACCGGCCTGCGCGCCTTCGCCGAACGGCTGGGCGACGACCGCACACCGTCGCGGTCCGACATCGCCGCAGGCGTGGCGGCGTTCGCGGACACCGTCCAGCGCATCGGCAAGGCCGAGGTGGGCGACAAGACGATGGTCGATGCGATCGTCCCGTTCGCCCGGTCCTTCGCCGCGGAGGGCTCCTGGTGCCGTGCTGCCGCAACTGCTCGCCAGGCGGCCGAGGACACCGCGTCGCTCACCCCGAGGGTCGGCCGCGCCCGGCCGCTGGCGGAACGCAGCATCGGCACCCCCGACGCCGGTGCCATCTCGTTCGCGCTTGTCACCGAGACGATTGCCCGAGCAGTGGAGGCAGATGATGAGTGAGGCCAAGCCGTTGCGCGTCGTCGTGGGTTCCGACGACGCCGGCCTGCATTACAAGGACGTCCTGAAAGCCGACCTGGCAGCGGATTCGCGAGTCGAGTCCGTTGTGGACGTCGGGGTCAATGGCGACGACGTGACCGCGTACCCGAACATCGCCATCGCCGCGGCCGAAATGGTCGCGCGCGGCGAGGCCGACCGCGCGTTGCTGGTGTGCGGCACCGGCCTGGGTGTGGCGATCAGCGCAAACAAGGTCAGGGGCATCCGAGCGGTCACCGCGCACGACAGCTTCTCGGTGGAGCGCTCGGTGCTCAGCAACAACGCCCAGGTGCTGACCTTCGGACAGCGCGTGATCGGCTTGGAACTGGCGCGGCGGCTGGCCCGGGAATGGCTGAGCTACCGTTTCGACCCCGAGTCCGCGTCGGCCGGCAAGGTCGCCGTTCTCTCCGACTACGAAGGGTGCTGAGGAAGGCCCTACAGGGTCGGGACGAGACTGTCCACGGCGACTGGGTGTCGATCACGGGACGAGAGCCGGTCGAGGATTTCGTCGTGGGTGAGCTCGGCCCAGCCGAGGCGGTGCAGGGTGCGTCCGGTGTCGCGGAACTGCTCGCCGGAGAGCAGGGACATGATGTTGATGGTCGAGCTGATCATCGGTGTCGGCACCGCGGCCTTGGCCGCGAGCGCTTCGAGCGGGACGAGGGTGGAGGCGATGTCCTCGCGCAGGAAGCGGTGGTCGAGCGACTCCGGTGCGGGGATCGTCTGGTACGCCTCGACGCTGCGCATGGCGTCGAGCACGCAGGTGGTCCGGCAGCCGTAGTAGCGGTCGAGGACCTGGGCCATCGGCGTGAGCTCCGCACCGTAGGCGCGGGCGACCGCCCGGAACTCCCGTTCTGCCTGCTCCAGCAGCACCACCGTCCGGTCCGACATGCCGTCGAGGTAGAACAGCAGCTCCTCGCCGCGCTCGATGCTGCCGAGGTTGGCCAGGGCGATCGGGGCGTGGGCCACGGCACCGAAGTCGGTGAGCCCGCGTTCGACCAGGTTCCGCGCCGGTTCCACCCACGGGAAGCACTCGCGCAGCAGGGGAGCGCACCGCGTGACGGACTCCTGGCGGGCACCGGAGAGCAGGTTCCACCGCTTCACACCGAGCACCGCCACCCCGTCCGCGCCTTGGGGCCGCGCTGCGAAAAGGGCGTCGGTTTCCACCACGTCGACGCCGTGGCGACCTTCGCGGGCGAGGGCCTCGGCGAACTCGGCGCTGCCGCACAGCTTGCTGGAGAACAGCACCACGACGTGGCGCTCGGTCAGGTGGGGCGCCAGCGCACGAGCGATGTCGCGGTACGCGGTGGTGATGGCGGCGACGACCAGCACACGGCAGCGGGAGGTGAGGCGGGCCGGGTCGTCGGTCACTTCCCCGACCGGGAAGCAGCCCTCCAGGGACCCGGTGGCCCGGATGCTTCCCGTGCGCCGGATTCCGTCGATCCGCGCGGGATCGCGGGTGCACAGCCGCACCGCGCGCCCGATCGAGGACAGGTAGGCCGTCACGGCCAGTCCTTCGCCGCCCGCTCCGATCACGCCGATCTCGTCCACCTGCGAATCCCTTCGCCGTTGGCGCCGCTCGGCAGGGCCAGCGGGTACCCGCCGCGCGCATGTTGCTTACGGCCACAGGTCGTGGTCATCCCGCTCGCGGTTCCTGCCGCCGCCGGGCGTGTGCGCTAGCGCACACCGAGCTGCGTCGAGGCGGAATCCGGGCGGTGAGGGGACGCAGGAGATTCGCGATGGGCAGCGTCGTGCTGGACGTGTCAATCTCCCTGGACGGTTTCACGGCCGGACCGAAAGTGCGGGAGGCCGAGCCCATGGGCGATGGCGGGGGCACAAGGACGTCCTGGTGCTGGGCGCCGATGTCGCCCGCCAGTTGCTCCGCGCAGGTCTGCTCGACGAGCTGCGCCTGCACCTCGTTCCGATTCTCTTGGGCGCGGGAACGTCACTGTTCGACGGGGAGCAGGTCGAGCTGGTTCCAGCAGGGAAGCCGGCGACCGGGACCGTGACTCATCTGCGCCTCGAGGTCGCCAAGCAAGCAGGACGTGTTTCAGAGTCCGGGGCATAGCCGTTCGTCGATCGTCGTGGAGTGCGGCGTCGCACCGACCAGATCACCGAAGGAAGGAACCAGCAGTGACGCAACCGGATTCGCCGCGGGCAGATACATCCGACGGCGGGGTCAACCTCCGGCTCCTCTGGCTCCAGTGGCAGGGTGCCGGCACGGCCAGCGTCGAGGCGTTCGCCTCCGAGTTCCCGCTCGAGGTCGCCCGCCGCGGCTACGCCGTGGGCACCGCGGTCCTCGAAGCGGTCCTGCCGCCGCACGACGGCCCCACCGCGACCGCGCCGGTCACGATGTCCGGCGAGGGCATCGAGGAGCGTGACGGAGTCGAAGCCAAGGCGGTCGTCCTCGACCAGCTCGCGAGCGCGTTCGAGGTCATCCGCCGCCACGACCCGGCGCGGATCACGACCTTCGGAGGGGAGTGCTCGGTGAGCGTGGCACCGTTCTCCGAGCTCGCCCGCAGGTACGGCGACGACCTGGCGGTCGTCTGGATCGACGCGCACCCCGACATCGGCACTCCGCGAAGCGAGTACCCGGGCTACCACGCGATGGCCGTGGCCGCGCTCACCGGCCACGGCGACCCCGACGTGCAGGAGCTGCTGCCCGCGACCGTCTCCCCGGACCGGGTCGCCCTGGTGGGGCTGCACTCCTGGACCGATGACGACTTCCCCAACGTCGCCGAATGGGGAATCCAGTCGTTCAGCCCCGGCGAACTGCGCGCGACCACGCATCCGGTGCTCGACTGGCTCAAGGCCACCGGGTGCTCGCGAGTGGCCATCCACTTCGACGTCGACGTGATCGACAGCGACGAGGTGGTCCTGGGGCTCGGTGCGGAACCGAACGGGCTCACGAGCACCGAGGTGCGGCGGATCGTGGCCGACATCGACAAGGCGGCGGACGTCGTCGGGTTCACGATCGCGGAGTTCATCCCGCGGCAGGTGATGCACCTGCGGCAGACCCTGCAGGGTTTCCCGCTCATCTCCTGACCGCCGGCTACCTCAGGGCTGTCTTCGAGCTCGTCTTGCGTGCCGGTGCCGGTGCCGGTGGCGGGGGTGGGCCGAGCGGCTGCGTGACTTCGAAGACCAACGCCAGGCGCTCAGGGCGGGTCTACGCGTGTGATCAGTCTGGAAATTCCGGCCGGGAACCGGGAGGCTGTCTCCCGTAGCGCTTCGATCGGCGTGAGGACATCGCGGTCCTCCGGCTGGCGGGTCGGTGGCTCCGTGAGTGGTCGCGCGAAACCTACCGACGGGAGCTGCCCATGCGGACCGGCCACCTCGAGACCGCCGTGCCCACCGGAGTCGACCCGCACCAGTACACCCGCGACCTGGCCCGCGCGCACGAGGCGGTGCTGTCCGGGCAGCGGCCGCCGGTGCAGCCCCGGCCGCTGATCCGCCAGTCGTGGGGACGGGTGCGCAGCCAGGGCGTCGACCCCGACCGGGGCGGGGACTGCGTGCCCGCGTCCTCCGAGGAGGTCGAGCAGCGGCGCGCCACCTGCGGTCTCACCGGGGACGCACTGCTGGCGCTGCGCACCGGGCTGGTGCCCGCGGCCGAGAGCACGGGGCACATCGTGGTCATCGTCGACGTCGACGGCCGGGTGCTGTGGCGGGAAGGGCATCGCGCGGTGTTCCGGCGGGCCGACCGGCTCGGGTTCGTCGAGGGGGCGAGCTGGGCCGAGAACGCGGTGGGCACCAACGCCATCGGCACCGCGCTGGTCGAGGACCGGCCGGTGCAGGTCCACTCGGCCGAGCACTTCGTCCGCACCCACCACGCTTGGACCTGCGCCGCCGCGCCGATCCACGACGCGGCCGACGGCCGCCTGCTGGGCGCGGTGAACATCAGCGGACCCGCCGGCACCGTCCACCCCAGCACGCTGGCGCTGGTGCACGCCGTCGCCGGACTCGCCGAGGCGCGGCTGCGCGACGCGCACCGCACCCGGCTCGACCGGCTGCGTGCGATCGCGGCACCTCTGCTCGCCAGGATCGACGGGCAGGCGCTGGTGACCGACCGCCACGGCTGGGTCGCCGCCTCCACTGGCATGCCGCCGACCGACCGCGTCCCGCTGCCGGAACGCCCCGACGCCGAGCAGGTGTGGGTGTCGGCGTTCGGGACCTGCTCGTGCGAGCCGCTGCCGGAAGGGGTGCTGCTGCGCCCGAAGGGGCAGCGGCCGGCGGCGGGAACCCGGCTGGTGCTCGACGTCGGCGCCTCCGGCCGCCCGGCCCTGACGGTGCACCGCGAATCCGGCAGCTGGACCTACCGGCTCAGCGGCAGGCACGCCGACATCCTTCTCCACCTCGCCGAGAACCGGGCGGGCACCAGCGCGGCCGACCTCGCCGAGCACCTGTTCGCCGACCGCACCAGGACGGTCACCGTCCGGGCGGAGATGTCGCGTCTGCGCAAGCGGTTCGCCGACCTGCTTGACCACCGGCCGTACCGCTTCCTGCCGGACCTGGACATCACCGTCGCGAAGAGCCCGTGAGCCATTCCGGTGGCCACGGCGAGCGGTCTCCACCTACATGGGAGGGGCTATGTCCTCTGCCCGTCTGTCTGGCGCAGTCCGATCAGACTATGTCAGGGGGCCACGGCCTTCGTGAGGGTTGGCGGGTCTGCCCCCTTGAGGCTGTCTGACAGCCCTTTAGGGCTTTCCGCAGGTCCGCGGCGGGGCCGTCCTTGTCGCCCACGCACTGACGGACAGCATCAATCAGCGGGATCAACTGTGTGACGCTGTCGCGATGGGCGTCCACATCACCGGTGACCTCGATGACAGCGGACATCGCCGTCCTTTCGTTCCGCCCAGCACGGGCGGCAAGCACCAGCCGGGCAGCAGGACAGGGGCCTCTGGCCAGGTCAATCGTGTCTTGGGAGATCGCCGGGTGGCGGCCCCTGACTGTCGGCGTAGCTGCGGAGACTTTCCCGGCTTGTGACGGTGATCTTTCCTCGGTGCAGGCGGAGGAGTCCTCGATCGGCCAGTTCGCCGAGCGCGGTGGTGGTGCGTTCCCGGGTGGCGTTGACCAGACCGGCAAGCTGCTGGTGGGTCAACCGAACCGGCTCAGGAGCTGTTCCCGCCGGCACCCCTTTGCTCAACATCCACAGCGTACCCGCAAGGCGTTCCGGAAGTGTCTTGCAGGCGAGGTCGGTCAACCGGTGCTCAAGCTCGGAGATGCGTTCGAACATGTGCTCGGCTATCCGGGTGGCGATACGCGGATCAGCCAGCAGCAGCTCCCGCACGTCCTGCGGGCTCATCAGGCACAGCCGCGAGGGCTCGAGCGATTCCGCCCAGTTCCCGCCCATACGCAGCCCGACAAGCGGAACCTCCCCGAAGACGGATCCCGGCCCCAGCACCGCCGTCGTGACCGCCTGCCCGGCCGGGCTGAGCGTGTACAGCCGGATCCGGCCCCGTTTGATGATGAACAGCGTGCCCGTCGGCCGCTCCGGGCTGAAGACCACCTGCCCCGAGGGCACCTCGCGCAACGGGGCACGCGCGCCCAACTCGGCCATCTCCCGCCGAGACAGATCACGGAAGAGGTCGACTTCGGAGAGGCAGTAGAACTCGTCAGGCACCGAAGCCTCCGGTGATGGCCGCTGTTCACCAGCAACCATCACCCTTGGCCCTGGGGGTTGTCCAGCTTGTGCACCAGCTCCCGCAGCGACGGGTTGCCCAGCGCGATCGTGACCTCGCCGAGGCGGTAGGTGGGTGTGCCCACGAGCCCCTCGGGCATCGGCCCTTTGTACTCGGAGAGGTCGATCACCTCCACCGGCTGGCCCGGCCGCACGCGGCGTACGCTTTCGGCGAGCCTCACCGCGGTCCGGCAGCTCACGCAGTCAGGAGCGACGTAGATCCGCAAGACCGCGGTGCTCGTGCTCGTCACGAGTGACTCGCCCGGTGACGAAGCGCGGTCAACACCATGCCCGTGACAGCGCCGTAGAGCAAGTGCCCAAGAAGGCTCCACATCGCCGTTGCCCCCATCTGGAACACCGGCATGCCCAGTCCGGCAGGCATCAGCAGCAGACCGCCGATCACCCACCACACCGCACCGTAGGCGATCCCGGCCCCCACAAGCGGGCCGAGCTGGGTGAACGGGGTGACCAGGCCGAAGCCCGCCCCGAGGATCGCCGAGATCGCCAAGTGCACCACGATCCCCACGCCGGCGTTGGAGCTACCGACCAACATCGCAACCATCGGCAGCATCTCCAGCGCCGCCATGAGGATGCCGAACACGATCCCGCCACCAATTCCGGCGATCGCCCCGTAGAGCGTCCGGGACACGACGAACTGCACAGGGTGGTGTGCGGGATGAGCAGCAGTTGACATGATGAGCCTCCAATCGCGAATATCACCGCTGCCCAGAGCGTCACCCCTGTCACGACGCCCGTCGGTAACCGCCGTTACATAACAGGACGATCCTTCCGACAGGTCTGCTCGAATGTCATAGCTGCGGAGTTCTGCGTGCCTTGCCTCCGTCCAGGGTTCAACGGGTTCCGGCTCAGCGCAGCACGGACTCGATGGCTTCGCGGGTGGCGGCCGGGTTCTCCATGTGCACCATGTGCCCCGCGCCGTCGACGAAGCGCACCTGCACGCGATCGGCGAGCGCCGAGGCGTTCGTGCTCGGCAGCACCGCGTCCTGGCGGCCCCAGACCACCGCCAGCGGCACGTCGACCTCCGCCAGCGCCGGCCCGGTGTCGATGGCCTGGGCGTCTCCGTGCAGCAGGGTGCCCAGCAGCGTTTGCAGCGCTTCCCGCACGCCGTCGATCCGCTTGTACTTCAGCAGGTCGTCGACCAGGTGGCGGGTCACCTGGGACTCGTCGGCGAACAGCTTGCGCAGGTGCGGTTTGAGCTCCCGTCGGGTGCTCGCCTCCACGAACCCGCGCAGGTAGTCGGCGTCCACTTCGGACCCGAATCCCGCGGGCGCGATCAGCGTCAGCGACCGCACCCGGTCCGGTGCCGACGCCGCGGCGTCGGCGACCACGGCCCCACCGAGGGAGTGGCCGACCAGGTGGGCCTGCTCGACGCCCAGCTCGTCGAGGAACGCGACGAGGGTGGCCGCCAGCGCGTTCAGCGACCCGTCGCCGACGTCCTTGGTCGACGCGCCGTGCCCGGGCAGGTCGAGCGCGTACACGGTGCGGCCTTCCGCCAGCGGTTCCTGGACGAACAGCCAGGAGTTCTTGTCCCCGCCGAAGCCGTGGACCAGCACGACGGCCTCCGGGCCCTCGCCGATCGAGGCGTAGGAGATCATCCGGCCGCCGACGTCGACCTCGGCCACCGCCGGACCGCCCGCCTCCTCGACCTCGCCGGAGGCCAGCTGCTGCTCGGCCTCGGCGACCACCTCGTCGATCGCGCTGTCGGGCACCTCGGCGGGCGCGACGACCGCGATCGTCGCGCCGACCGGTGCGTCCGAACCCGCGGCCACCACGATGCGGCGCAGGACGCCGTCGCCTGTGGACTCCAGGGTGCCCGCGATCTTGTCGGTGTCGATCTCGGCCAGATCGTCGCCGTCGGAGACGTCGTCGCCCTCGGCGGCCCACCAGTCGGTGATCTTGCCGGTGGCCATCGACAGGCCCCACTTGGGCATGGTGACCCGGTGGATCCGCTCGTCGGTCATTCAGCGCTCCCAGCTCATCACGTTCTTGACCGCGTTGACCACCCGCTGCGCGTCCGGGATGTAGAGGTCCTCCAGCACGTCGCTGAACGGCACCGGGGTGTGCGGCGGGGTGACCATCTCGATCGGCGCGAGCAGTGAGCCGAACGCCTGCCGGGCCACCAGCGCCGAGACGTCGGTGGCCAGGTTGCACCGCGGCGTGGCCTCGTCGACGATCACCAGCCGCCCGGTGTTCTCGACGCTTTCCAGGATCGTCTCCTCGTCGAGCGGGCTGGTCGTGCGGGGGTCGATGACCTCGCAGCGCACTCCCGACCGCGCCAGCTCGTCGGCGGCCTCGGCGGCCACCGAGACCATCCGGCCGAACGCGACGATGGTCAGGTCGTCGCCCTCGCGCACGATGTCGGCCTCGCCGAAGGGAATCGTGTACGGCTCCTCGGGGACCTCGCCGGTGGTGTCGTAGAGCGCCTTGTGCTCGCAGAAGATCACCGGGTCGTTGTCGCGGATCGCGGTGGTCAGCAGGCCCTTGGCCTCGTACGGCGACGACGGCAGGACCACCTTCAGCCCGGGGATGTGGGTGAAGATCGGGTACAGCGACTGCGAGTGCTGCGCCGCCGCGCGCAGCCCCGCCCCGTACATGGTGCGGATGACCACCGGTGTGACGGCCTTGCCGCCGAACATGTACCGGAACTTGGCGGCCTGGTTGTAGATCTGGTCCAGGCACACCCCGAGGAAGTCGATGAACATCAGCTCGGCCACCGGCCGCATGCCGCGGGTGGCCGCGCCGATGGCGGCGCCGACGAACGCCGACTCGGTGATCGGGGTGTCCAGCACCCGGCCGGGGAAGCGGTCGTAGAGTCCCTTGGTCACGCCGAGGACGCCGCCCCAGGCGTCGTCGGCGCCGGGCGCCCCGGCACCGCCCGCGTTGTCCTCGCCCATGACGATGACGCTCTGGTCGCGCTCCATCTCCTGGACCAGTGCCTCGTTGAGCGCTTCTCGGTAGCTGATGGTGCGTGCCATGTCGGTCCTCCCGGGGCTCAGTAGGAGATGTAGACGTCGGTCTCGAGGTCGTCGCCGGTCGGCTTGGGCGCCTCCAGCGCCGCGGCCACGGCGTGGTCGATCAGCTCGGCGACCTCGCGGTCGACGGCGTCGAGCTGCTCGTCGGTCAGCTGCCCCGCCGCGGTCACCCGGCTGCGGAAGGTCTTCAGGCAGTCCAGCTCGGCCCGCGCCCGCGCGACCTCGTCGCCGCGGTAGGTCTGCTGGTCGCCCTCGAAGTGGCCGTAGTAGCGGGTGAGCTTGACCTCGATCAGCGTCGGCCCGCCGCCGTCGCGGGCCCGCTGGACCGCCTCGCCCGCGGCCTCGTGCACGGCGAAGAAGTCGAAGCCGTCGACGATGACGCCGGGCATCCCGAAGCCCGCCGCCCGGTCGGCGATGTTGTCGGCGGCCACCGACCAGGTGGCGGCGGTGGCCTCGGCGTAGCCGTTGTTCTCGGCGACGAAGACCGCGGGCAGGTTCCACACCGAGGCGAGGTTCATCGCCTCCAGCGTGCTGCCCTGGTTGCTGGCGCCGTCGCCGAAGAACGCGACGCCGACGCCGCCGGTGCCCTGCTGCTTGGCGGCCAGCGCGGTGCCGCAGATCAGCGGCGGGCCGCCGCCGACGATCCCGTTGGCGCCGAGCATGCCCTTGCTGAGGTCGGCGATGTGCATCGAGCCGCCCTTGCCCTTGCACGCGCCGGTCCTGCGGCCGTAGATCTCGGCCATCATCTCGGTGACGTCCACGCCCTTGGCGATGCAGTGGCCGTGGCCGCGGTGGGTGCTGGCGATCGAGTCCCGGTCGTCGAGGTGGGTGCAGACGCCGGTGGCCGAGGCTTCCTCGCCGGCGTAGAGGTGCACGAACCCGGGGATGTCGCCCTTTGCGAACTCCTCGTGCACCCGCTCCTCGAACTCGCGGATCGTGCGCATCGTGCGGTAGCCGTCCAGCAGCGCGGTGGCGTCCAGCGCGCCGGTCGGCCGAAGGGTTCCGGTCATGATCATCCTCCCGCGATGTGCAGTGCGAAGCGCCGCGGGCGGCCCGCCCGCGGCACGACCTCGGCCCGGGGCCTCATGACGGCCTCGGCGAGAGCGGCGGTGGTGGGGTCAGCAGCCGCCGCCGCGCGGCGGCCTCCAGCACCGATCGGACGTCGACCACCCGGGGACCCTGGTCGGAGAGGGTGACCGCGACCGGTGTCCCGGGACCGAACTCGAGCTCCCGCTCCCCGTCGACGGCGACGGTCCCGGCCGGCGTGGCGCTTACCCGCCGTTGCCCCAGCGGCAGCGGGCGGGCGTCGGCGACCTCCACGGCGACGATGCGGCCGGGGGCGATCGGGGCGAGCACGGCCTGGCTGGACGGGCGGTCTCCGGCGAACTCGATCGCGACGCCCGCCGGGTCGTGTCGCCCGGTCGGCAGCAGCTGCCCGGCGATGCTGGACAGCCCGATGGCGTGCGGCTCGGCGAACGTGCAGTACAGCTCCCGCAGCTCGTCGACCTGCCAGAGCGCCCGCGCGCCGACGTGCGCGGTGGTGGAGACGCACACGTCGACCAGGGCGAGCTCGCGCCGGTCGCCGCACTCGACGTGCAGCACCTTCGCCTGCCGGGTCGCATCCGCCCGGCCGGTGGCCACCAGCGCGGCGGCGCTGCCCGCCACGGTCGCCTCCCACATCTCGGGGAAGGCGTTGTTGGTGCCGGTGCTCAGCGGCAGCAGCGCGGCGTCGCCGAGCTCGGACGCGGCCGCGCGGACGGTGCCGTCGCCGCCGAGGACGATGATCACCTCCGCGCCCTGGGCGCGCATCCGGCGCACGTACCCGCGGGTGTCCTCGGCCGTTCCGGTGAGCGGGTCGAGCTCGCAGAAGTCCAGTCGCGGCCAGCGGCCGGGGTCCCGCCCGGTGCGCTTGCGGGCGGCGCGCAGGACGCCGCCCGCGACGCCGAAGTCGTCGGTGGAGACCAGGACCCGCTCGACGCCCAGCGCGCCGGCGGCGGCCACCAGGCGCAGGACCATGTTGGTCTTCTCGGCGTTGGGGAAGACCGAGGCGTGCGCGACCAGCCGCCGGATGTCCCGGCCGGACATGGGGTTGGCGATGATGCCGAGCGCCGAACCCGGCACCACGGGCAGCTCGCCCGCCGGGCCCGGGGGCGGCACGTGCCCGTCGCCTGAGGGGTCCTGGTGCACCGTTGCCTCCAATCCCCATCGTGTAACCCAGATCACGTCGGGGCGGAATCAGCAGACCCGATCCGCGGTGCGCCGAGCAAGGGTTGCAATCAGTTGCATTCTCGATTCCGGGGCGGCGGGCCACCGGACGACCTCACCCGTTCGAGTTACAGCGTCGTCGGATCGCCGAACGGCTGCCGGGCACGGCGGCAGCCTGCTCCGCACCGGCACAGTTGGATACAGGCACGATCAGCGGAATGGCGGTCAACGTCGCGACGGGGCAGGTGCGGAGGGGGAGCGGGACACCGCGAAGTCGGCTACCTCGCCCGCGTGCACCGCAAGGTCGAGTGACGCCGAGGGCGGCGGTCTTCTGATCAGCCGGGGACGGCCTGGAGGCGTCCTATCGGATCTCCCACAGCTTCACCGTGTCACCGGCACCCGCGGGGGTCCAGTGGTCGTGGTCGCTCGTGGTGGCCAGCATCCGGCCGTCCCGGCTGAAGGCGAGCCCGTGGACTCCGTTCGCGTGGGCCGCGACCGATGCGATCTGCCTGCCGTCGGCCACATCCCACAGCCGCACCCATCCGTCGAGGTCCGCGGAGACCAGCGTCCTGCCGTCCGGGCTGAAGGCCACGCCGGAGATTTCCTCGGTGTGGCCGTGTAAAGCGGCGATCCGCCGTTGAGTGGCCACGTCCCACACGCCCACCCAGGCGTCGCGGCCTCCGGTGGCCACCGCCTTGCCGTCCGGGCTGAACGCCGCGTCGTAGACGCTGTCGGAGTGGCCGGTGAGGGACGCGATCTGCTTGTGCCCGGCGACATCCCACAGCCGTACGGACGCGCGGCCGTCTCCAGCAGGTGAGGCCAGTGTCCTGCCGTCCGGGCTGAACGACAGGCTGTTGGGCCACGTGGGGCGGCTGTCGAAGGACGCGATCTGCTGGCGGCTGTCCAGGTTCCACAGCCGTACCGTGCTGTCCTGGCCGGCGGTGGCGAGCAGGCGGCCGTCCGGACTGAACGTCGCGCTCACAACCGCCGTGGCATGGCCGGTGAGCGTGGCGATGTGCTTGCGTCCGGCCACATTCCACAGCCGGACCGTGCTGTCGGTTCCGGCGGTGGCGAGTAGCGTGCCGTCCGGACTGAACGCCACGCCGAAGACGCCCGCGGTGTGGTCGGTGAGGGTGGCGGAGGGGTGCAGCGCCGGACCGGTGTTGCTGTCGGCCCAGAGCAGCGGGACGGCGATGCCGAGTCCTGTTCCGCCTGCCAGTCCGGTAGCCAGCAGCAAGCGGCGCCGGGTGAGGCGCCGTGCGCTGGACGGGGAGGAGCTTCGTGACTGCGTTTCCGCATCCACCGGCGGCGCGGCGGCCGGACCGTGGTCAGGGCCGGACATGCTGGAGTCTCCCTCTGGTCGGTGACCTGGCACTGATGCCGCGTCGCACTGCATCTGTGACAGCAGCACATCCGTGGTTCCCTTCATCATCCGTCCGCGACATCCGGCGATGGTTGAAGTGAAGGGAAAGCCGTGCCGAACACTCGACGCCGAAGCGCAGTCGCATGACCGCGCGGGATGTCAGGAGGCTTCGTAGTCGAACTCGTACCGGACGAACTGGCTGAGGTCGCGCACAGGAGGGATGAGCTGGGCGAGGTGGCCGAAGAGCGTCGAGCCGCGAGGTACCGAGCCGGGCGGTAGCTGGTCGACCAGGGCCGGGGACATGGCGCTGACGGCATCGGTGCACCGCAGCCTCGGGTTGACGCGTTCCAACTCGTGCGGATCGTCGATGGCCCAGTGCAGGAGCGGTGCTCCGAAGACGCGCTTCAGCCCCTTGTTGACGCCACGAACGCCGAGCCGGTTGTGCGTGTCGAGCAGGAGGGTGCCGCCGGGGAATCGGTCGGTGATCCGGCGGAAGAGCGCATGCCCGTCAGCGGGTCGCAGGTACATGGTCAGCCCCTGGGCGATGGCCAGCACCGGCCGGTCGGCCGGGATCTGCTCCAGCCACCCGGGGTCGGTCACCGACGAGGCGATCAGCGAGTAGTTCGGGCGCGTGGGAAAGAGCTTTTCCCGCGCTTCCACGACTGCGGGGTAGTCGATGTCGTACCAGCGCACTCCGGGCCCGGGATCGACCCGCCACACCCGGGGATCCAGCCCGGCGCCCAGGTGCAGCACCGTGGCTTGTCGATGTGCCGCGAGGAACTCCGCGGCCCAGGTGTCGAAGTGCTTCGCGCGGGCCGCGACGCTGGTCCGCATGTTCTTCGCCGAGACCAGCGGGGTTTTCAGGCGTGTGAAGTCGTAGTCGACCCTTTCGAAGGCCCGCAGGGCCATCGCGTCACCGAGGATCGCCGGCTCCGTGCGGGCGTCCATGGCCAGCCCGTACAACATGATCAGCGAGGTTTCCATCGCGTCGGTCAACCGAACCCCGACCTGCGTCATGCCGCGTGCTCCAGGTCTGCCCGGCCGCGTGGCCGGTCTGCTCGTCCTCGGTGCGTTCCGCCGTTTCCGGCACTTTACCGGCCTGGCGGGCTGAAGCCACGATTTCGGCCAGGGGTGGACATGGTGATGTCGGCCGGTGCGGTGGGGGTTGCCGACGAGCACGTCGGTGGTGGTCCGGGTCGGCGGCAACGTGGACTCCAGCGCCGCTCCCAGGCTGCACGAAACTGCTGTCCGCCCGGTCCTCGATGGCCGAAACGGTGGTGTTGGACCTGACCCGGCTCAACTTCATCGGCGTGACCGGGCTGGAGCTGTTGCTGCACGCGCAAGGGCAGCCCGACGGCCGAGGCGCCGTCGCGAGAGCTTCAGCGGGCGGAGCCCTTGCTCAGTGCGACCCGGAGGGCGTCGAGGTGGGTCCGGCACACGGTGCGGGCGCGGTCCGGTCCGGGAGCGGCGCGGGTGCCCTCGTGGTCGCAGATCCAGGTGCGGGTGCAGGGGTTGCGGTAGACGTGTGGCGCGTGGTGCCTGTGGTGCAGGCCGTCGCCGCGGGGCGGGGCGAACGCGAGGCCGTCCTGGGTGGGGGTGACTGGTGTCGGGTGGACGTACATGGCGAGTGGTGTCCTGGGCTGGGTCGGGGGGTTGGTGTTGACTTCCACACTGGCCCGCGAGGGGCCCGTAGGACGACGGGAGAAATACCAAGAAGGCTACGTACGTAGCCTTCTCGGGACCTTGGGCTCTGGTTCCTTTCGCCCGCCAGTGCCTCCGAGCACTCCTGGCCGCACGAGCCGGACGGCTACCGTCCAGTAGTGTTCGCGGGAAGCGTTCCGCGCGGACCGGCCTACGATGGGTGCGATTGTTGTTGGCGGACGAGTGCGGTGCGTCGTGACGCAGGTGGCCATCCAGGACGTGACTGGTCTTCCTCATGAGCTGACGAGCTTCGTGGGGCGCCGCGAGGCGACCACGGGGCTCCGGCGCGCGCTGGCGGACTCGCGGCTGGTCACGCTGACCGGCTTCGGCGGCATCGGCAAGTCCAGGCTGGCGCTGCACGTGGCGCACGAGCTGCGGCGGGCCTTCCAGGACGGCGCGCACCTCGTCGAGCTCGCCGACGTGCACGACCCCTCGCTCGTGCCGCACGCCGTCGCGGCGGCCCTCGGGCTGCACGACCGGTCCGCGCGAGACATCGAGACGGTCCTCGTGGACTACCTCGCCTACCGGAACCTGCTGCTCGTCCTGGACAACTGCGAACACCTGCTGGACGCGTGCGGGCGGCTGACCGCCGTCCTGCTGACCGCCGCCCCGCGGCTGCGGGTGCTCGCGACCAGCCGGGAGCCGCTCAGGACCGCCCCGGAACAGGTCTGGCCGGTGCCGCCGCTGCCGGTGCCCGCCGAAGACGGCACGGGGACGGCGAAGGCGCAGGAGGCGATGCGCCTGTTCGAGGACCGCGCCGCGGCCGTGCTGCCGGAGTTCTCGCTCGACGAGGACAACGAGTCGGCGGTCGCCCGGCTGTGCAGGCGGCTGGACGGTGTCCCCCTGGCGATCGAGCTCGCCGCCGTGCGCGTGCGCATGCTGTCGGTCGACGACATCCTCGACCGGCTGGAGAGCCGCTTCGACCTGCTCAGCAGCGGGCCGCGCACGGTCGCCCCGCGGCACCAGAGCCTGCGGGCCGCCGTCGACTGGAGCTTCGACCTGTGCACCGAGCAGGAGCAACGGCTGTGGGCGCGTTGCTCGGTCTTCGCGGGCGAGTTCGACCTCGACGCCGCCGAACACGTGTGCGCGGGCGACGGGGTGACGAGCCGGGAAGTGTTCACCGGCATCGCCGGGCTGATCGACAAGTCCATCCTGGCCCGGGTGGGCAGCCATGCGCAGAGCCGGTACCGGATGCCGGAGACGATCCGCCAGTACGGCCGGGAACGTCTGACCGAGGCAGGAGGTGAGGCGGCGCTGCGCCGTCGCCACCGCGACCACTACCTGCACCTGGCCGAGCGGTCCGACGCCGAGTCGGCCGGTCCGCACCAGGCCGCCTGGATCGAGCGCCTGAACGTCGAGCGCGCGAACCTCTGGGTCGCGCTGGAGCACTGCACCACCACCGCGGGCGAGGCGCGAACCGGTCTGCGCATGACCGCCGCGCTGTGGTTGTACTGGGTCGCGTGCGGTTGCGTCCGGGAGGGACGCAACTGGCTGGACCGCGTCCTGGCCCTGGACGCCGAGCCCAGCGCCGAACGCGCCCGGGCGCTGTGGGTCAACGGGTGGGTCGCCCACCTGCACGGCGACCGCGACGCGTCGCTCGCCCTGCTGGAGGAGAGCCGGGCCCTCGCCGAGCGGGTGGGAGCGGAGGCCGAGCTGAACCACGCGATCCAGTTCCTCGGCGACACGCAGATGTGGGACGGCAACCTGGCGGTGGCCGGCCCGTTGCTCGACGATGCCCTGAGGCGTCACCGCGCATCGCAGCACTGGACGGCCCCCGGGCTGGTCACCTTCGCGTTGCAGGCGTCGACGGCGGGGCTGCGGGGAGACGTCGACGGGGCGATGGCCTTCCTGAGCGAGTGCTGGACGGTCTGCGAACCGCTCGGTGAGCGCTGGGCGCTGTCGTGGACGGAGTGGAACACCGGTGTCGTGTGGTGGGCGGCGGGCGAACCGGACAAGGCGGCCGAGCACGTGTCGTCGTCGCTGCGCAAGAAACAGCAGCTCGACGATCTGGTCGGGATCGCGTGCTGCGTCGAGGTGCTGGGCTGGGTGGCGGCCGCGAAGGGGGACACGCGCCGAGCGGCCGTGCTGTTCGGGGCGCTGGAGAAGCGCTGGGACCTGATCGGCTCGCCGCTGTTCGGGTCCGAAACGCTGCTCTCCTGGAGCGAACAGGCCAAGGCGCAGGTCCGCGAACAGCTCCGGGACGCCGCTTTCGACTCCGCGCACCAGGAAGGCGAGCAGATGGACCAGGCGCGGACGGTCGCCTACGCACTGGGCGAGACCTCCGCTGCGCGGGGGGCGGCAGACGCCGGGACGACCCCCGAGGGCGAGCTGCCGCTGACCAAGCGCGAACGCGAGGTGGCCGCGCTCGTCGCCGAGGGCAAGTCCAACAAGGAGATCGCGGCCGGCCTGGTCATTTCCCAACGCACCGCGGAAGCCCACGTCGAGCACATCCTGGTCAAGCTCGGCTTCACCTCCCGCCTGCAGATCGCGACCTGGGTGGCCCAGCGCGAGCAGCCGTGACGCCCACCGTCCGCAAGGGAGCGGATATCGGACACTGTGGACGGCCGGGCTTTTTCGGAGGTGGGGTCGCGTGGCGTCCTGTGCTCCGCTGCGCGTGGGGTGACTTCCGCAACTCGGTTGCGAATTCGCCTGCCGCCGGGCGAGCCGGCTGCGAGAATCCCCCGGACAATCCGCGAGGCCGCGTCGATTCACGTGAGGGTTCGGTGACCATGCAGATCCAGGAACTGCAGCAACACAATCTGTTCCACATGCACCAGAAGATCACCATGATGGTCAACCGCTATCGGATCTTCGCCGATGACGGTGCGGGCGCGCCGGGGCCGCTCGTCGCTTTCGTCGAGCAGAAGCGGATGAGCTTCAAGGAACACGTCACTCTCTACGCTGACGAGGACAAGCGGTCGGTGCTCGCGGCGTTCCAGGCGCGCAAGGTGATCGACCTGGCCAGCGCCTACGACGTGACGACACCGGAGGGGAGTTCGGTTGGCGTCTTCGGCAAGAGGTTCGGCAAGTCCCTCCTGCGTTCCACCTGGCAGCTCGAGCAGCCCGGGCAGCGGCCGGTCACCGTCCACGAGCGCAGCATGGGCATCGCCGTGTTCCGCCGGGTCTGGGGCGCTCTTCCGTGGGTGGGCGATCTGCCGTTCCCGTGGCGTTACCACTTCGACTTCGTGCAGGACACCGGTGCGGTGGGCGCGGTGGACAAGAAGACCCGGTTCCGGGACCACTACCTGGTCCGGATCGACGATCCCGCCCTGGACCGCCGCCTCGTGCTCGCCCAGGCCATCGCGTTGGACGCCCTGCAGTCCCGCTGACCTCGCGGCCCGCGGTTCCTTGACGCGGGTGGACCGGCGAACGACAATGTTGATCTTGAACGCCGGTGTGGTGCCGCGGTCGGAAGGAGCATGATGAACGACGTCGACCTGGGCACGGATCGGGCGCACGGTGCGCGGATCTACGACTACATCCTCGGCGGCAAGGACAACTACGCCGTCGACCGGGCCGCGGCCGAGGCCACCAAGCAGATCTGGCCCGCGCTGCCGGTGCACATGCGCGCCAACCGCGAGTTCATGCACCGGGCGGGCCGCTACCTGGCCACCGAGTGCGGCATCGACCAGTTCCTCGACATCGGCACCGGCATCCCCACCCCGCCGAACCTGCACGAGGTCGTGCAGGAGGTGCGCCCGGACGCCCGCGTCGTCTACACCGACAACGACCCCATCGTGCTGGTCCACGCCCGCGCGCTGATGGTGGGCACCGAGCAGGGGCGCACCGCCTACGTCGCCGCCGACCTCCGGGACCCGGACACGATCCTGTCCTCGCCGGAGTTCCGCGAGACCCTCGACGCGAACCGGCCGATCGGGCTGATGCTCATCGCGGTGGTGCACTTCATCGAGGACGACGACGAGGCGTTGGACGTCGTGCGGCGCATCGTCGACGTGCTGCCCTCCGGCAGCTACCTGGCGGCCACGGTCGCCACCGACGACTTCGCCCCGGAGATGCTCGCCGAGGTCCGCCGCACCTACCACGAACACGGCGAGACCCTGCGCTGGCGCGGCCTCGCTGCGACTGAGCGCTTCTTCGACGGTCTCGAACTGGTCGACCCCGGCATCGTCCAGATGCACAAGTGGCGCCCCGACGACGACGCCTACCGGCAGATCCCGGAAGCCGACATCGCCATGTACGGGGCCATCGCCCGAAAGCCCTGAGCGCGACGTCGTGTGCGGCGGTCGATCGCGTCGTCGAACGACCGCAACGGCTGGAGTAGCAGCCGTTCGGCCGGGATCACATCGGCCGAACGGTCGGAGAAGCCTCGTACGAAAGAAGATCAGAACCTGTCCATCAGGTTGATGTCCAGGCACTTCCGGATGAATACGGTCGACGCGGTAAATGCAGTCGATCTACGAGGGGGCGCGAATGCCTGGCGCCGCACGACGAACGCTGTCTCTGGTCGGTGGGATCCTTGCCGGAGCCGCTCTGGTCTTGCCCGGTTCGGTGGCCACCGCGGACACCCGGCCGTTCATCATCGGTGGCCACGACGCCACCGAGCAGTACTCCTTCATGGTTTCGCTCCAGCAGGGCGGGCAGCACGGCTGCGGCGGCAGCCTGATCCGGCCCGACTGGGTGGTCACGGCGGCGCACTGCGTCGGTGCGCCGGACGGGATGACGGCCCGGATCGGCAGCACGGACCGCACCAGCGGCGGCTCCGAGGCCAAGGTCACCCAGGCCATCGTGCACCCCGACTACAACGGCGGCGCGGGCCCCGGCGGGGACATCGCGCTGCTGAAGCTGGACCACGCCGTCGAGCAGAAGCCGATCGCGATCGCACCGGACTCGGGTGCGGCGGGCACGGCCACCCGCATCATCGGATGGGGTATGACCTGCGACGACGAGCAGCAGTGCCCCGAGCTGCCGGTCACGCTCCAGGAGCTGGACACCAAGCTCGTGGACGACGCCCAGTGCACGAAGTTCGACGGCGGCACCGAACTGTGCACCGACAGCGACACGCCCGACGCGATGGGCTGCTTCGGTGACTCAGGCGGACCGCAGGTGGTGGGCCGCCCCGGCGAGTGGCAGCTCATCGGAGCCACCAGCCGCGACGGGGACAACGACCCGAAGTGCGCGACGGGCCCCGGCATCTGGACCGACGTGACCGCCTACGCGGACTGGATCAACCAGCAGATCGGCGGCTGACCGCTCCACCGCGGAAGCGGACCGTCTACTTGCGACTGGCCCGACGCGACTGCACGCCAGCCGCGTCGGGCCAGTCGAATGTCGCCGAGCCATGCGGATTCGGCTGGTGGCACCCGGGGCCGCGAGCGGTGCCGGTGGCTCCTCGCGGAGACGGCACCGCCCGCGGCCCGGTGGTCAGCGCAGCGTCGGGCGCACCGCGGCGGTCGCGCTGATCATGTTCTTCAGGGCGGCCTCGACCTCGGTGTAGCCGCGGGTCTTCAGACCGCAGTCGGGGTTGACCCACAGCCGCTGGGCCGGAACGGCCTCCAGCGCGGCGCGCAGGAGGTCGGTCACCTCCTCGGTCTCGGGCACGCGCGGCGAGTGGATGTCGTACACGCCGGGACCGACGCCCTTGGCGAAGCCGACCGCGTTGAGGTCGGCCAGCACCTCCATGCGGGAGCGGGCCGCCTCGATGCTGGTGACGTCGGCCTCCAGGGCGACGATCGCGTTGATCACGTCACCGAACTCCGAGTAGCACAGGTGGGTGTGGATCTGCGTGGAGTCGGCGACGCCGGAGGTGGCCAGCCGGAACGACTCCACCGCCCAGTCCAGGTACTCCTTGTGCTGGACCGAGCGCAGCGGCAGCAGCTCGCGCAGCGCGGGCTCGTCGACCTGGACCATCCGGATGCCGGCCGACTCGAGGTCGTGCACCTCGTCGCGGATGGCCAGCGCGACCTGCTTGGCGGTGTCGGCCAGCGGCTGGTCGTCGCGGACGAACGACCATGCCAGGATCGTCACCGGGCCGGTGAGCATCCCCTTGACCGGCTTCTCGGTCTGCTTCTGGGCGTAGGTGGCCCAGTCGACGGTCATGGGGTTCGGGCGGGAGACGTCGCCGAACAGGATCGGCGGGCGCACGCAGCGCGAGCCGTAGGACTGCACCCAGCCCTTGTGGGTGCTGACGAAGCCCTCCATGTGCTCGGAGAAGTACTGCACCATGTCGTTGCGCTCGGGCTCGCCGTGCACCAGCACGTCCAGTCCGAGGTCCTCCTGCAGCTTGATCACGCGCTGGATCTCGTCGCGCATGCGCTGGTTGTAGGCGGCCTCGTCGATGGTGCCCTTGCGCAGTTCCGCGCGCGCCTTGCGGACGTCGGTGGTCTGCGGGAAGGAACCGATGGTCGTCGTCGGCAGCGGAGGCAGCCGCAGCGACTTCTCCTGAGCCTCCTGGCGCAGCGCGTAGTCGTTGCGGCGGGAGTGCTCGGGCCGCAGCGATTGCAGCCGGGCCTGGACGCGGTTGTTGCGGACGCGGTCGGCCTTGGCGCGGTCGGCGACCGCGGCGGCGGCTGCCGCCAGCTCGTCGGCGACGGCGTCGCGTCCCTCGCGCAGCGCGCGGCCCAGCACGACGACCTCGCGCACCTTCTGCACCGCGAAGGCCAGCCAGGACTTGACCTGCGGGTCGATCTGCTCCTCGGCCTCGACGTCGTAGGGCACGTGCAGCAGCGAGCACGAGGTGCCGACGGCCACTTCGCCGGCCAGGCCCAGCAGGGTCGCGCCGGTGGTCAACGCCTTGTCGAGGTCGGTGCGCCAGATGTTGCGGCCGTCGACCAGGCCGGCGACCAGCGTCTTGTCCCGCAGCCCGGACAGCGTCGACAGCTTGTCCACAGTGGAGGAACCGGCCACGAGGTCGACGCCGAGCGCCTCGACCGGGGCGGAGGCCAGCACGTCCAGCGCGTCACCGAGATCACCGAAGTACCCGGCCACCAGCAGGTTCGGCCGGTCGGTCAGCTCGCCGAGCTTGCGGTAGGCCGCGCGCAGCGCGTCCAGTTCCGCCTGCGAGCGGTCGGCGGCGAAGGCGGGCTCGTCGAGCTGGACCCATTCGGCTCCGGCCCGCTTGAGCTCACCGAGCAGTTCGGCGTAGGCGGTCAGCAGCTCGTCGAGCTTGTCCAACGGGCGGAACGACTCCGGCGCGCCTTCGGCGGCCTTGGACAGCAGCAGGAAGGTCAGCGGGCCGACCAGCACCGGCCGCGTGGTGACGCCCAGGTCCGCGGCTTCCTGGAACTGCCGCACCGGAGTCCGGTCGGTCAGCGAGAACCGCGTGTCCGGGCCGATCTCGGGAACGAGGTAGTGGTAGTTGGTGTCGAACCACTTCGTCATCTCCAGCGGCGGCGTGGAGTCCACGCCCCGCGCCATGGCGAAGTAGGTGTCCAGCGGGTTCAGCCCCAGCTCGGTGTAGCGCGGGGGAACAGCGCCGAAGGTGACCGCGGTGTCGAGCACCTGGTCGTAGTACGAGAACGTGTTGCCGGGGACGGAGTCCAGCCCCGCGTCCTGGAGCGTGCGCCAGGTGTCGACGCGCAGCTGGCGCGCGACCTCCCGCAGGTCCTCCGCGCTGCTGCGCGAAGCCCAGTAGCTCTCCAACGCGCGCTTGAGTTCCCGGTTCGGTCCGATCCGGGGATACCCGAGTACGGTCGATCCGATCTTGGTGGTCAACGCCCTCTCCTCGCGAGCTCGACAGCATGGGACTCCGAGGTCCGGACGGAGGCGTGCCGGAGCGCCAGCGAGCGGTCATAGCCGCGGTCTGGGCATCCGCCAGGTCCTCCCTCGAGACCTCGGATCAGCGTGCACGGGTGTGCACGCACCGGTGGCAGGTCTTCGGACTCGCGGGCGCTCCCGGCCTTGGCCGGGGTTCCTAATGGCCGTCGCTTCCCAGACGCAGTGGTCCAGTGCTCTGTTTCCGGTCTTCTGAGACCGGTGACGGCGTTCGTTCCCGCTCACCGCTGCGGGGCAGTCCCGGATTCGCACCGGGTTCCCTCTTGCCTCGTCCACCGCGGTCGCGGCTCTCCACCGCGTCCGTGGCGGACGAACCACCAGCACACGACAGGCTAGTGACCCGATCCCCGTTGGCAAGTCCTCCCGAAGGGTGGTCGCATCGGAATGCGTGCATCGGCGGGGCGGAACTCGGGCCTGAAGTCGTCGTTCATGCATTTGAGCCGCATCGGTGAGAGGCCAGTCACATCCGGCGGCCTCCGGCTTCGTTCAGCAGCCGCGGGACCCGCGAGACCACACCGCGCGCCGGGACCATACGGTCGTGCCGAATGCGGTGATCGGGCTGGAAGGAGTTGGTACGGGTGGGCGACGTCAACGGCGCTCTCGACGCGGTGCGCCGGAACTGGGACCGGCGGGCCCGCGACTACGACCGCTTCTACCGGCGTTTCAGCGCGGATCGGCGCGATGCGTGGCGCACGGCGTGCGAGAAGGTCGTGCCCGCCCTGCATCCGGGCGGTGACGGGCCTCTCGATGTGCTGGACGTCGGTACGGGCACGGGGTTCCTCTCGACCCTGCTGGCCGAGCTCGGGCACCGCGTCACCGCCGTCGACCCCTCCGCGACGATGCTCGGCTATGCGCGGGAGGAAGCCGAGCGCCGGGGCGTGGACGTGCGTTTCGAGGAGTGCGGGGCGCATGACGTCGAAGACCTCGCGGGCACGTTCGACCTCGTCACCGCGCGGTACGTGCTCTGGACGCTGCCCGCACCCGTGCGGGCCACGGCCGCGTGGAGTCGAGTGCTCAGGCCGGGTGGCGCGGTGCTGATCGCCGACAGCACCTGGCACACCTGGCGCGGAGACGGCAGGCGGCTGCTCGCGTCGCTGCGCCCGGGCGGCGACCACGGGTTCGCGTGGAGGCTCCTGCGCGACTACGTCCGCATCGGCCGGGCGACGCCGAACTGGAAGGGGCTGACCCCGCACCGCGCGCAGGCGATCCTCGCCGCCGGCGGGTTCGGGCGGGGCGAGCGCTTCGACGACCTGCTGCCGGAGTTCGCGCGACCGGTGGGCGAAGGTTTCTTCATCACCGGCGCACGCGTGCGATAGGCCGTCGCGCGGGCTGTCCCCGGCCAGCCGGTGCCAGGACATCCCGCCGCCAGCGCACAGGAACGGCCGGGAAATCCTTTGCGGCGCCTGGACATCGATTTCCGGGTCCGCATCCGGTCGAGGGCACCTCCGCCGTCCGCTCCGGACGTGCGGCGCGGCGGACGGGACGCGAGAATGGGTGAACTCTTCCGAGGAGGTGGCAGAAGATGCGCGCCACCCTGGTTCAGCTCTCGGTCTCGGACACCGAATCCGCCGCGCAACGCCGCACTCGGGCCGCCGGGCTCGTCCGCGGCCGGGCCGGTGACGACATCGTGGTCCTCCCGGAGCTCTGGACGACCGGAGCCTGGGACTACGACGCGTGGCAGGAGGGTGCCGAACCCGTGGAGGACGGCCCTACCGCGCGGATCATGTCGGATGCGGCCAGGTCCGCGGGCGTGTGGTTGCACGCGGGGACCATCGTCGAGCGCGACGACAGCGGTGCGCTCTACAACACCGCGTTGGTCTTCGACCGCGCCGGGGCGCTTCGCGGCACGTACCGCAAGATCCACCGCTACGGCTTCGACACCGGAGAGGCCGTGTTCATGGCCGCCGGGCGGGACGTCGTGGCCATGCCCACCGAGCTGGGCGAACTGGGCTTGGCGATCTGCTACGACCTGCGCTTCCCGGAACTGTTCCGCGCGTTGGTCGACGCCGGGACGGAGGTGCTGGTGGTGCCCTCCGCGTGGCCTGCTCACCGCCGCGAGCAGTGGCGGATCCTGGTCCGCGCGCGGGCGGTGGAGGAGCAGGCCGTGGTCCTGGCGTGCTGCGCCGCCGGCACCCACGCCGGCATGCGGCAGGCCGGCGGCAGCCTGGTCGTCGACCCGTGGGGCGAGGTGCTCGCCGAGGCCGGGGACGACGAGGAGGTCATCACCGCCGATGTCGACGTGTCCGAGGTCCGCACCCTCCGGGCGGACCTGCCGGTTCTCGGGGACCGGATCCTCGGAATCGCGGCGCCCGCCGCCAGGCACGCGCCGGCGTAGGGCCTGTGCGGCCCTCGGCGTGAGGCCGACCGGCGTGCGGCCGCCCTCGGTGAGGTACCTCGGTGCACCGGAAAGGCGGCGCCACCGCTGTGCTCGGTGACGCCGCCTCGACTCCGCCGTGGGCTTGACTTGCCGTCCGGCATGCCACCCCGCGCGAGGAGACCTACCCGGGTCCCACCGTCACACGAAGTCGATCCGGTGTTCGGTGATCGGATATCCGGCCCGGGCGAAGGCGGCGGCCATCGGTCGGTTCGTGGTGTCGGTGGCGGCCGCGATCCGGTCCGCGCCCTCGGCGACGAGCAGGTGCGTGGCCTCCACCAGCAGGTCGTAGGCGTAGCCGTGGCCGCGCTGCTCGGGCAGCACGCCGATGTAGCCGATGACCGGGTCGCGCTGGTTGCGGCCGGGGATGCTCAGCCCGGCGAGCTCGCCGCCACCGGTGAAGGCCAACCGCCACCAGGAACGCGGACTGGGCATGTCCAGCATGATGTCCAGGTCCTCGCGGGCGGCGGCGTCCAGCCCGGACTCGTCGGTGGCCCGGCGGGCGTGGGCGTCGAGCGTGCCTTCGTGCACGCGCCGGAAGGCCGCGAGGAAGATTTCGTCGTCGGGTTCCGGGCGGAACCGCAGCCGGCCGGGGCGGGTCGGGAGGCCGTGGTCCGGGGTCCAGCGGTAGCGGTGGCGTTCGACGAGGAAGCGGAGTCCGGCCGCCGTCGCGGCGGCGATGCGGGCGTCCGCGGCCTCCTTCGCCGCCGGAACGTCGCGCCAGTCGGGTGGCAGGACGAGGGTGTACTCGGTACGGACCGGCGCGGTGCGCAGGAGTTGCACGGCGGCGTCGAAATCGGTGAAGTCCAGGACGTCCAAGACGAACGGGACGTCGCTCGCGGTGCCTCCCCGCCAGGCGGCACGGGCGACCACGGTGCCCTCGCGCAGCGCCACCCAGGTCCATTCCGGACGGTATTCGCCGGCAGCGACCAGAGCGTCGTAGGTGTGGCCCGGGGACGCGGGGCCGACCAGCCCGGCTTCCGGCAGTGATTCGAAGAGCGGCCCCTCCTCGGCGACGAGGGGACGGATGACCAGATCGGTCACGGGGTTTCCTTTCGGGAGAGCGCTCCCGGTCAGGACCTCGGTGCCCTCGTGCCGAGGCGGGAGCGCGCGGATGTCGTGATCACGGCACTCACCTCCTCGTTCTCGCCGGGCTCACGCAACTTAGCCGGAGCACATAGCGTTTGGCAACGGGTTTTGCCATCCGAGGCAGCGTCGGCAGACCCTGCTTCGGGGACGACCGGCAATGCTCGGATACCTGACTTCGCCGGAGGTGGCACCGGCTGTCCGCTGCCACCGCCCACGAAAGCAGGAACGAAGTCAGGTCACCGGCCCAGAGGTCCGCGGCTCATGTTGATGACCACCTTCTCGCCCTCGACCAGCACCTCGTAGTCCACGCCGGCGTCGAGACCGACGGTCATCTCGGCGGTGCCGTGGGAGTTGTCGTTGACGACGGCGCTCTTGGCGGTCGGCAGCCCGAACGACTCCGGGCCCGCGGTGGTCCGGGCGGCGTCGGCGGCCTCCAGGTAGACGTGCAGGAAGCTCTTGCCCTCCATGCCCTCGACCGGTTCGCCGGAGCCGCCCCAGACCGGTGCCTGCTCGTTGAGCTCGTGCTTCATCAGCTTGATGCCGCCCGACAGCTCCGGCAGCGTGCTCAGGTCGAACACGACCCGCTCCTCCGAGCCGTGCTGGCCGGCCCGGATGTCGATCTCGCCGGGCTTGTCGTTGATCACTTGGCCGCTCTCGCGGACTTCGCCGCTCTCGCCGGTCCCAGTGGCCTCACCGCTGTTCTCAGCCGCTTCGCTGCTCTCGCCGGCCGCGCCGCCGACACCGGGTGATGCCTGGTTCCCGGTTACCTGTCCGGGAGCGGGCACGGCCGGCTGCGCACCAGCCGAGCACCCGGTCAACGCGAGCGCGGACAACACCACCGAACCGGTGGCGACGGCGAGCTTGCTGCGAAAAGACATGACGACCGCCCCCTTGCTCTGCTGATGCCTTGCAGACCGTGAGACGCGTCGGGAGCGAGGAGGTTCCATCGCATCGGCCGATTGGCCGAATCTCTCACCGGCCACGGCCACGTGCCCAGCTCCGTGTCTATCCATTGTGGAGCGGCGCTCGACGATCTCGTCGCGCGGGCCCGCACACCGCGTCGCGGTAGCCATCGACGGGGACAGCGCGTTCCCGGAGCAGGCTGGTTCCGCCGCACTTCGGTCCCTTTGCCGCGCCTCGTGCACGACGGTGTTGCCGCCGTGCACGATGAGGCGGGTGTCGCTGAGCCCGGCGTGCCTCTGGGCCGTGGTTCACCCGGTCGGCGTGAGCCGTTCAGCTTCGCCGCACGGCCGAGCCACCGCCCTGCACCGCGCGGGGAAGTGCCGTTCAGGTCGCGCGTTGTGGCTTGACCAGCGGGAACGCCAGGGTGTCGCGGATGGAGCGCCCGGTGAGCAGCATGACGAGGCGGTCGACCCCGAGTCCGAGGCCGCCGGTGGGCGGCATGGCGTACTCCAGCGCGGTGAGGAAGTCCTCGTCGACGTCCATGGCCTCGGCGTCGCCCTCGGCGGCGAGCCGGGCCTGGGCGGCCAGCCGCCGCCGCTGCTCCACCGGGTCGGTCAGCTCCGAGTAGCCGGTGCCGAGCTCGGTGCCGAAGGCGACCAGGTCCCAGCGTTCGGCCAGCCTGCCGTCGTGGCGGTACGGGCGGGCCAGCGGCGAGACCTCTGCCGGGAAGTCGCGGTAGAACGTCGGCCCAGTGGTCTCAGTCTCCACGAGCCGCTCGTAGAGCTCCAGCAGCACCGCCCCGCGGCCCCAGTCCCGCAGGTGCGCGACGCCGTTGTCGTCGCAGAGGTGCCGGAGCAGTTCAACGGGCGTGTCCGCGGTGACCTCCTCGCCGGTCGCGGCCGACACCGCCTCGTGCACGCCGACCACCGGCCAGTCACCGGCGAGGTCGGTCTCGACGTCGCGGCCGAGCCGGTCGCGACCGGTCACGACGGTCGAACCGGTCGCGGCGACCGCGGCGGCGACCACCAGCTCCCGGCACAGCTCGCGCATCGTGGAGTAGTCGCCGAACGCCTGGTATGCCTCCAGCATCGTGAACTCGGGGTTGTGCTTGTGCGACACGCCCTCGTTGCGGAACGACCGGCCGATCTCGAACAGCCGCTCGACGCCGCCGACGCAGAGCCGCTTGAGGTAGAGCTCCGGGGCGATCCGCAGGTACAGCCGCAGGTCGTATGCGTTGATGTGGGTGCTGAACGGCCGGGCGTTCGCCCCGCCGCGGACCGGTTGCAGCACCGGTGTCTCGACCTCGACGAAGTCGGACCGCACGAGCACGTCCCGCAGCGCGTGGGTGGCCGCGCTGCGCGCCCGCAGCACGGAGCGCGCGTCCGGCCGCGTGATCAGGTCGAGGTGGCGGGCGCGGACGCGCGAGTCCGGATCGGACAGACCGCGGTGCTTGTCGGGCAGCGGGTGCAGGCACTTGCCCGCCAGGATCCAGCTCTTGGCCAGAACCGTCAGCTCGCCGTGGTCGGAGGTCACGACCTCTCCGGTCACCGACACCTGGTCGCCGATGTCGACCTCGCCGCGCCAGGCCCCCAGCAGGTCGTGGCCGCTGCCGTCGGCGGTGAGCAGCACCTGGAGGTCGCCGGACCAGTCGCGCACGGTCGCGAAGCACAGGCCGCCGTGGTCGCGCAGGCGCATCACCCGCCCGGCCACCGACGTGGTTTCGCCGGTCCGCGTTCCCGGCTGCAGACCGCAGTGCTGCTCGGCCACCGCGCGGCACGGTTGCGTGCGGGGCACCTCGGGCGGGTACGGGTCGACGCCCGCCTCGCGCAGCTCGGCGAGCTTGCGCAGCCGCACCTGCTGCTGCTCCGGTTCGGCGGCAGGCTGCGGTGCGGGCGGCACCGTCGCCGGGGCACCGGGCCGCGCGCCGGACACGGTCACCGCCCGGCGGTGGCCGAAGGCGGGCACGAAGCCCTCGGCGATGGCCGAGGCCAGGCCCACGCGGGCGAGCTCGCGGTGCTCGGCGAAGGCGATGTAGCGGGGGTACCAGTGCGGCTGGTACTTGACGTTCGACCGGTAGAGCGACTCCAGCTGCCACCAGCGCGACAGCAACAGCAGCAGTCCCCGCCAGGCCCGCAGCACCGGGCCGGCGCCCAGCCGCGCGCCTTCCTCGAACGCCGAGCGGAACACCGCGAAGTTCAGCGACACCCGCGTCACGCCCAGCACCGGCGCCGTGCGCATCAGGGCCGCGACCATCAGCTCGACCAGCCCGTTGTCGGCGTCCGGGTCGCGCCGCATCAGGTCCAGCGACAGCCCGTCGCGGCCCCACGGGACCAGCGACAGCAGAGCGTGTCGCCGGCCATCCGGTCCGACCGCCTCCACGAGCACGCAGTCGCCGTCGCGCGGGTCGCCGAGCCGGCCCAGCGCCATCGAGAAGCCGCGCTCGGTGCCGCTGGTGCGCCACCGGTCGACCAGTTCGACGATTTCCCGCATCTGGGCCTCGGGAACGTCCCGGTGCCGCCTGACGCGCGTTCGGTAACCGGCGCGGTGGACCCGGTTGACCGCCTGGCGCACCGGCCGCATGTCCCGGCCAGACAGGCCGAACTCGGCGGTGTGCAGAACCGCCTCGTCGCCCAGTTGCAGCACCTTCAGCCCGGCCCGGGAGAACGCGGCGGCGGCAGGCTCGCTGAGCCCCATCGCCGCGGGCATCCAGGTGTACTCCCGGCACATCGCCAGCCAGTCCTGGATCGCCGGGGTCCACGCCTCGGGGTCGCCGACCGGGTCGCCGCCGGCCAGGCACACCCCGGCGACCGGCCGGTAGCTGATGGCCGCCTTGCCGCTGGCCGAGAACAGCGCCGGCCGGTCGCGGCGGGTCGCGAAGTAGCCGAGCGAGTCGCCGTCGCCGGCGTCCAGCAGCCGCCGGATCCGCTGTTCCTGCTCGGGCGTCAGCGCCGCGGCCACCCGTTGCGCGGCGAAGAGCACGAACAACGTCGCGAACAGCGCGGCGCTGCCGAACAGCCCGAGCAGCAGGTTGACCCAGCCCGGGGCGTGGCCGACGCGGGTGACGTCGAAGACCACCGCGCCGCCCAGCACCCGCTCCACCGTCCAGGTCAGCCGCTCCCACGTGTCGTCCAGCGAACCGGGGAACACCGTCACCAGGCCGAAGCCCAGCGCCACGAACGCCGCGACGAGCCCGCAGAAGGTGGCCGCGGCGCGGCGGACGCTGCCGCTGCTGGTGCGCCCGTAGAACTCGCCCCGCGCCCACACCAGCAGGGTCAGCGCCGCGAGGCTCACCGCGACGTTCACCTCGAACGGCCACGGGCTGACCGGCACCTGCCGCAGCGTGCCCATCTCGTCGATCCACAGCGAACCCTCGCTGCCCGCGGCCACCAGCACCGCCAGGTCCACGAGCAGCTGGAGCAGCACGATGGCCGCGAGAATCCGGTGCGCGACCCACTTGCGCCGCTTCAGCGCCGCCGCGAGCACCGCCAGGAAGGCCCCGTAGGCGAGGTTGGGCGGGGCGGGGAAGACGACGTCGTCGACGAACCGGCGCACCGGCTGGACGTGGCCGTGCAGCACCAGACCGACGGCCGCGAACGAGCACAGCAGCGCGATCGCGAACACGACCCCGGCGGCCGCGCCCGGGACGCGGTCGCGCCACCGGAACCGCCGCGCGTGCTCCACCACGGGCCTCCTCAGCGTCGCGAGCCGATTCTAGGCGTCGGTGACGGCCTTCTCGCGGCGCAGGCGGTGCAGGGCGCCGGTGGTGGTGATGACGGTCGTGGTCCAGGCCAGGCCCAGCGCGTAGCCGCCGAGGACGTCGGTGAACCAGTGCGCGCCGAGGTAGATCCGGGAGAAGCCCACCAGCAGCGCGAGCAGGACCGCCGCGGCCCAAGCGGTGACCTGGTGCCCCCACTGGGGCCAGCGGGCGGCCGCGAAGTAGGCGATGGTGGCGCAGGCCGCCGCGGACTGGGCGGCGTGTCCGGAGGGGAACGAGTAGCTGCCGGTCTCGACCAGCATCAGCGCGAAGTCGGGCCGGTCGCGGCCGATCAGCAGCTTGATCGCGTTGACCAGCACGGCGGCGCCGGCCACCGTTCCCAGTGCGGTGGTCACCGCCCGGCGCCGGTCGCCGCGCGCGGTCAGCAGCGCGGTGGCCAGCGCGGTCGCGGGTACCGCGATCCACGCGCTGCCCAGCGCGGTGGCCACCTGCATGGCTGCGGTCAGCCAGCCGGTGCGGTGCGCGACGAGCCAGTGGGACAGCGGGCTGTCGTCGGCTGCCAGCTCCTCGTGCCCGAGCACGTCCTCGGTGATCTTGCCGAAGGCCCAGCCGCAGCCGACGATGACCAGCAGCCCGAGCGTCAGGTACAGCCCGAGCGCGCCACCGGGGTGCAGCCGCCGCGCCAGGAAGGCGAGCTGGTGGCGGAAGCGCCACCGCACCGCGCGCACCCACGGCAGGTCCAGCGCGGAGGCGGTGACCGTCCGAATCCGGTCGCGGTGGGTACCGGCCCATCGGGCTGCCGCGACGACCGCGACGACCATTGCCAGCAGGACCAGCAGCACCAGCCCGGCGGAACCGGCGAGGTGGGCCACGGCCTGGTAAGAGTGCCCGGCCGCGTACCCGAGCAGGACGAACCCCGGTCCCCAGACGAGCCCGCCGACGGCGGTGTAGAGCAGGAAGGTCCGGTACGGCATCCGGCTGGCGCCCGCGACGAACGGCAGCAGCGACCGCAGCACCGAGACGAACCTGCCGAACAGCAGCGCCCGGCCGCCGTAGCGGGCCAGGGTGGTTTCGACCTTCTCCCACCTCGCGGCGCCGATGCGGCGCCCGACCCAGCCGCGGCGCAGCGCCGGGCCGATCCAGCGGCCCACCTCGTAGCCCAGCAGCGGCCCCACGAGCGCCGCGGCGGTCGCCACGAGCACCATCAGCGGCAGCGACACGTGGCCGGTGAAGGCGAGGAAGCCGCCGAGCAGCAGTGCGAGCTCGCCGGGCAGCAGCAGCCCGGCGAAGACGGCCTCGCCCGCCGCCAGCACTCCGACGACGACGTAGGCCCATGGGGACGCGAGACCGGCGAGGTCGCCGAGCAACCAGTCGTTCACGGCGACCTCAGTGCGCGGCCAGAGCGTCCCGGGCAGGAGTGGTCGGGGTGGTGCGGAGATCATTGCACGACGTTACCGGCGTACCGGTGGCTCTGGCACAGCGGCGACGGTTCGTGACCGTCGCCCGGCCAGGTGCAGCGGGTCCACTGTGGATGAGCGGCGGCGGTCGAACCTGTGTTCCCCCTGTCATGGCGTGCGAAGCCGGGCGAGGTGTCTACCGTGGTGGGTCCGGGCCGTTCCCGCCTGCGCGTCGGGAGGAAGCACATGGACGATTGGCAGCTGACCGCCGCCTACTCATCGGATCTCGGCCAGGTGCGCTGGGAGAAGCTGGGGGCTCCTGACGGCGAACCGCTCGTTCTGCTCCACGGCACGCCGTTCTCCTCCTACATCTGGCGAGACATCGCTCCGGCGTTCGCGCACCGGTACCGCGTCTACGTCTGGGACATGCCCGGCTACGGAGTCTCGGAGAAGTCGGAGGCGCAGGACCTCTCGCTCGACGCGATCACGAGGGTCTTCGCCGAACTTCTCGGCCACTGGGGCCTGACCGAACCGCTGGTGGTCGCGCACGATTCCGGCGGGGCGATCGCGCTGGGCGCGCACCTGCTGCACGACGCCCGGTACCGCAGGCTCGCGCTGGTCGACGCCGTCGCGCTTGGGCCGTGGGGCAGCGCCTTCTTCGAAGTGGTGGGCGGGCACGCGGAAATCTTCGCCGCCCTGCCGCTGCGGGTGCACCAGGCGTTGGTGCGGGAGTACGTGAACACCGCGAGCAGCCGCGGGCTGCATCCGGCAACGCTCGATGCTCTGGCCGCCCCTTGGACGGACGAGCCCGGTCAGGCCGCCTTCTACCGCCAGCTCGGGCAGCGCACGGAAGATCCCTCGTTCATCGACGAGATCCAGGGCCGGTACGAGCGAATCGGGATACCGGTCAAGATCTGCTGGGGGCAGGACGACACCTGGATGCCCGAAGCGCGCGGACGGGAGCTCGCCGCCCGCATCCCTGAAGCGACGTTCCATCCCGTCCCGCGCGCAGGGCATCTCGTGCAGGAAGACAATCCCGCCGACCTCACCGCAACCCTTGTGGACTTCCTCCGGGGATAGGGACCCCTCAAGGGCGGCGGGTGATGAGGTCGGCGAGTTTCGCCAGTCGTGACTCGCGTCCGCGTGTGTGCTCGTGGTGGTCGGCCCAGCCGTAGGCGAGGTACATGGATCGGACGCCGAGCCAGCGCAGGGGTTCGAACTCCCATCGGCGGGTGGTGTGTCCTACCCAGGGCAGGCGGGTGAGTTCGGTGTCGTGGCCGAGCACGAGGTCTCGCAGGGTGCGTCCGGCGAGGTTGGTGGTGGTGACGCCCTGGCCTACGTAGCCGCCGGCGTGTCCCAGTCCGGTGCGGGGGTCGTAGGTGGCGCTGGAGCACCAGTCGCGGGGGACCCCGAGTACGCCGCACCAGGCGTGTGTGACGCGGTGATCGCGGGTGGCGGGGAATCTGCGGTGCAGGATTTCGGTGAGGGAGCGGATGGTCGCCTGCTGGGTGGCTCCGTCGCGGTCGGTGGCCGACCCGAAGCGGTAGGGGATGCCCCTGCCGCCGATGGCGATCCGGCCGTCGGCGGTGCGTTGGCCGTACATGTGGGAGTAGCACTTGTCGCCGAGGGTTTCGCCGCGGTTCCAGCCGATCTCGTCCCAGACCTGCCGTGGCAGTGGCTCGGTGACGATCATGGAGCTGTTCATCGGCAGCAGGGTTCGCCGCTGGCCGGCCAGGGAGGCGGTGTAGCCCTCGGTTGCTCGCAGGATCACCGGTGCCCGGACGACGCCTCGGTCGGTGTGGGCGAGGTGGGGCTCGATGTGTGTCACTGCGGTCGATTCGTGGATCCGCACGCCGAGTGCTTCGACGACGTCGGCCAGTCCGCGCACGAAGCGTGCGGGTTGGATGCGGGCGCAGTGCGGTGTGTAGGCGGCGAGGGTGGCGTCGGGAATGTTGATGCGTTCCCGCAGTTCGTCGCGTTCGAGGATGCGGGAGTCGGGCACGCCCCAGTGGTGGTCTTCCTCCACTCCGGCCCGCAGCCGTTGCGCTTGGGGTGGGGAGGAGGCGATGCGGATGGTGCCGCCTTTGACGGTGTCGGCCTGGATGCCCTCGGTCTCGGCCACGGCGACGAACTCGTCGACCGCCTCGTTCATCAGCCGCTGCTGTGATCTGAGCGCGTCCGGGCCGTGGAGCTTGGCGAAGCGCTCGCGTGATCCGGCGATCAGTCCCGATGCCCAGCCGCCGTTGCGGCCGGAGGCGCCGTATCCGGTGAACTCGCGCTCCACGATGGCGATGTCGAGTGCGGGGTCGGACTTCTTCAGGTAGTAGGCGGTCCACAGCCCGGTCAGGCCGCCGCCGACGATGCAGATGTCGGCGCTGACGTCTCCCGGCAGCGCGGGTCGGGGCGCCGGACGGCCGCCCAGGGCGTCGAACCAGAAGGACACGTTGCCGTTGACCAGATCCGTGTCAGTCGCAGAACTCATGCCGGGCTCACAGCCCCAGCAGCGGGGGCAGCTCGGACAGGTCGCGGATCTCGTCGTAGGGCTGGTAGTGGTCGCTGCCCTTGAGGCCGTAGCGGTTGACCCAGACGCGGCGGTGGATGCCGAGGGCCTTGGTGGGCATGATGTCGTAGTCCCAGCCCTGGGCGACGTGGGTGATCTGGTCGCGGGTTTGGGGGAGCACCGAGAACAGCTTTTCGAAGGCTTGGCGCCGTGGTTTGTAGGCGCGGGCTTGTTCGGCGGTGACGACGTGGTCGAAGGGCACCCCGATGGCGTCGAGGTGGTGGGGGATCAGGTCGTCGTCGCTGTTGGTCAGGATCGCGATGTCGTAGTGCTGCTTGAGCGTGCGCAGTGCGTCGGGCACTTCCGGGAAGGCGGGGAACTTCTCGGCGGCGGCGATCAGGCGGTCGTAGTCCTCGTCGCGGTATTCGATGCCGTGCAGCAGCATGCAGTTCTCGAGGGAGTCCCGGAGGATGTCGCGGTAGCGCCGGTAGGGCTGGACGACGCCCTGGAAGCGCATGACGCGCAGGTTGTCGAGGAACACCTCGTGGTCGACGCCGACCTCGTCGAGGCGGTCGCGGACGATGGGCAGCGTCTCGCGGTTGAGGTCGAAGTCGACCAGGGTGCGGTAGCAGTCGAAGGTGACGACGGGGCGAGGGCTCATGGTCGCTTTCCTTTGCGGTGGTGCGGCGTGGGGCCGCCGGCGGAAGAGGCGCTGGCTCCTTCGGCGAGGTGGTGCTCACGAGGCGGAACGGACCTCGGAGCGGCTGGGGCAGACGCTACGCCCCGCGTGCGCCCTGGCCGGTTGACAAAACGTCCAGTCCTGTCCCGTGAGGCGGACAGGTCATGCCTTGCCGCGGCCATGGGCGTCTCGGAGGCGCGACTACCACGTGTAACGCATCGGTGGCAGGGAGAGAACAGGGCGCGAGGGAGTCGAGGCGTGGTGTCAACGAAGTCGGCGACGAGGTGACAATCTGTCTGCGTCCAGTCGGGGTGCTCTGGCGCACAGTGAACGCAGTCCGCCTTCGTCACCGAGAGGCACCGCCAATGACCACCACCCTGGACGACGTTCCCGTCACCCGCTTCCACCGCCGCCTGGTCACCGTCGCGATGGGTGGGCCCTTCTGCGACGGCTACCTGCTCGGCATCATCGCCGTCGCGCTGAGCCAGATCACGCCGCAACTGGGGCTCGGGCCGGTGTGGTCCGGGCTGCTGGCCAGCTCGGCGCTGATCGGCGTGTTCGTCGGCGCGCTGGTCTTCGGGGCGATCACGGACCGGATCGGGCGCCGGTTGATGTACGTGCTCAACCTCGCGGTGTTCGTGGCCGCGTCGGTTCCGCAGTTCTTCGTCACCGAGGCGTGGCAGTTGTTCGTGCTGCGCCTGGTCATCGGGATCGCGGTGGGCGCGGACTACCCGATCGCCTCGGCCATCACCGCCGAGCTGGTGCCGCGCAAGCTCCGCGGGCCCGCGCTGTCGGGTCTGGTGCTGTCGTGGTGGATCGGTTACGGCGTGAGCTACTGGGTCGGCTTGGCCCTGTCGAACCTCGGCCCCGACGGGTGGCGCTGGATGCTGTTGTCCGGGGCGGTTCCGGCGTTCGTGTTCCTGCTGATGCGTGCCGGGGTGCCGGAGTCGCCGCGGTGGCTGGCCAGCCGGGGCCGGATGGATGAGGCGACGGCGATCGTGCGCAAGTACGTCGGTCCGGACGTGCGGGTGGACGACCTGGTCGCGGAGAGCAGGGCACCGCGGCGCAAGGGGTCCGGGCTGGGCAACATCGGCGAGGTGTTCCGCCGCGGCTACACCAAGCAGGTCGTGTTCTGCTCGATGTTCTTCATGTGCCAGGTGGCGACGGGCTACGCGATCCGCACGTTCCAGCCGCAGATCCTCGAGTCTATGGGTGTCGGCAACGCGACGGCGAGCTCGGCGGTGATGATGCTGATCCCGATCCTGGGCGTGACGGCGGGTCTGGTCCTGGTCAACCGGCTCGGCCGGCGGCCCCTGCTGATCGGCACCTTCGTCGCGATCTTCGCGTCGCTGCTGTGCCTGGCGCTGCTGCCGCTGCACCTCGCGCTGCCGATCATCCTGCTGTTCGTGCTGTTCCACTTCGCCGAGGCCGCGGGCAGCGCGCTGCAGTTCCTGTATCCCAGCGAGCTGTTCCCCACCGACCTGCGGGCCACCGGGGTGGGCTTCGCCTCCGCGATGAGCCGCTTCGGCTCCGCGGGCGGCACGTTCTTCCTACCACTGCTGATCGCCGGTGTCGGCAACACCGGGACGCTGCTGATCGGCGCGGGCATCACGCTGGTCGGCCTGGCCGTCTCGGTGGCCCTCGCCCCGGAGACCAAGGGCCTGGGGCTCGCGGCCGCGAGCAACACCGGCACCGCTGCCGTCGAGGAGCGGGCGGTGTCGTGAAGACCATCGTCAGCGCCGACCGTCCCGCGCGCCGTGACCGCCGTTGAATTCGGCGCCCGCAAGGCGCAGGGTGTGGTGGTGAACAGCGACGGCGGGACTGTGACGCTGGGTGAGGTGTTGTCCCTGCCGGTGCTGGCTCGCGGGCTGCCCAAGGTCCTCGCCGGCCAGGACCGGCTGGACCGGCCGGTGCGCTGGGTGCACGTCACGGAATGGGCCAGCCCCGCCTCGGCCCTGCGTGGCGGTGAGCTGGTGCTGACCACCGGCATCGGCTTCCCCGCCCGGCTGGACGACTACGCGGCCGAGCTCTGCGACGTCGGTGCCGCCGCCGTGGTGCTCGAGCTCGGCCGCTGCTACCGGGAGGCGCCGCGCGAGCTGGTCGCGGGCTGCCGGTCGCGCGGCGTTCCGCTGGTGGTGCTGCACTGCGGGGTCAAGTTCGTCGACGTGACGCAGGAAGTGCACGCGATGATCCTGGGCGGCCAGCTCCGCACGCTGCGGACCGCGCAGCGCATTCACGACACGTTCACCGCGCTCTCGCTGCGCGGCGCCGGGCCCGACGAGATCATCCGGGCGGCGGCGACCATGACCGGCCGCGCGGTCGTGCTGGAGAACCTGGCGCACCAGGCGCTGATCTTCGCGTCGGTCGAG